>CAZUXW010000044.1:0-25207 GCA_964624625.1 uncultured bacterium
GGGTGGTGGTGGGGCTGTTGGTAGGCGTTCTGGTCGGCGTGTTAGTCGGAGTGTTGGTGGCCGTGGGCGAGGGTGTGTTGGTGGGAGTCGCGGTGGGTGTGTTGGTCGGGCTATTGGTCGCGGTGGGGGTAGGGGTATTCGTGGCTGTAGGTGAAGGCGTATTAGTGGGGGTATTGGTGGGAGTATTGGTCGGGCTATTGGTCGGAGTCGGGGTGGGCGTTTTGGTCGGAGTGTTCGTGGGTGTGTTGCTAGGGGTAGGAGTCGGAGAATTGGTGGGAGTGTTAGTAGGCGTATTCGTCAGGGTTGGAGTTGGGGTATTCGTGGGTGTATTTGTCGGCGTGTTGGAGGGCGTCGGGGTCGGAGTCCTCGTGGGCGTATTGGTCGGGGTATTCGTGGGGGTATTTGTGGGCGAATTGGTCGGTGTGTTGGTCGGGGTATTCGTCGGCGTGTTGGTGGGGCTATTGGTCGGGGTGGGAGTAGGTGTATTAGTGGGAGTGTTCGTGGGAGTATTCGTGGAGGTTTTCGTTGGTGTGTTGGTCGGGGTATTCGTAGGCGTGTTGGTGGGTGTGTTGGTCGGGGTGGGAGTGGGTGAATTTGTGGGAGTGTTCGTAGGTGTATTGGTCGGGGTATTGGTAGGGGTCTTCGTCGGCGTATTGGTGGGGGTGTTGGTGGGGGTGTTGGTTGGGGTATTGGTGGGTGTTTTAGTCGGAGTGGCGGTGGGGGTATTGGTCGGGGTATTTGTTGGGGTAAGTGTCGCCGTATTGGTAGGGGTGTTGGTCGGAGAATTGCTGGGGGTTAAGGTGGGAACGTGGGTCGGGGTTTTGGTGGGTGTTTTGGTATTCGTGGGGCTAATGGTCATGGTATAGGTTGGGGTGACGGTATTGGTAATGGTAAAGGTCGGGGTACAGGTGGGAACGTTATTGCAAGGCGGAACCCCGGTCTGGGAATCGGTCGTGGTGTTGCTGCTCCATTCCTGCAGCAAGGTTCCGCTGGAATAGAGGCCGAAGGTGGGGTTGTTGGTATAGGAAGCGCCGGAACAAGTGGAATAGGCGTTTTGTCCAGCCCAGGAACCGCTGCTCCAGTTGGCGCAGCCCCCTGGACAACCCCATGCCTCAAATTGCAAGCCCGTAACGGATCCTCCGGCTGGAATCGTGGTGGATCCCAAAAGCGACAAAGGCAACTCCCCGATCTGATTGGTGGTCGTGAAGGCGGTGACGCAATTGGGGTTCACCGTCACCGCGCTTTGGTTGGTTTGGGTCGGATTAACGCAGCAGGAGAAGCTGGTTCCCGTCGAATCCAAAACTCGGCCATTATTACCATTCCAATGGACCCCGGCTAAATGAACCCCCTCAAAAAGCCAGGTGTAAATCGACAGGTTTAAGGTGCTGATATCCAACGCGACGGAATCGTTATTGACGATCTTGACCCCGAATACGGCGTCTTGGCTTCCAGTGGAAACACAATAAATCTGCAAGTCCAATTTCGGCGAACTCACCGAACCGCTTCCGCAGCCGGAAGGAACGCTGGTATTGGCCGGCGTCGGGGAGGGAGAATTCGTGGGGGTTTTAGTGGCCGAACTGGTAAAGGTTGGCGTAAAAGTTCCCGCGGGAAAAGTATTCGTTTTTGTCAGCGTGGGCGTATTGGTCAATGTTTTCGTCGCGGTGTTCGTCGGCGTATTCGTCGGCGTTTGAGTGGCCGTATTGCCGATCGTGGGTGTTTTAGTCACGGTATTGGTCATGGTGTTGGTCGGGCAAACCAGGGTGATGGAAGCGCTGGCGGAAACCGCCTGGCTGTTCCAGCTGACGGAGGCCGTATTGGGGCGGACCCCGCAAAATTCGCTGTTGTCGACGTAATCGTCCACCATCTTGTACTGGATGGTTTGGCAGGCTCCCCCGCCGGGAAAACCCTTCAAGTAAATGAAAGTGGTCGCGCTGGCACCCTGGTTGACCTGGCCGTCCGGCGGACCGGCGTTAAAGGGGAAATTCAAGGCGCCGTCATACCTCATGTCCGGCGTGAAGGCGTCGATCACCGTGACAGGCCCCGCCATGGCCTGGCCCGTGTTGCAAACCACCACCGTGTAGGTCACCCTCTGGCTGCTCTGGATGTTGGAGGTGGGGTTGGCCGACTTGGTGATCGTAAAGGTCGTCGGCCCCGCCACCGTCACGGGATTAGACAGGGTAAACCCTTGCCGCCAGTAAAGCGTTTCATTGCCATTGGCGCCCCCGCCCGAGGAATAGGAAGATGGGGGCAAAATTCCGCCGGGGCTCGGGTCATAAATTTGTTTTCCCCAAATGGTGCCCGTGTCCGTGATAACCGGTGACGTAAATAACGTTCCGGGAGCCGAGTAGGGAGTTTGATACCAATTGACCCCGCCTACCGGAGGCGGAGGAGAGGTTCCCAGGGGATCGTAGTAAAGGGAAACTCCCCCACTGGCGTTGGTCACCACCGTGTGGCTGGTCGTGTTGGAACAGCTGATGTCCAAAGCCCAGGAAGTCCAAACCTCGCAACATTGCCGGTTGTAGGTCACCGCCGCGATCTCATTGGCGGCTGGTGAAGCGTTTAAAAGGCCAATGGGCACGCTCACGCAAACCGGAGTTCCCGGCTGATCCCAGTTCACGTAGGGAAAAAGCGTCCCGCCCGCCGAAGGATTATTGGTCGTGATCGCGGTTCCATTGATCCAAACATAAGTGTCATCATCGCCGGCCACGCAAAGTGTCGCGCTGCTGGGAGTACATTGGGACCAGGCCGTGGAATAGTTACCCCACCCAAAACCCAAAAAGACAAAAGCCATCCAAAAGGTTTTAGGAAACCTTTTGAACTCCTTTTTGAATTTGTTGGCGTTCTTCATTTCAATCATAAATTCAATTCCATATAAAATCGTTTATCAGGTTCAACGTTCAACCCATACAACCCATTTTTATCCAGGTCTTTTTTCCATTTCAGCGGATGAATTTTTGATTTTTTGTGGATCCATGAAAGCGGCGCGAAAGAAGGCGCAGTAAGGATAAACCAGCCACTTTTTGGATAATTTCAATATCCAGGTTTCAATTGTGTTTCGAAGTTGGAACATCCATGAAATCAAATGGCTTTCACGACAAACCTAACGTCATTTCTCGTTAAAATTGTAGCATTGGACCAGGTTATTTGCAGACTATTTTGGGGCAAAAAAACCTTAAAAATTAAGGCTAAATCGGCATTTGTCATTTAATTTTTAAATCCAGGACCAGGATGAACCCTGAAAGGACATTTCATGGTTCCAGGCAAAATGTCGATTTACGGAGTCCACGGGATCTAGACTTCCTTCGCCGGGTAAAATCCAGATTATTTTTGGGGGGCGCGTGAGTCCGGTTATTCGAGGCCCCTTAACCTTGAATGGGTTAGAAATTTTTTTTGTTTTTTCCTGAAGGGGAAATATTCATCCTAAAACCATCCACTTTGAGCGTGATATACTCTCCCGCGGTTTAAGATCCCTATTTTAAAAAAGGACTCATTTCATGACCCCCGTTATTTCCGCGCAAAATTCATTATGGGAAAACCTGGCGGACAAAGCGCTTCAAAAAAATCCCCCCACCCTCGCGGAAGCGGCGATGGTTCTGTTGGCCCCCCCGGAAGAAACTTTATCCATCCTCCACGCCGCTTACCGGGTACGTCGCCATTTCCACGGCAATAAAGTCCGCGTCCATGTCCTTCAAAACGCCAAATCCGGAGCTTGCCCCGAAGACTGCGGCTTTTGTTCCCAATCCTCCAAATTTCAAACACCCGCGGCCCAATATCCCATGATGGAAGTGGAAGCCTTGTTGGAAGGCGCCCGGAAGGCGAAGGCGGCGGGAGCCTGGAAATATTGCATGGTGACAGCCACCCGCGGACCCAGCAACCGGGACTTGGATGTCATTTGCGAGGCCACCCGGCGCATCAAGGCGGAAGTCGGAGTCAAGGTTTGCACCTCCCTGGGATTATTGACGGAAGAAAAAGCGAAAAGGTTGGCCGAAGCCGGGGTGGACCGATTCAACCATAACCTGGAAACTTCGCGGCGCCTTTACGGAACGATAGTTTCCACCCACAGCTACGAGGATCGGGTCCAAACGACCAAGCTCGCCAAAAAAGCCGGAATGGAAATTTGTTCGGGGGGCATCATCGGGATGGGCGAGGAAACCGACGATGTGATCGACCTTTGCTACGCCCTCCGGGAAGTCGGCGCCACCTCGGTCCCGGTCAATTTCCTGGATCCCAGGCCCGGGACTCCCTTCGCGCACTTGAAACCAGTGGAACCCTATTACGCGCTCCGGGTCCTCTCCCTTTTCCGTTTCGTTCACCCCGACGTGGATGTCCGGTCCGCGGGCGGGCGGGAGGTGACCTTTAGGTCGCTTCAGCCCCTGGTGCTTTACGCGGCCAATTCCATTTTCACCAACGGCTATTTGACGACGGAAGGACAAGGGGAAAACGCCGACCACCAAATGATCAGGGACATGGGAATGGTTCCGGAAGTGTCCGGGGGCGAGTTCCAAGCCTGAAAATCCGCCGTCCATTCTCCGCAAAAAATTTAAATTCCCGCGAAATTAATGAAGGATGGAGTTCGGAAAGTTTTCATTTTGAGGAGATGAGCGAACGACGAAGGACTGGTTTAATTAGTGGAAAATGGCGATTTTCGTGATTTGCCTCTGCAGCCCGCCCAAGCCATCCCGGACCTCGATGACGGCTAAATAAAGGCCGCTGGCCACCCCTTTACCCGTGAAATCCCATGTCAAAACCGCGTCGCCCAGGTTGCTTTGGAGGTCCTTTTGAACCAATTCCCCCGCCAAGGTATAAACCCGGATTTTAAGGGACACGGGCGTGGACGAATTAGGCGCGAAATTAATGATGCTTCCGTTGACCCTCTCACTCAGGGGATTGGGATAGACGGTCACTAATCCGCTTCCCACGGCCAAGCCTTGGTGGATGACGGATATTTGTTTGGTGATGGTGGCGTCTCCCCCCTGCCCATCGTTGCTTCGGACCTCAATAAAATACTGGCCGCTGGAAACGATCTGGCCCTGGTCGTTTCGGCCGTCCCAGGTCAAAATCGTTCCATCCGCCAAGGTTATGTTGGTGGTGGAGTTGGGTCCACCCTGATAACTGGGGGAAATGGTGCTGCTGGACAGGGTAAGGCTTTTGGTGATGGTAACCGCGTCCGCCACCATGGAATCCAAGTGCCGGATGATTTCACCCGATTCGTTATAGATATTGACCTTGATGTGGGCCAAATGGCGGGCCACCATGGCTAATTGGGAAACCGAGTCGATGGATCCGTAAGGGTCGAGATTGTCGATTTTGATGTAATATTTCCCGTTGGAAACCTCTTCCCCGTTGTTATTCGTCCCATCCCAAGTCCCGATAACGGTCCCCTGGTAGACAATATTGATTTTGTCATTGATCGAGAGGAGGACGTTGCTGCTTTCCAAGGTCACGTCCCGGATCGGTTCGGAGAACTTCGTCAGCAGGATCGTTTTCACGATCTCACCCGCCTCGTTGTAGACATTGATCCGCACCGTGTAATCCCCCAGGACCGTGGCGGAAGCCTGCGCCACCTTGGGCGCGGCGATGAGCGGATAGGTCAACAAAGCCTCATTGAGAACCACTGTTCCTCCCTTCATCAGGGCTTTCACCGAAGCGGAGTAGCTCAGGGTGTAGTCCCCTGGGGCAATGGAGGGGAAAACCCAAACCAATTGGGTCCCGGTCCCAGAAGTCGGCGCGGGAGTGGGGAGGGCGATGATCGACACCGATCCGGATGGAATGACCGGCGGCGCGACACTGACAAAATCCAATTGCGCCGGCACCGTATCCGTAATCGTGACGCTGGAGGCAGCCCCAAAGGGCACATGGACTCCAATGTTGTAGACCAGGACATCATGGGAATGGGGCGAGGTGTTGGAAACGGATTTGTCGATATTGACCACCACAATCGGGGTCGGGGTAGGCGTTGGGGTGTTGGTCGCGGTATTCGTGGGGCTGTTCGTAGGCGTTACCGTGGGGCTGTTCGTGGGGGTGTTGGTGGGGGTCCAGGTGGCCGTATTCGTCGGGCTGTTGGTGGGGGTCCGCGTGGGCGTAACGGTGGCGGTGTTGGTAAAGGTTTTCGTCGGAGTCGGCGTGGGGGTGTTCGTCGCCGTGTTGGTAAAGGTTTTGGTCGGAGTAATGGTAGGCGTGTCCGTGGCGGTATTGGTGGGTGTCTTCGTGGGGGTATTCGTCGCCGTATTGGTGATGAGGGGAGTGTTAGTGGGTGTATCCGTCGGGGTAACGGTGGCGGTGTTGGTAAAGGTTTTAGTCACGGTAGGGGTCGGGGTGTTGGTAGCCGTGTTCGTAGGCGTCTTGGTAGGCGTGATGGTGGCGGTGTTGGTAAAAGTATTGGTGGGGGTAGGCGTGGGGGTATTGGTGGCCGTATTGGTGATGGGGGGCGTGTTGGTCGGGGTATTGGTAGGGGTAACGGTCGCGGTATTCGTAAAGGTCTTGGTGGGCGTTGGTGTCGGGGTGTTGGTGGGGGTATTGGTGGGCGTTTTAGTCGGGGTTATCGTCGGGGTTATGGTCGGGGTGTTCGTGGGCGTGCGTGTGGCGGTATTGGTATAGGTGTTAGTGGGAGTATTGGTGTTGGTGGGGGTTGGCGTATTGGTGGGTGTCCTAGTCGGGGTAATCGTCGGGGTATTGGTCGGGGTATTGGAAGGGGTGGGAGTCGGGGTTTTAGTGGGGGTATTGGTGGGGGTTCGGGTCGGAGTGTTAGTGGGGGTAGGTGTCGGGGTATTGGTGGCGCAAACGACCACCGCGGTTACGGGGTTGGAATAGGTAACCGTCACTGAGTTATCGTCCTGCATCGAGGCGATATTCGTAATGGGCGTTCCGGCCGAGCAAGCCACCGATCCCCACCAGGTAATGGACCCTGACGCGTCGAAGATGGTAACCGGAGGATAGAGGTTCCACCTCAAATTGGGCGCTCCGGCTGCTAAAGCCATGCTGGAGCCAATGTAAGTCACGTTAGTTGGCACCGTGTCCATAATACGCGCGTGAATGACCGGATCCGGCTCAAACACCTTTAAATTATCAAAATAATCCAGTCCCTGGCTGGCTTGAAATCCCACCCCATTACAGCCGCCGCAAGGAAGTGCCGCCGCGTCGTTATAGTTAATGTTCCAGACAACCGGTTCAGCTGTTCCCCTCTTCCAGGCCCTCACTTGGATATTGACCGCCCCGCCAGTTCGGGTCACGAGGGCTTTCACGGTCCACCATTCACCGGCTTGGGGCACGGGAGATAAACTGGTGGGTGAAAACCAAGCGGCCGTTCCCCCGGCGGTTCTTTGAATGGCGATGTGCCCTGGCGCCCCCGATCCTCCGACGAATCCATCCGTGGAAAAGACGACCATGTAGTTGTTCGAGGTAGCTCCCCCGCAATCCGTTTGGATGATCAGTCCCGCGTCCTGGTTGGGCGTGTTGGAAGGATCCACCATCACGTCGCCCTCCACCATGTAGGTGGAAAAGGTGCATAAGGAGGCGCCGGCGCTTCGGACCAATTGGGGATAGCGGCTATTTCCGTTGCCCGTAATGTAGCGGTCGCTGCCGGAACAGTTGATGACCCAGCTTCCATTTTGGCCGCCCTCAGGCTGAATAGTGTAAGCCCCCGGCGGCACATCGCCTGCAGGAGCCCCGCCACAGCCTTGCGAGTCAAAGTAATCGTAAACTTGGAGGCTCTCCCCATTGATGTTGTAATCCAGTCGGTAGGTAATATTTTGACCGGGGCTCAAGGACGCGGACGACTCGCTTTTATTGATTTGGAACCCGCCAGTCGTGTTTACCGTGACGGTGTTGGTGTTTTGGGCGGCCGGCTGCTGGGTGGAATGGGCGCTGCCTGTATTTTGGATCTGGCCGCCAGCGGGAGTGCTGGTGACTTTCACCAACATCCAAACCTGTCCTGAAACCGGATTGGTGGCAGCCCCCAAATTCCAGGTCACGGGAGACCCCGCTGCGGTGGATCCGGACCCGCCCCCAGGGCTGAGGGACACCAAAGTGGTGTTGGCCGGCACCACGTCATTCACCACGAAATTGGTGGAGTTCACGAAGCTGTAGTCGATCTTGAAAAGGATGTAGTCCCCGACTTTGGCGGCATTGCCCTCCGCGCTTTTCAAGGTGGTGAAGCTGGGAGGAGGCAAAGGAACGGTGAAAGCCTGGTGGGCGCAAGTGCCTCCGATACCGCCGCCGCAATCCTCGTAATCCTCCGCGGCGCAAACCACGAAATTATAATTTCCGCTGGGAAGAGAGGGGTCGATCGTGATGGGCCAAACTACCGTGACCGGCGGTCCGGCGCAGCCGGCGGTGACGGTGGGCCCGGTCGTATAGGGCGGATAGCCGTGCCAGCCTTGGACTCCGGAACCACCCGTGAAAAAATTGACCCCCGCCGAAGACACCACGATATTTTGTCCGGCCGTAACGCATGGTTGGATCGAAGTGGAAAGGAGGCTGCTCTTGATCGCTCCCATCAGCCAAACACGCGTAATATTGGTTTGGGAGGTGGCGTCGTCACAGAAGATAACCGTGACGGATATGGTGGATCCCAAGGTGGGGGTTGTGTTGGAAAGACTCACCGAAAGATTTTGGGGGGTGGCGAAGGCGGAAGAAGCGGCCAAGGCCAAGCAAAGGCTCAGGATGGCCTGAGCGGCTTGGACCTTCTTTAAAATAGATTGGGGTAAAAGGATCTTCATGGAACCCTATCAAGAGGCTAAAATAACGCTTTCACTGTCTGTTTGGAGTGCATTTTCCCTGCCAAACTTAACGGAAAATAACCTAAAAACCTAATAATTTTAACGGTTTATTTCCTTAACCACCGAAATTTCTGAACTCCGGAACCGGTTACAACCTGGAAATGTCAGTTTTTCAGTGGAAACCCCCAAATTACCTTATTCCCCCACATTGGCCTGTAAAAATCTTGCCGTTGGATTGGCTTTAAGGGCTCGGATTTGGGCTATGCATAAGAGCCCCTCAACCGCTAAAAATTCCATCATTCGCCCTCTTTTTTCATGGGACCTTTTAGTCCCGCCGGCAGCAGATGGCCCCCTGATAGGCCATCCGGGTTAGGGGGACGCCAGGTTTCCGTTTGGATTATTCTTGCGATTGATGGGAGCGATGGGATTCAGATCCCAGGGGCTTTCTGGAATCTTTTCGGTACTTAAGGGGAAACTTCCAACATTTCCTCTGCCACCTTTTTCACTTCCTGAGGGGTAATCTTGGTTAAACATTCCTGCCGTGTATGTTTCGCAGCGCCTTCGGCAAGGGGAAAAGGGCAGACATTTAAGTCACAGGGCCCGCAATCGAGAAAATGCTGGAGATAACGGTGGCGCAGATCCCGCGGCTTGGTCCAGCTCATTCCCCAATGGGGGCCGCAAAGCGTCAGGCTTTTGGTTCCTAAGGCTTGTGCCATATGTTGGGGAGTGCCGTCATTGCCGATCAGAAGGTCCAAACGGGAAATAAAGGCGGCGGATTGAAGCAAATCGCTGTCCGCTTTCACTAAAACCTTATCCTCGATTCCCCATTGGATCTCCGCCAACACTTTCTTGTCGGCGGGACCGCCCAATAAAATCGGCTTCACGCCCCATTGGCCGTAGATTGAGGAAGCCAGCCTTCGCCAATGATCCGCGGGCCAGCGTTTGGAGGACCACATCCCGGTGGGATTCAACCCTATTTTCCGCTTCAGGCTCTTGAATTCAGGCTCCTCAAAAGCTTTGGCGGCCCAATTTATTTCATCCTCGTTTAAAAAAATCTCCGTTTGATGGCCCTCGTCCGGGACACCCAGAGCCCGCAAAATGTCGAGGTTCACTTCCGCCTGGTATTTCCGGATCTTGTTTTTTGGGACAGGGTGGGTAAAGGCCCACTTGCGGATTCGAAAGGCGAATCCGGCGCGCAAAGGCGCTCCTGTCGCCAGGGTCAACCAGGCGGATCGGGGCTCGGCGGCCAAATCCAAAACCCAGTCATAAGCCGCGCCGCGAATATCCCTGACAAAGGACAGGGTCTCAGCCAAGGAGGCGGATTTCCCGGGGTGAACCAGCAGCCGGTTGAGGCGGGGGTTGTGGCTCAGGATGGGGGCGCAAAAAGACCTCGTCAAAAAGTCGATCTTGGCGTCGGGAAATTTTTTCCTCAGGGCCCGCAAAAGCGGGGTTGACAATATGACATCCCCTATCCCCTTTAAGCGGATCAGGAGAATCCTTTGAGGGGACGTTGGTTTGATGGGCTTCACTTTAAAACGTCCTTAAATTTTTAATCTCATGATTAAAAACTCTCCATAATTCAAAATTAAGAAATCGGAATTAAAAATTGCTTACTTGACCGGCGTCAGCCAGTCGAACCGGTCGGGCGTGTTTCCCTTGAGGATGTCGAAGAAGGCTTTTTGGATTTTTTCCGTCACAGGCCCCCGTTTCCCGTCACCGATCTGGATATTGTCGATGCGGGAAACAGGCGTCAACTCCGCCGCGGTCCCCGTGAGGAATACCTCGTCGGCGATATAGAGGCCTTCCCGCGGGAGGACCTGCTGCCGGATTTCGATGCCCATGTCCCGGGCCAGGACGAACATGGAGTGGCGGGTGATCCCCGCCAGAATGGCCGAGCTGGTCGGCGGCGTGAAGATGACCCCGTTTTTCACGATGAAAACATTTTCGCCCGATCCTTCCGAAACATAGCCGTAATGGTCCAGCGCGATGCCCTCGTCAAATCCGTCCTGCACCGCCTCCATCTTGATCAGTTGGGAGTTCAGGTAATTGCCGCCGGCCTTGGCCAAGGCGGGAAAGGTGTTGGGCGCCTGCCTCTGCCAGGAAGAAATGCGGACCGAAATTCCCTTTTCCAGGGCCGACTCGCCCAAATAGGAGCCCCAGGCCCAGGCGGCGATGGCGCATTGAAGGGGATTTTTCAGGGGATAAAGGCCCATGGGGCCGTAGCCGCGGAAGACAAAGGGGCGGATGTAGCAGGCTTTCAGCTTGTTGACCTGGACCACCTTGATCACGGCGTCCTTGAATTGTTTTTTCGTGTAGGGGATTTCCATGCGGTAGATTTTGGCCGAATCAAAAAGCCGGTCAATGTGGGCGTCCAAACGGAAAATGGCGGGGCCTTGCTTGGTGTTGTAACAGCGGACGCCCTCGAAAACGCTCGAGGCGTAATGAACCACGTGCGACAAGATGTGGATGTTGGCTTTTTTCCAATCCACTAATTTACCGTCGAACCAGATTTTTCCTTTTCCGAACAAGGGAGACTCCTCAGGGTGGATTTAAAGAGGGGCCATTATAGTTAGAAATTGATTTTTAGGGGAGAAGTCTAAAAAAATGAATTAAAGCGTTTTAACTATATTTCCTTATTTCGGGGCCAGGAGCGCCCTTTTTCAGTAAAAACTGCCGGGGCGCCTTTCCGCCAGAAGGCGGTAATCCATTTTTTCAAGGGCCAGGAGGATTTTAGCGCGGTTGGAATAGAGGGATTCACCATGGGTCAGGCCGCGAATCATATAACCCGACTGGAACCAAAGGCTGGCTCCGAGGCAGGTCAGGGCGAAAAATTTGAAACCAGCTCGGGAATCAAGCCTGGACCAGGCATAAAAATAACCGACCACCGTCAAGGGAAGAAATACGTAATACATATGGGCCGCGGGACCGGTGCTCGTAAACCAAAAACAAAACCAGACCCAGAGCAGGGATCCCAGGGTGAGGACTTGCACCAAGACCGCCTCGGGACGGCGTCGATCCCTGAACCAACCGTAAATTAAGATGTAAAAGGGCTGGGCCCAGCCGACCAGTGTGAGAAATAAGGCGGGCGGGGCCAGCCACCAAAAACCCTCAAAGAACGCCTTTCGTTCACCCGTACCGGAACCTAAGAACCGGGGCATTTCATAACAGGCCAAGGATAGGTAGCGGGCAAGGATCGTGAAAAATTCCTTGAAATTTCCCGGGTTAAATGAAACAGCCACTTGCGCGAATCCATCCGTTCCCCGGCGGAAACCCTCCAGGAATAACGTGGGAAGCAGAAAAGCCAGCGGAAGAATCGCGCCGGAGGCGAATCCAAAAACTTCCGCCCGGATCGAAGGAATTCCCGTTTTTCGCCGCCAAAGAAAAGCCCCCAAGGCGTATATCGGCAGCAATACCCAGGACCCGTGAAATTGCATATTCCAAAACAACCCGAACCCCATCATGCCAAAAGCCAAACGGGGGGAAATAAGTTTCAACGAAAAAACCGGCAAAGCCTCCAGAAACCCCACAAAAAAAAAGATGCTCCCCAACAAAAGGTAGGAGGGATTAAAAACGTGGGTCGATCGATTCAAGGTCCAGGGTAATAGGGCGATCCAAGTCAAAACGAAAGGAAAGGATAATTCGGGCAGACGGCGGTGGATGTACCAGGACAAAAGAACAAGGGCCGCCAGGGAAAGAAGATTCAGCAAAAGAAAGGGCGCTTCAGGTATGGGCAAA
This sequence comes from uncultured bacterium, assembly GCA_964624625.1. GTDB lineage: Bacteria > Oederibacteriota > Muellerivitia > Muellerivitales > Muellerivitaceae > PALSA-1180. The sequence goes on from CAZUXW010000044.1 coordinate 12,453, forward strand.
AGATAAAAGGGCAGGCCGATGACACAACCTTCTAGGGCGCCGGGAATTTGGGATCGAAAACCCGTGGCCAAGTTGTATTGGTCAGGACCGAACGTCGGCCAAGTTCCCGTCGTGTAGGCTTTTAAACCAATAAGATAGGTTTGAAGGGCGTCATTCTCGATTTCGTTCGCGCCGAAAAAAGTGAGGGACAACCCAAAGAGTGTACGGAAGGCAAAAAGAAAGAGGAGGAGAAGGATTATTTTTGTGCGGTTGGACATTTTTCCCTGTGATCCTTTTATTTTCAATTTTCCCCGCCTCTTGCGGGAGAGGGTAGGTGAGGGGTGGCTTCAGGTATTTAAATCACCCTCATCCGGCCTTCTCCCCTCAAGGGAGAAGGAAAAATGCGAACTTTAAAAAATTGGATGAACTTGAGTCCATGGAGTCAATCGACCGAATGTTTTCCCAACATTCCCATGACCCGCTTGGCGATGTCCTTCGCCTCCAAATGGTCCATGCAGGCCATCAAGGGACATTCGTCCAATCCGCAGTGGCCGCAGGGAACCTCAACATAAGCGGCTTCGTGGGGCTTTTCATAGGGAAACCAAATTTCCGGTTCACCGGGGCCGAAAATTCCAAGGGTGGCGGTCCCGACGGCAGGGCCCACATGCATGGGCCCTGCGTCATTAGCGACAAGCACGTCCGCCGATGCGATAAAGGCCATGAGGCCCCTCAAATTGGGTTGGTTGATGAGGATCCAATCCTTATCCATGTTCACCTCAAACTCCGAGACGAGGTCCCCTTCCTTGGGACCAAAAATATACAAGGGCCTAACTCCCTCCCTCTTCAGCCAATGGCCCAGCTCAATAAAACGTTCCAGAGGCCAATGTTTCGCCGGCCAGGATGCGCCTGGGGCGATCGCCGCGACCTTCTGGCCCCCTTTGAGGCCGGCCCTCTCAAATAACGTTCGGACATGGCTTTTCTCATCCTCGGAAACTTGAAGCGAGGTTTGATAGGAACCCTGCGCGGAATAACCGAGGGCTCTTATCTGATCCAGGTAAGATTCCGTCACCCTCCGGCGGCCCGAAGGCAGGGGATCGGAAGAAGGCTTGGCGATGACGTTGTAGGCCCAGGACCTGCCCCGCCTTTCAAAACCCACCCGGACAGGAGCACCGCTCCAATAACTCATTTGGGCCGTCCTGGGATTGCCGAATAAATCCAGAACCGTGTCGAACTTATGTTTTCGGAGCTCCCGAAAAAAGCTTAAAAGGTAGAAGGGATTGTTCTTCCGCTTCGCGTCGAAGGGGATCACTCCCGCGACCCGGGGATGATTCTCCAAAGCCTCTGAATATTGGCTTTCGGCCAGGTACCAAATTTCGGCTTGAGGATTGTCCTGTTGAATGGATTCCGCCAGGCCCGTGGCGAGAATCAGGTCTCCCAAGAACCGGGGTCGCAGAATGAGGATTTTTTTTATTTCGTTCATCTTTTCATTTCTTCCCGAATACGCAAAGGGAAAACTTAAGCCAAACTGCGCTTTAACAATTTCTTCAATGACTTCAAAACCTCGTCCGGCTGGAGAGACACCATGCACTCGTGCTTCTTTTCCACGCACACCGACAGGCCGCAGGGCCTGCAAGGCACTTCCCTCAAGACCACCGGATGCCTGTCTTGGGAATAGGGATGCCAGCGGCTGACCGACTCTGGCCCCCAAACGGTCAAAGTGGGGGTCCCCACCGCCGCGGCCAGGTGCCGGGGCCCCGAATCCACGCTGATCACCGCCGAAGCCCTTTTAAAAAGCCCCATCAAGGAAATGATCGACCTCCCGGAATAAACCGGGATGGCTTTCCCGAGCTCCTTCTCGATTTTTTCCAAGCCTTTCCGCTCCAGGGGCGCGCAGGTGAAAAAAAGTTTCAACCCGTTCGAGGACAATTCCCTTAGGACGGAAGCCCACTTAGCCGGATACCATTCCTTCGCCTCACAACTGGCGAAGGGATTGACCGCGACGACGATGTCGTCTTTTCCGAACCGGTTCGCCCTCCAGAAAATGTCAGCGTATTGGAAAGCCTCCCCCGGCACGCGCCAATAGCCCCCTTCCCTGTCATGGGGCTTAGGGGTGATGCCGATCAAATGCATGATCCTCCGGTCCAGTTCCACTGCCGGGACCTTCAACTCATCGTCGCCCTTGGCCTTCAAGTCATAAAAACTTTGGATTGGCGGCAACCCCAATCCAATCTTGTAGCCGGGTTTTCCCCAGGAGATTAATTGGGCGCTTCGGTGGGAGGCGGAAAGGTCGATCGCCAGGTCAAAGCGCCTTTTTTTCAAGGCGTTGACGAGCCTTTGATTTTTCCACAGCCTGGCGAAAAAACCCTGCCGGTCAATGGCGCCCCGGTGGTAGGCCATGACCTCATTCACCCAGCCCGAGGCTTTATATAGCTCATGGGCGGGAGGCTGGATGAGCGCCGTGATCCAAGCCTTGGGAAAGGTTTCCCGGAGGGCCTCAAAACAGGTCCCCGCCAGGATGGCATCGCCCAAGGGCCTTAACTTTACGGCGAGGATTCGCTTCAAAAAAACCCCCTAAAAGCTCCTGAGCCACAGATGAACACAGATTAACACGGATAACCAACAGGATTTATTTCTTCTTTTAAACCAAAGATTTACCCGGGTTGATCCCATTCATCCGTGGCTAAAAATTCTTTGGCAGTTTCTCGGCCTGGATTTTATGCGGCCTTTTTAACTGCTTTTGCGCCGCTTGGAAAACTTCTTCCACCGAGATCTTGTTCAGGCAAATATACCCGATCGGGCAGGTCCTTTGGAAACAAGGACTGCATTCCACCTGGTGGTAAATCACCTCATGTCCCATCCCAAAAGGCCTGGTCCAGGTGGGGGAAGTTGAGCCAAACAAGGCCACCGTCGGAGTCCCGGCGGCGGCTGCCACATGCATGGGCCCCGTGTCATTGGTGATGAGGATCTTACAGCGGGCCAACATGGCGGCCAAAATCACCGGGGAGGTTCGGCCGGCCAAAAGATGGAGCCGCCCGGAACCCTTGCCCGCTTCCAACAAGGGTTTGAGATAGGCTTCCTCTTCCATTCCCCCGAGGATGAGGAGGGATTCTTTTCGGCCCTCCAGCAGTTTTTGTATTAGCTCTTTCCAATAAGGCAGGGGCCAGCGCTTGGCCTCGCCGTAGGTTGCCCCAGGCGCCAAGGCGATAAAAGCCTTTCCGGAGACCCCATTGTCGCCCCAGACCCTCCGCAGCTCCCTTTCAGCGTCTTTCGTCACGGCGCATTGGAGCTTGGCGGTTTTTTCAGAAGGGAGAGGAACCGCGAAACCCCTCCTGGCAAGATCCAAATATTCCAAAACCAAATGCCGCTGCCGGGGGTTGGGTCGGGGCACCACCTGGGTGAGAAACAGGTCCCGGCCCTCCCCTCCCCATCCGGCGCGGACAGGAATTTCCGCCGCGAAGGCGGAAAAGGCGGAGGAAAAGGAGTTGGGCAGGATCAGGGCCGCGTCAAATCGCTTTTGTTTTAACCGGGAAACATTGTTCCAAAAACCGCGGAAGCCCTTTTCATAAACGATAAATTCATCAACGCCTGGAAAACTTTTCCAGAAATCGGTAAAAACGGATTTCCCCAAGATGGAAAGCCTGGCCTTGGGAAACATCTTCCGGACCGCCGATACGGTCGGCGTGGCCATCATGCTGTCCCCCAGCCAATTGGGAACGCGGATAAGGATGTTGTTGAAACGCCGTGATGCGTCATTCTTCATTTTCAGAAATCACCCTTCAAACTTTGATCAAACGCAACCGCGAGGACATTTTAGCCACAGATGAACACGGATGAACACAGATGGGGTAAACAAAAAATCTTTCGGATTCCGGCTTTTCCATCCATGTTAATCCGTGTTCATCTGTGGCAAACCGCTTCTTTCTTTATCTGCTTCTCCGCACGGACCGTTTCACCGCGCCTTCCACCAGGTCCACCGTCAGGTCCTTCATGCATTTGAAATGCCCCAAGGGGCATGAATTCTTTCCATGCACGTCGCAGGGGCGGCAGGGCAGGTTGGCCACTTCCACGACCGAGTGGGGGCCCCAAGGCTCAAAACCCAGGGAAGGCGTGGTGGAGCCGTATATCACGACCACCCGGCATCCCCTGCCCGAAGCCAGGTGGGTCAGGCCCGAATCGTTCCCGATGAACAGCTCACAGCGTCCCATCAGCGCGATGGATTGTTCCAGGGAATATTCGCCGGCCAGGCAGATGCCCCGCTCCAAGGGCGTGCCCCTCATGCGGGCTTGGATTTTCCGGATCAAGGGCGCCTCCTCCTTGCTCCCGAACCAAAGCAAGGTGCAGCGGTAATCCTCCACCAGCCTGGTCGCCAATTCGGCGTACCTTTCGGGCATCCATTGCTTGGTGAACCAGCGGGATCCGGGCCCCAGTCCCACGACCAGTTGGGATGGGGCGATCCTCCTCTTCTCCGAGAATTCCCGGATAAAGGCATGGCTTTTTTTGGAGACATGGACCTCGAAATTGATCCGAAGGTGCGGCTGGATGCCCAGGTGGCCCAACACATTCAGGTATTTTTGGATGGTGTGAAGGCTCGGTTGTCTGGTGGCCTTCTTCACTAAAAGGCGCCGGCGCACCGCGTCCTTGTCATAAACCAATGTTTTCGCGCCCCTCAGGAAAAGTCCAACGAGCTGGGTCCTTAGGGAATCATGCAGGTCCAATATCACTTCAGGTTTTATTTTTTTGATCCGGCCAATATGGTCCCAAAGCTTGAAAAGCCCGCTCCCCTCGAGGGGTATCACCCCGGCCAAGGCGGGGTGGTTTTGAATGGCGGGGGCGTATAGCTTCTTCGTGGCGAAATAAATTTGGGCCTTGGGGGAGGCGGCCTTAATCCCGTCCAAAACCGGGTTGGTGAGGGCCACGTCGCCCAATGACGAGTAGCGCATCACGAGGATCCGGGGAGGAGCTTTGAGATCGGTTTCGGACTTCGGAGGGGTCACGATAGTTCCAATTAGGAATTAGGCGTTGGGAATTCGGAAGTTAAACCAAAACTTTTGGAATCAACTTGTGGTTTTTTCAAATTCCCAATTCCTAACTCCGAATTCCCAATTGCCGTCACGATTTGCTGGCCAAGGAAATGCTTTTGAGGACCGTTTCCCAGTGGTTTTTTCCACCCGTGACCTCCCATTGGATATCCAAAACCAGGATGGGGATTTCCGGCTCCATGTCGCGGGGAAGCTTGACCTCGTCCTTCGCGGTGGTGACCAGGTACTGAAGGCCACGGGCCTTGGCGTCCTCTAAAATAGCCTTTAATTTTTCCCTCGTATAGGGGTAATGGTCCCTCATGGGGTAAGCGTGGCGGATGAGGACGTTAAATTCAGCCAGGGTCCGGATAAAGGAAAGGGGGTTCGCCACCCCGGAAAAGGCTCCCACGGGTACTCCATCCAGGGAGGAAGGCTTCACCTCGCCGCCCGTCAGGAAATTCCTCAACCCCAGGGGCCGGTAGCAGGATTCCACCACATAGGCCCGGGGATTATGGCGGTGGAGGACGGTTCTAATGTCCTCGGGGCTTCGGGACATATTCACTTTGTTGAGGATGAAAACGTTGGCCTCATCGATCGCGGTGATGGGCTCCCTCAGCAATCCGGCCGGCAATACCCATCCCGTGCTGAAGGGGTTGATGCCGTCCACCACCATGATGTCCAGGTCCCGGTGAAGCTCAAAGCGCCGCTGGTAGCCGTCGTCCAGGATGAATAAATCCGGCTTGAACTCCCTCATGGCCTCCAATCCCGCCTTGTAGCGGTCCTTGCAAACCAATACGGCGGCCTCGGGAACGCTTTCGGCGATGAGGACCGGCTCATCCCCGCCGTCTTCCGCGCTCACCAGGATTTTCTTGCCGTCGGAAACCCAAACCAGGGAGGACATTTTCCGGTTGCGCCCGTAGCCCCGGCTGAGGACGGCGACCCTTTTCCCCTGGGCCGTAAAATGCCTGGCCAGGGAGATCACCACCGGGGTCTTTCCCGTGCCGCCGGTCGTGATATTTCCCACGCTGACTACGGGGCAGGTCAACCGGCGCCGCACCCGGAAGCCGGAGCGGTAGCTTATTTTTTTCAAGATCCATCCTGCCAAAAAAAAGAAAGAAAGGAATTTCAATACGGAAAATAGCGCCCTTTCCCACCAGGCGCGGGGTTTGTCGTGAAGGAATTTGAGGTAGGCGGTTTCTAAGTCGATCATTTTTTCTTTCTAAAGCCCGTTTAAAAAACCTGAAGGGGCTGCCCTCCGCGGCCGCCCTTGGTAAAACCGTCAAAACCAAGGCGGGCGAGCACAGAGGCTTGCCCCTACATTCCCCCACGCCATTTGCCCCGAAGCCCTCAAGGGGCGAGGGTGTTTTCTATTTTAGGTTTAAGGCAATGATTCGCATCAATGAAAACTAACATTTATGCTTTGTTGTTAATGGGCCAATGCTTTAATACCTGCGCCACGGTCCGGTCCGTGGCCCCTCGCATGGCGTTCACCGCGTTAAACCCCTTCACGCCGGCCTCTTTCGCCGCTACCTCTTCCAAAAAATTTTTAAAAACCCCCGTCAATTCCGAGGGTTCTTGAATTTCTACCCCCCCGCCCGATTGGACCAGGGCCAAAGCGGCCTCCCCCACATTCTGGGTAAAGGGCCCGAAACAGACCGGCACCGAACCTAGGGCCGGTTCCATGACGTTATGCCCCCCCACCGGCACCAGGGTCCCTCCCACAAAAGCGGCCCGGGACAAGGCATAAGCTAACGATAACTCTCCTAAGGTATCCAGCACAATCACTCGTTTGGCCCCTGGCGACTTTTCCATTTCGCTTCGAAGCGCGGCCGCCACTCCCAAGCCCTTTAATTTCTCCTGGAATACAACCGCGTTCTTCAAGTGTCGCGGGGCGATCACCAGTTTAACGTCCCCCGACAGATCCAATAGCCGCGAAACCAAGGGCAATAACAGGTCATCCTCCCCCTCCCTCAAGCTTCCCAGGGTGAAAAGAATGTCCTTCCGTTCCAGGCCTAAGTCTTTTCCAAACTTCTCAACGGCGGTTATATCGGGGGTGACCAGGTCATATTTCATCTGTCCCGCGACCATGATCCTTTTTTCGGAAACCCCCAAGGCTGACAATTTTTCAAGATCGCCCTTGGTTTGAACCAAGCATAGCCCGAAACAATTTAAAGCCGGGGAAAACAGGGCCTTGAACCGCATATAAGAAGGAAAACTACGGTCCGAGATCCGGCCGTTGATGAGAAGAAGGGGCAGCCCGTTATGCCCCGTTCGGAATAACCAGTTGGGCCAGAATTCCGTTTCCGCGACCAGTACCATGACGGGACGAAAAGCTTGGAAAGCCCTTTTGAGTGGGCCGGACATGTCGAGGGGCGCGAGAAAAACCGAATCGGCCACTCCCTTTTCCAAGGCGATTTTCTTGCCGGAGGGAGAGGTGGTGGTGAGGATAATTTTGGCCTCAGGCTTGGCCTTTCGGAAGGCCTGGCAAAAGGGCGAGATGGCGTTCACTTCCCCCGCGGACGCCGCGTGGAGCCAGACGTTGTAGCCGATCGACAGCTTTTCCCGATCCGCGCGGGAATAAAACCCAAGACGTTCTTTTAATGAAGCCGAACCCGAAACCAATCCCAAAATTCGCGCAACCATGGATAAAAGCGCCATGAAGGCTTGGTAAATGAAAACGGCGATGTTTTTATGTTGAGAACTGGTCAATGGTTGGCCTTGTTAAATATTTTCCCCTTCTCCCTCGAAAGGCAGGGGAATAAAATTCAGAAAAAATTCTCAGCCTCTTTCGTCACCCGATCCATTTCTTTCTGAATCTGTTCCATGACCTTCTGGTCATCACCACCCTCTCGGGGAACCAAGATAGGCTCTCCGTAGACAAATACGGCCCGGCTAAAGGGCTTCGGGATGATGAACCTGTCCCAGCTTTTCAAACGCCAACAATGTTCCGCGGCAAATCCAAAAGGCACAATCGGGCATCCGGTCAACCGGGCGATATTGACGGCCCCCGGCTTCATTTCACGGCGGGGCCCCCGGGGGCCGTCGGGAGTGATGGCACAACGCTTCCCGGCCTGCAGGTAATCCACCATTTCCCTGGTGGCTTCCTGGCCGCCCCGGGAGCTGGAGCCCCGGACCGCCGTATAGCCGAAGAACTTGCCGATGGTGGAGATCAGCTCCCCGTCCCGGCTGGCAGAGATCATGACATGCACATCCTGGTCGCGGTGATACCAGACGCTCATCAGGATCGTTTCATGCCAGAGCGACCAAAGGGGCGGTTCGGACTGCTTGCCCCTGGGTCCCAGGTCGGCCCGGCCTTCGGACTTGATGCGGAGGGTCAGGCCCAGCAGGTGGATCAAGGGCGTGGCGACGAGAACGATGAGCCAGTCGAAGAAGGAGAGGGTGTGAGTTCTCACTAATTGGCCGCCAAAAGTTTCATTATTTCATCCGCCACTTTTCGCGAAGCCTTCGAGGGGTTTGAAACACCCTTCTTGATCTTTTCAAAAGCTTTCAGCTGATGCCCCCGGACTGTTTTATTTTCCAGCAGGGACATGGTTTCCTTGACCAAGCGGCCGGCTTCCGCTTTTTCCTGGAGCAATTCCTTCACCACCGTCTCCCCCGCCAGAATATTGACCAGGGATACGTTCTGGATTTTTAAAAACCGCTTGGCCAAGAATCCCGTAACCGCCGCTACTTTATAAACAACGACCATGGGGGTTTTCAGCAAGGCCGTCTCCAAGGTGCTGGTGCCGGATTTTACCCAAGCCGTATCGCAAATTTTCCGTAAGTCATAAGCCGGGGCCTCCACGAAGAAGAAGGAATCCTCCGGGGTAATTCCGGCGTAATCCCTGTAGTCCAAGCCCTGGGGCTTGGGAACGATAAAGGCGGCGTCAGGGTAGGACCTCCTGATAACCCTGGATGCTTCCAGGTAAAGGGGCCAAATCCTCAGGATTTCGCCCTTTCGACTGCCAGGCATGGCGCAAATCAATGGAAAGTGAGAGGCTTGGATGCCGTTCTTTTTCAAGACCGCGTTTCGATTAACGGCCTTTAGGTCCATTTCCTCGATCAAAGGATTGCCGACATACACCGCCGGAACGCCTTTCTTGCGGAAGAATTCTTTTTCAAATGGAAAGATTACCAGCAACTTCCGGATAACCTTCTTCATCGTCCCGACCCTTTTCTCATTCCAGGCCCAAACCTTTGGCGCCACGTAGTAGCAGACAGGAACCCCTAAGCGGTAGGCGCTTTCCGCCAACCTCAAATTAAAGCCGGGAAAATCCACAAGGAATAGCAGGTCGGGCTTTTCATTTTTAAGCCATTTCTCGCATTCCTTGAAGCGGCGGCGGATCGCGGGATAGTGCTTCAGGACTTCCCAAAAACCGATCAGGGCCTGTTTTGTCAGGTCATGACGGACTTCCATTCCCGCTTGGGCCATCAAGGGACCGCCCATGCCGAAAATCCGGATTTTTTTGTCCCTGGACCGCAGGGTCTGGATCACCCTGGCCGCGTGCATATCGCCCGAGGTTTCCCCCGCGACGACCATCATCGACTTCGGGCGGATCATCATCGCCCTCGTCTAATCAGGAATTGGGAATTAGGAATTAGGAATTTCAAACGAAGGATCCCTTTAAAAATATTGAGTCGTTTTTCGTGCGAGCCACGCCACGCCCTACAGAAAATAAACCCGCCAGCCCAATCTTTAAAACTTTAAATTCCAAACTCCTAATTCCGAATCCCTAATTGTTTTTAGTATGCCGGCGGTTGGGGAACGATCGTGAACTTGATATTCACGTAACCCAGCACAGCCCAACCCTGGTCCCACTTCTCATAACCCAAGTTAAAGGCCAGGGGAAGGCCCTCGATTTGGCTGTTGAAGAGAACCGGATTTTCCGCCATGCCGATGGGCTTCCAAACCTCGAACTTCCAATTCCTGCCCCAAAAGCGGGTGTTGAAACCAGTATAAAAAACCCCAGGCGGGTCGTCGGTCACGTTTTGCAGTTTGGTGGTCAAAAGAGGCAAGAGCTGGGAGTAGTTCATCGAAATAATCCCCAAGGCGTGGCTGTCCGCCTGCTTAAGCCCGTAGATGTATCCCATATGGACGGCGGTATTGGGAGCGACGGTTTTGCTCATGACGGTGTATACGCCGCCCATGACGTTTCCGGCCACTTGGAAACTCTGGGTTCCCGAAGCGCCCGTGGTGGAATTGCCCGAGGCCAACTGGGCCAAGAAAGATAACAGTAGTCCGCTGGCCATGCCCGGCATATCCCCCTCGTCGTTGAGCCAGGCGTATTTGACGTCGCTGGATAATAGGGCGAATCGGGTCGGTTCCAGGGAATCAATATTGGGTTTGGCGAAATCCCGCGAAACAATGGAACCGATGTAGTAGGAAAAACCCATGCCCCAATTGAAACCATCCCAACGGTCCCAGGCGTCCGAATAGGCCGTACTCAACAGAGCCAGGCCGGAACGGGAAATACCGGGAGTACTGGTCATCGTCGGGGTAATGGTGGGAGGCGGGGTAATGGTGCCGGTACAAGTGGGGGTATAGGTATTGGTGGGGGTGCGGGTGAGGTAAAGGGTCGGAGTATCCGTTAACGCCGCGCCCCAAGTGGAAGTCCAGGTCGGCGTGGCGAATGGATCCTGCGTATTAGTGGAAGTTGGGGTAAAGGTGGGTGTAAAAGTCGGCGAAAAGGTGGAGGTCGGGGAAGGCGTAAAAGTTGGCATGGGCGTGCTGGTGGAGGTCGGAGAAAACGTGGGCGATTGGGCCCAAGCGGCTGGAACCACGACACAGGAAAAGAAAGCCAAGAAAATATATTTCACCACCAAGACACCAAGACGCCAAGAAATGCTTTTTTCTTTCCCAAAAATCAACCCTTGGCGCCTTGGTGCCTTGGTGGTTGAATTGTTGGAATTTTTTTCAACGCAATAAATAAACCTTAACTTTTTTACGCCCAAAACGGACCGCCTCTTCATAAGTGTCGAAACATAAATCAATTTTGCTTCCCTTGATGGCGCCGCCCTTGTCCGCCGCGATGGCGTAACCGTAGCCTTCCACGTAGATCGGCGTCTTCAACCGGATCAACCTCGGGTCCACCGCCACTACCCCGTACCCGGCCTTCAGGCCCGAGGCCGTGTAGCCCGAGGCATAGGGCCAGGTATCCTCTGGTCCGGGATAATAAGCCGTCGCTTCCAGCGTCAGCGTCTTCCAAACCCTGGCCCTCTTCTTTAAGGGGTACAGCTTCTGCCTGAGGGCCGTCCCTTCTAATACTTTAGCATTCTTTGCTTGTATCAAAACCGTCGATTTCAAGACTTTCTCGAAGGCAGCCTCGCCGTTCAGGTAAAAGGACTCCGTCTCCTGGTCCGCCAGGCCGTCTTTCCCCTGTTGGACGTCAATAATCTCCCCCGCGTTGAGGGTGTCGGTGTAAATCGTGTTGATAGGGGCGGTGATTTTCTTTTTTTCTTCCTTCACCCGCCGGTCCACCAGCCCCAGCTCGATCTCCATCCCCTCGGTGACGGCTTCCGCCAAGGATGGCACCACCACATCCTGGGGTTTTAAGATTATTCCCTGTTCCTCGATGACCTCCCCGACCGTCTTTCGCGCCGTGAATGCCTCACTCGCCTTGTCCTTTTGATACAGGAAAACGTGGTGGTGGATCTCATGGGCCTTCACGTACAGACGCCAAGAGGCGGCGCCGAGGGCCGCCGCTCCCACCAGACTAAGAAGAAACCAACCGTTTTGTTTCACTATAGTTAAACCCCGCAATGGTGCGCAGAAAGAAAACGCCAAAAGACGCGAATCAACCCCCAAACGGCGAAAACCAAAGCCCATTAGCCACGGATGAATGGGATGAACACAGATAAATCTATTGACTTAAAACTAATTAAAAATATTTCTTTTTATCTATCCGAGTTCATCCCATTCATCTGTGGCTAATGGATCTCCGCTTTTATGACTCCAAAAAATTCTTCAGGAGGGGCTTGCCGGACTCCGTGAGGATGGACTCGGGATGGAATTGCACGCCTTCCACCGCCAGGGTCTTGTGGCGGACTCCCATAATCTCCCCGTCCTCGCTGGTGGCGGTGACCTCGAGGCAGTCCGGCAGGGTTTCCCTTTTAATGACCAGGGAATGGTAGCGCGTCGCCCGGAAAGGATTGGGCAGGCCCTTGAAGACGCCCTTGCCATCGTGGGTGATCTGGCTGGTTTTGCCGTGCATCAATTGCTTGGCTCGGATAATATCCCCGCCGAAGGCATAGCCGATGCTCTGGTGCCCCAGGCAGACCCCGAGGATGGGTATTTTCCCCGCCAGCTTTTGAATGACCTCCACCGAGATTCCCGCCTCCTTGGGCGAGCAGGGGCCGGGTGAAATTAGGATATGGTCGGGTTTTTTCTTCAGGATTGCTTCCGGTGTCATCTCGTCATTTCGGATGACTTGGATGTCCGCGCCCAACTCGCCCAAATATTGGACGATGTTGTAAGTGAAGGAGTCATAGTTATCGATGACGAGGATCATGGCTTGCCCCCTTTCTTCGCGCCGGCATTTTCGGCCTGTTGAACCGCCATCAAGACCGCCCTGGCCTTGTTGCAGGATTCCATGTACTCGCTTTCGGAAACCGAATCCGCGACCAACCCCGCTCCGGCCTGAACATAGGCCGTGCGTTTCTTGCCCTTCTCTTTTATCACCGCGGAGCGGATAGTGATCGCCGAGTCCATGTTGCCGTCGAAACCAAAAGCCACCACCGCGCCGCCGTAAAGGCCCCGGC
>CAZUXW010000045.1:0-25173 GCA_964624625.1 uncultured bacterium
GGGCGGCCACACCGTCGGCGCCGGCGTCGTCATTCAGATCGTCGAATAAAGAAAGGGCGAGGAAAGCATGGCCACGGCCACGAGTCAAAAAATTAGGATCAAGTTGAAAGCCTACGATCACCGGCTTTTGGACCGGTCCACGGTCGAGATTATCGAAACCGTGAGACGGACAGGAGCGATTGTTCTGGGCCCGGTTCCACTCCCGACGGAAATTGTCCGCTACACGGTGCTTCGCAGCCCGCATGTCGACAAGAAATCGAGAGAGCAATTTGAAATTAGAACCCACAAGCGGCTGGTGGACATCGTGAACCCGAACCAGAGAACCATCGATTCTTTAATGAAACTTGACCTCCCCGCTGGCGTGGATGTCGAGATTAAACTGTAAGGGTGAAGGAAATGAGCGAGAGCGTGCAAACTTTAATCGGAAAAAAAGTCGGTCAAACCACTTATTTTGAGGAAAGCGGCAAAGCCACCCATGTCACGGTGCTGGAAGTGGGTCCCTGCGTGGTGATTCAAAAAAAGACCGCTGAAAAGGAAGGCTACAACGCCCTCCAGTTGGGATTTGGCGAAAGAAAAGAAAAGCACACGACCAAGGCTCAACAGGGACACTTCAAAAAATCAGGCGCGACCCCCAAGAGGATCTTGCAGGAAGTCCGTGTCGAGGACGCCGCCGCCTACGAAGTGGGACAAACCCTGACGGTTGAAAATTTGAAAGACGTGGTTTGGGTGGATGTGACGGGAGTGACGAAGGGAAAGGGATTCCAGGGCGGGGTTCGCCGCCATGGCTTTAAGGGAGGACGCAATTCCCACGGAAGCATGTTTCATCGCGCTCCGGGCGGTATTGGCGCCTCCTCTGATCCGTCCCGCGTCTTTCCGGGCTCCCGCATGCCGGGCCACATGGGCAGCGACAAAAGCACCATGTTGAATTTGAAAGTCGTGAAAATTGACGCCGAAAACCATTTATTGTTCATTAAAGGCGCGGTTCCGGGAGCCGATGGCGGCATCGTCACCGTTCGTCCCAGCGTCAAAAAGTAAAGGGAACTTCCATGTCTAAAGCGAATGTCTACAACGTAACGGGCCAATCCACCGGCCAGATGGATTTGCCGGAATCCGTATTCGGGCTCAAGCCGCGCACCCATCATATCTGGCGAAGCGTGACCACGCACTTATCCAACCAAAGGTTGGGAACCGTCAAGACCAAGCGCAAGGGCGAGGTTTCGGGGGGCGGCAAAAAGCCCTTCAAGCAAAAAGGGACCGGTAACGCCAGGCAAGGGTCCATCCGGGCCGTTCAATTTGTCGGGGGCGGTATCGCCCATGGGCCGAAGCCCCGTGACTATTCATTGGAACTGCCGAAGAAAATGCGCCAACAGGCTTTGGCTGAATCCCTTTCGGACAAGGCGCTGCGTGGGAAGATCATGGTGATCGAGGGATTGAAATTTGACGCCCCTAAAACCAAGCAAGCGGTTGGTCTATTGAAAAGCTTGGGCCTGGAAGGGCAGAAGTGCCTGATCGTGATTGACCAAGTCAACGCCGCGACCGCCAAGAGTTTCCGCAATTTGCCCAGGACAACCCTTTTGTCCCGCTCCAACCTGAATACTTATGAAGTCATGAACCATGATGTGGTCGTTTTAACCCAGAGCACCTTGAAGCAGTTGACTGAGGCAAAGGCCAAACAGGTTTCGAAGAAGGAGAAGGTCTCGTGAAAAAAATTCAGGATGTCATTGTCCGGCCATTAATCACCGAGAGAAGCACCTTGCTGAAGGAAAAGGGAAAGTATTCTTTCGAAGTGCACCCGAACGCGACGAAGAAAGAAATCAAGAGCGCGGTGGAGACGATTTTCAAAAAAGAAAAAGTTGAAGTGACCAAGGTGAACACGGCTAATGTTCCGGCGAAAATCCGCCGTTTTGGGCAGAACATGTCGAAAGCTTATCGTTGGAAAAGGGCCATTGTGACCGTGAAGCCTGGCCAAAAAATTGAATTTTTTGAAGGGGCCTAAAGCTCATGCCAATTAAACAATATAAACCCACTAGCGCCGGCCGAAGGGCCATGACGGCCATTACGGGCGAAAATCTCACCAAAAAAGCCCCGGAAAAATCCTTAATGGTTCCCATCAAGGGAACCGGCGGACGCAATATGTACGGCCGCATCACCAGCCGCCACCGCGGGGCGGGGCATAAAAGACAATACCGCTTGATTGATTTTGGCCGCGCTAAAGGCGGAATGACGGCTAAGGTCGTTTCCCTGGAATATGACCCTAACCGCTCTTGCCGGATCGCCCTCCTGCAATATTTGGATGGAAACAAGACTTATATCCTCGCTCCCGAAGGGTTACAGGTTGGCGATCAGGTTTTGTCCGGTTTGGGAGCGGACGTGAAGCCGGGTCACGCGATGAAGCTGAAAGAGATTCCCATGGGTTCGATGATTCACAACATTGAAATTCGTCCCGGCAAAGGCGGACAGCTGGTCCGTTCCGCCGGCGCGGTTGCCCAGCTGATGGCCCGCGAAGGGGACTACGCGACGATCAAGCTTCCCTCGGGGGAAATGAGGAAAATACTTGCCGAGTGCATGGCGTCCATCGGCCAGGTCGGGAATTTGGATCATATTAACGTCAGTATCGGTAAGGCCGGAAGAATGCGCTGGATGGGAGAGCGTCCTCAATCCCGCGGTGTCGTGACCCGTCCTGGTGACGGACATCCGATGGGCGGCGGCGAGGGCAAAAGCTCGGGAGGTCGTCATCCGACGACGCCTTGGGGAAAACCGA
Organism: uncultured bacterium; assembly: GCA_964624625.1. Taxonomy (GTDB): domain Bacteria; phylum Oederibacteriota; class Muellerivitia; order Muellerivitales; family Muellerivitaceae; genus PALSA-1180. The sequence continues at coordinate 2,762 of CAZUXW010000045.1, forward strand.
CCAAGGGTTACAAGACCCGGCAGAACAAACTGACGGATAAATACATCGTTAAACGCCGTAAATAAAAAAGAGGGTTAAGAAATGTCTCGATCGTTAAAAAAAGGTCCTTATGTGGATCAAAAATTGATGAAGCTCATCCAAAAGATGAACCGGGCGAACGATAAAAAGGTCATCAAGACTTATGTCCGCCGCTGTTCGATCCATCCGGAAATGGTGGGACACACCTTCGCCATCCATAACGGAAAAAAATTCATCCCTGTTTTTATCACTGAGAACATGGTGGGACACAAGTTGGGTGAGTTTTCCCCAACCCGTACTTTTAAGGCGCATGGCGCCGCGAGAACTGAAAAAGCTGTGGCCCTGAAATAGACTCAAAGCAAAGAACGAGGTTTTAAAAATGGAAGCACATTCGATCTCAAGATTCACGAGCATGACGCCCCGGAAAGCCCGGCAGGTGGTGGAGTTGATCAAAAAAAAGCCGGTGGCGGACGCCTTAAATATTTTGGCTTTTACCAAAAAACGAGCCGCCGGTGAATTGGCTAAAATTTTGAAATCGGCCGTGTCGAACGCCGGCCAAAACGCCAGAATTGACATTGATAAACTCGTTATTAAATCCATCCAAGTGGATGGGGGTCCTATGAAGAGGAATACGCGCCGGTTTATCCCCCGCGCGATGGGACGGGCCAGCGCGATTCATCATCGCACCAGCCATATTAAAATTGTTGTGTCGGACGAAGCTAAAAACTAGTTACAGGTTTTGGGAGGCTCTTTTGGGACAGAAAATTAATCCGATCGGTTTACGAATCGGCATCACCCGGGATTGGGATTCCATTTGGTTCATCGCCAAGCAAAGGAATTACACCCAAACCTTGCTGCAAGACGTTGAGATCCGGAAATACGTCAAGTTGAAGTTGAAGCATGCCGGAGTGGCCAAGGTGGTTCTCCGCCGGAAGGGTGAAACGGTCGAAGTCGATATTTACGCCTCCCGTCCCGGAATTGTGATCGGGAAAAAAGGTTCGGAGGTCGATAAGCTGAAAGAAGAACTCCGCCAGCTCACTAAAAAAGACGTCCGCATCAACATCAACGAGGAAAAGCATCCTGAGACCAACGCCCAGTTGATCGCCGAAGGGGTTTGCGGCCAGCTGGAAAAACGCGTCGCTTTCCGCCGCGCCATGAAAAAAGCCATTCAAAGCGCCTTGGACGGCGGGGCCAAGGGAATCAAGATAATGTGCTCGGGCCGTTTGGCCGGGTCTGAAATCGCCCGAACCGAGTGGTACCGGGAGGGCCGGGTTCCCCTGCATACCTTGAGGGCGGACATTGATTATGGATTTGCCGAAGCCAGCACCACCTATGGGAAAATCGGTGTCAAGTGCTGGGTTTTCAAGCGTGAAATTTTTGGATCCAAAGATAAGCAGGAAGAAATTGTGGTCGCTAAACCCAAGCCGGCGCCTCGGGAAAGAAAAAATCCCGAAAAACCTGCACCAGCTAAAGTTAACTAAGGATTAAGCCATGTTAATGCCTAAACGTGTGAAATATCGCAAAACGATGAAGGGCCGCATGAGGGGTCAGACTAAAAACGGCGCCTCCTTCGCTTTTGGCGAGTATGCCCTGAAGTCCCAGGACGCGGGTTATGTCACGGACCGTCAAATTGAGGCTGCCCGTGTGGCCATTAACCGGCACATGAAACGCGTTGGAAAATTATGGGTGAGAATATTTCCGGACAAGCCCATTACCCGCAAACCGGCTGAGGTTCGTATGGGAGGCGGTAAGGGAGCTCCGGATCATTGGGCGGCCGTGGTTAAGCCGGGAAGAATCTTGTTCGAATTGAGCGGCTGTCCCGCGACCGTTGCCAGGGAAGCCTTTCAGCTCGCTTCCCACAAACTTCCCGTCAAAACGAAATATCTTTCGCGCGCGGAATTGGGGGGTGTCTCATGAAGTCCAAAGAAGTCCGTGAGTTAAGCATCGATCAACTCAAGCTGCAGTTAATCTCAAAAGAAGAAGAGCTTTTTAACCTAAAGATTCAACTATCCACCAAACAGCTGGAAAATCCCATGAAGATCCGGGAAGCCAGGCGTCATGTGGCTCGTTTAAAGACAATATTAAGAGAGAAAGAAAAGGGCCACAAGGCCTCCTGAGGAGAAATTGATGACATCCGAAAATTCGAGGCCTGCATCCAGGGTCAAAACCGCGGTAGTGGTCAGCCGTAAAATGGATAAGACGGCGGTTGTCTCCATTGAGCGCTTGGTCAAGCATCCCCTTTATCAAAAGCTGGTGCGCAAGCGGAGCAAGTTTAAAATTCACGACCCTAAGAATGAAACGAAAAAGGGCGATGTGGTTTTGATCTCGGAAAGCAAGCCCATCAGCGCCGACAAGCATTGGCGCCTGGTGAAGATCCTTAAAAAGGCTGTCGTGGTTGAGGAGGCGAAGTTATGATCATGCCTCAGACCATGCTCAACGTCGCCGATAACAGCGGAGCCACCCGCATTATGTGCATCCATGTTTTGGGCGGAACCCGCCGCCGCTACGCCGGGATCGGGGATATTATCGTAGCCGCCGTCAAGGAAGCGATTCCGGGTGGTGGCGTCAAGAAAAGCGAAGTGGTCAAGGCCGTGGTTGTCCGCCAGAGGCGGATGCTTACCCGCGCCGATGGTTCCAACATCCGCTTTGACGAAAACGCGGCGGTGATCATCAATGACCAGCTGGCCCCGAGGGGAACCCGTATCTTTGGACCGGTCACGCGCGAATTGAGGGAAAAGAATTTCATGAAAATTATTTCGCTGGCCCCGGAGGTTTTGTAAACCATGCATGTTCATCGTGAAGACACGGTTTTGGTTTTAACAGGAAAAGACAAAGGGAAAAAAGGCCGCGTGATCCGGCTTTTCCCGAAAGTGGACAAGGCTTTGGTCGAAAAGATCAACATGGTCAAGCGCCACACGCGTCCCAGCCAGCAATTGCCTCAGGGCGGCATCCTTGAAAAAGAAGCCCCGATCCATCTTTCCAATTTACAAGTGATCTGCTTGAAATGCGGCAAGGCGACCAGGGTTGCCCATAAGACTTTGGCCAGCGGTCAGAAAACGCGGGTTTGCAAGAAGTGCGGCGAAATTCTGGATAAGGAAAAGTAAGATGACGAAGACGATTTTAAAGGAAAAATATTCCAAGGAAATAGTTCCGTCCTTGATGAAGAAGTTCGACATTAAGAACGTGATGCAGGTTCCGAAGGTGCAGAAAATCGTGATCAACGTCTGCGTCGGGAAAGCGGCCTCGGAAAACAACATCAAGCTTTTGGATATCGCCGCCGAGGAGTTGGGATTAATCAGCGGCCAAAAACCCGCCATCACCCGCTCCAAAAAGGCCATCTCCAATTTTAAGCTTCGGGCGGATCAGCCCTTAGGGGCGAAAGTCACCCTGCGGGGAGACCGTATGTTCCAGTTTATGGAACGGCTTTTTATGGTGGCCTTTCCCAGGATCCGCGATTTTCGCGGAGTACCCACCCGTTCCTTTGATGGGCGCGGCAACTATACTTTGGGATTGAAGGAACAGATTATATTCCCTGAGATTAATTTTGAGAGCGTCCAGTCCTTGCACGGCATGGATATAACTTTCGCGACTTCCGCGCAAAATGATGAGCAAGCCAAGGAATTGTTGAAGTTACTCGGCATGCCTTTTAGAAACTAGGAGAATTCATGGCCAAGAAATGTTTGATCAACAAACAGATGCGCAAACCGAAGTTCAAGGTTCGTGCCTATAACCGTTGTAAGTTGTGCGGCCGCTCCCGCGCCTTTTTAAGGCGTTTTGGCATGTGCCGTATTTGTTTCCGAAGCCTTGCCGGGGAGGGAAAAGTCCCTGGAGTCGTGAAAGCCAGCTGGTAAGTTTTTAAGGAGAAATAATTTATGTCGATGATGGATCCCATAGCCGATATGTTGACCAGGATTCGCAACGCGAATCATGTGTACAAAGAGAAAGTGGATGTTCCTTTTTCCAAATTGAAATTGGAAATCGCCAGGATACTTTCCGAGGAAGGTTTTATCCGCAACTACAAAGTCGTGGAGGAAAAGGGGAAGCCCTCAACCATCCGCGTTTCTTTGAAGTACGGCGACAAGAGGGAGCGGGTTATCACGACCATTAACCGGGTGAGCCGCTCGGGCCGCAGGGTTTATTCGGGGAAAGCTAGGGTGCCGAAGGTAATCGGCGGATTGGGGATAGCCATTCTATCCACGTCAAAAGGGATTTTAACCGACCAACAGGCCCGTCAACAGGGTGTGGGTGGGGAAGTGCTTTGTTTAGTCCATTAATCTTGGAGTGCGGAATTTAAGGGAGAAGTTATGGCGCGAATTGCCAAAAAACCAGTGGAGTTGCCCCAAGGGGTCAAAATCAAGACCGAGGGAGCCAAGGTTACCGTTGAGGGACCCAAAGGCTCGTTAAGTTTTGAATTGATGCCTGGGATTAAGGTTGAAACCAAGGATAAGACCCTTTTAGTTTCAATCATCGAAAATACAGAAGCGGCCTCGAAAGCGTTGAACGCGAATCACGGGCTGATGAACGCTTTGGTGAAAAACATGATCCAGGGTGTGACGACAGGATTTGAGAAAAAACTGGAAATCCAGGGCGTCGGCTACAGGGCCGCGATGGACAAGGGCAAGCTTAGCATGTCCTTGGGTTTCAGCCATCCGGTGGTTTTGGAACTGCCCAAAGGGGTTACGGTCGACATTGAAAAACAAACCCTCCTGACGGTGAAGGGAATCGATAAATACCTGGTGGGGGAAACGGCGGCTAAAATCCGCCGGGTGAAGCCGCCCGAGGTTTATAAAGGTACCGGGATCCGCTATTGGGGAGAATATGTCCGTAAGAAGGTCGGAAAAACAGGGGCCACCGGCAAAGCCGGGGGAGCCAAATAAGAAATCAGGAGTTTTTAAATGCAGCTTCAACTTCAAAATTTTAAGCGGAAACACCGCCATACGCGTATCCGTAAAAAGGTGTCCGGTACTCCGGAACGGCCCCGCTTGGTGGTTCACCGCGGCACCAAAAATATTACCGCCCAAATTATCGACGATACCAAGGGAATCACCTTGGCGGCGGCGGCTAGTTTTGACCAGAATCTCCGTGGGAAACTGAAGTATGGCGGGAACCTTGCCGCGGCGAAAGCCGTGGGGGAGCAAATCGCTAAAATGGCGAAAGAGAAATCCGTAAGCCGCGTTGTGTTTGACCGCGGTGGTTATATATTCCACGGGCGCGTGAAGGCCCTGGCGGAAGCGGCCCGGCAAAACGGGCTTCAATTTTAAAACGAAGGAATAATATGGCGAGACTTGATGCTTCGAAATTTGATCTAAAAGAAAAAGTGGTTCAAATCAACCGGGTTGCCAAGGTTGTCAAGGGCGGCCGTCGGTTCAGCTTTTCCGTGTTGGTGGTCGTTGGCGATGGCCATGGGCATGTGGGCATCGGCACGGGCAAGGCCAGCGAAGTGCCGGACGCCATTAAAAAAGCGGTTGAGGACGCCAAGAAAAATCTGATCGGAGTTCCCTTGAAGGGGACCACGCTGTTCCACGAAATTGTGGGTGTGTTCAAGGCATCCCGGGTGATGCTGAAGCCGGCCGCTCCGGGGACCGGAATTATCGCAGGCGGTGGAGTCAGGGCGGTTTGCGAATTGGCGGGAATCCATGATGTTTTGACCAAGTCGATCCGTTCGGATAACACCTTTAACGTGGTTCAGGCCACTTTGAAGGGGTTGCGCGAAATTCGTTCGCCTGAGATTGTGGCGGCGCTCCGCGGAAAATCAGTGGAAAGCTTGATGGGGGCCATTAAGTCATGAGCGACATTAAAATCAAATTGGTTAAAAGTTTAGCCGGGCGGTTGCCCAAGCATGTCCGGATCGCCGAGGCTTTGGGCTTGAAAAAAATCCGCCAAACGGTGGTGCGGCCTGATACACCGGTGGTCCGCGGGATGCTGGATAAAATCGGGTATTTAATCGAAATAAAAGACAAGGGTTGAATTCATGAAAATGACAGATTTGAAACCAGCGCGCGGCGCGGTGAAGCGGCGGAAAATCGTTGGGAAAGGCCCTGGTTCGGGCCATGGTAAGACGGCCACCCGCGGCAGCAAGGGACAAAATTCCCGCACCGGCGGCGGAGTCCGGCCGGGTTTTGAAGGCGGACAAACGCCTATTTACCGCAAAATACCGATCCGCGGGTTTAAAAGCATCGACAAGACCATGTTCGACGTTGTGAATGTGGATCAACTCTCTATTTTTGAGAATGGCTCCACGGTGACCCCCGGGGACCTTAAGAAAAAAGGTTTCGTGGGCGGCTCCGATCCGGTCAAGATCCTCGGCAACGGCGAGTTGAAGAATAAGTTAACCGTAAAGGCCCACGCGTTCAGCGCTTCCGCGGTGGAAAAAATCAAGGCCGCGGGCGGAACGACGGAGGTTCTCTAAGTGTTTTCGGCTTTCACCAATATTTTTAGGGTACCGGAACTTAAAAGCCGAGTTCTTTTTACTTTTGGGATTCTCCTCGTTTACAGGATTGGAACCCACATCCCGGTTCCTGGCGTGAATGTGGAAGCTTTGGCGAGCGTTTTTAAGAGTCAAAGCAATGGTATTTTGGGTTTTTTAAACTTGTTTTCCGGAAACGCCCTCAAACAAGCCTCCATTTTCGCCCTTGGCGTCATGCCTTACATCAGCATGTCCATCATCCTCCAATTATTAACCGCCGTCATTCCCACTTTGGAAAAGTTGTCCAAAGAGGGCGAAATGGGGCGGCGGAAAATCACCCAATATACCCGTTTGGGAACGGTCGGCCTTTGCATTATCCAAGGAATTGGAACCACCTACCTCTTCCGTTCTTTTGGTGAGGGAGTGATTTATCATTGGGGGATAGGGTTTCAATTCATGGCGGTTCTGGCTTTGATGACGGGAACCATTTTCATCATGTGGCTAGGCGAGCAAATCACCGAGTATGGGGTTGGCAATGGAATGTCCATCATCATCTGTGGTGGAATCGTGGCGGGGCTTCCCGGCCAGATATTTTCCACCTTCCGAATGGTTAAAATCAACGAGATCAGCCTTTTCTCCGTCATATTCTTCTTCCTTTTCACGATGTTGACCATCGCTTTCATCGTCATTCTCCAGCAGGGAGCCAGGAAGATCCCGGTTCAATACGCCACCCGCGTGGTGGGCCGCCAGGTTTTCAAGGGCCAATCAACGGTTTTGCCTTTGAAGGTCGATTACTCCGGTGTGATCGCGGTTATTTTCGCTTCCTCGATTCTCGTCTTTCCGGCCCAAATCGCCAAGTATGTTGAGTCGGTTCTGGCCGAGAAGGGAATGGAAGAAAGCATGCTCTACGGTTTGATGGACTTCATCACCCGTAATTTTTCCCCTGGGGCGACTTTCTATTACGGCTGCTACTCGCTGCTGATTGTTTTCTTTTGCTACTTTTACACCGCCATCGCCTTCAATCCGACGGACCTATCCGAAAATATGAAAAAGTACGGCGGATTCATACCAGGAATCCGGCCGGGGCAGCCAACCGCGGAATTTATCGATAAGACTTTAACCCGGATCACCATCTGGGGCGCTCTAGCGGTTTGTTGCATCGCGGTTTTTCCCGAACTGATCACTAAAAAGCTCCATATTCCCATCTACTTTGGCGGGACATCACTGTTGATTATCGTGGGCGTGGCCCTGGATACGATGAAGCAAATCGAGTCCCATTTATTGATGAGGCATTATGACGGCTTCATGAAAAAAGGCCGTTTGAAAGGACGGAGCGCGTTTTAATGCGAATCATTCTTTTAGGCGAACCTGGCGCGGGTAAGGGAACTTACTCGAACGAACTGGTGAAAAAATACGGCATACCCCAAATTTCCACCGGTGACATGCTCCGGGCCGCCGTCAAGGCGGGGACCCCCTTGGGCCGTCAAGCCCAGGAGTTCATGAAAAAAGGGGAGTTGGTTCCGGATACGGTCGTCATTGAGCTGATCCGCGAGAGGATAAAAGAAGAGGACGCGTCGAAGGGTTTTATTTTAGATGGATTTCCCAGGACCCTTCCCCAAGCCCAAAGTTTGGACAAGATGCTCCAAAGCATGGGTATTTCCCTTTCGGTGATTTTAAAAATTGAAGTGGGTAAACCGATCTTATTGAAGCGTTTGACGGGGCGGCGGGTTTGTAAAGGTTGCGGCGCCACTTATAACATTGACACGATGAAACCCCAAAAAGAGGGGATTTGCGACAAGTGCGGCAAGGAATTGGTTCAACGGCCTGATGACATGCCAGAAACAATCGAGAACCGGTTGGCGGTTTACCAAAAGGATACGGCGCCTCTTATCGAGTTTTACGAGAAAAAAGGGCTGTTAAAGCGTGTTCAATGTGAAGGCGAGTATGACGAGGTGTTGGGACGCTTGTTCGGCGCGTTGGAAAAGGTTGCGAAGGTTTAAGTGATCACGATTAAGTCTGAATCCGAATTGAAGTTGATGAGGATTAGCGGAAAAATCGTGGGCCAGGCTTTAGCAGAGCTGGGCGCCAGGATCAAACCGGGCGTGACAACCGCGGATTTGGACAAATTCGCCTTTGAATATTTTAAGAAGAATGACTGTGTTCCGGCTTTTTTAGGGTACCACGGATACCCCTCAACGATTTGCACCTCGATCAACGACGAGGTGGTTCATGGAATCCCGGGGAAGCGTGTTTTAAAAGAAGGGGATATTGTCGGGGTTGATATTGGCGCTTTTTACAAGGGCTATTGCGGTGATTCGGCAAGAACCTTTGGGGTTGGCCGGGTCGAATCGGCTGTTCAAGAGCTGCTGGAGGTTACTTTTGAGGCCCTGAATAGGGGTATCGATCAATGCCGGCCGGGTAATCGAATTTCGGACATCGGGCACGCGATCCAGGAATATGTGGAAGATAAGGGTTTTTCAGTCGTAAAAGACTATGTGGGCCATGGAATTGGGCGGGCGATGCATGAGGAGCCCCAGGTTCCCAACTATGGGAAGCCGCGGCAGGGACCCCGAATTGTCGAGGGAATGTGCCTGGCTTTGGAACCCATGGTTAATATGGGTTTGGACGAGGTAAGGGTGTTAGAGGATGGCTGGACAGTAGTCACAAAAGATGGTAGATTCTCAGCCCATTTTGAAGACACTGTCGCCATCTTGTCGAATGGACCGGAAATCTTGACCCGGATTTAACCACACCCCTCACTGGGGTTGGGAGGCTTATGGCAAAGGAAGAAGCGATTTCGGTGGAGGGGATCATTATTGAGGCCCTTCCGAACGCGAGCTTTAGGGTAGAGTTGGAAAACAAACATGTGGTTTTAGCCCACGTGTCCGGGAAAATGCGGATGAATTTCATCCGGATTCTTCCTGGTGATCGAGTGACGGTTGAGCTTTCCCCGTATGATTTGAATCGGGGCCGGATCACATACCGCTTTAAATAAGCGGAGTGTTAAGTTTTGAGTTCTAAGTTTTAAGATAAGAAGGAGTCGTTATGAAGGTGCGGTCGTCGGTTAAACCTATTTGTGACAAATGCAAAGTTATCCGCCGCAAGCGGGTCATTCGTGTCATTTGTACTAACCCCAAACATAAACAGCGGCAAGGATAAAAGCATGGCTCGAATCGCAGGAATAGATTTACCCAAAGAAAAACGAATTGAAGTGGCGTTGACTTATATTTACGGAATTGGCCAAACCTTGGCTAAAAGAATCCTGGTGAAGGCCGGAGTCAATCCCGATATTCGGGTGAAGAATATGAAAGATGATGAAGCGGCCAAGATTCAGGGCGTCATCAACACGGAAAACCTAAAGGTGGAGGGCGACCTCCGCCGAGAAGTTTCCATGAACATCAAGCGGTTGATTGATATCGGGACTTACCGAGGCAGCCGCCACCGCAAAGGACTCCCCGTGCGGGGTCAAAGAACCAAGACGAATTCGCGGACCAGAAAAGGTCCGAAAAAGACCGTAGGTAGCGGCCGTAAGAAGGAAGAATAAAAATTTGAGATGTTTTATCCACCTTTGGGTGGATGAGAAGTCCAAGGAGAAAAAGAGTGGCGGATAAAGAAGAGTCAAAAATGGAAGTGAAGGACGAAAAGGCGGCCCCCGCGGCAGGCTCGAAAAAAGGCAAAAAAGCCCCGCGCAACGGTGTTGTCCATATTCAGTGTACTTTTAACAATACCATCGTGACGATTACGGATCCCAAGGGCAATGTCATTGCCTGGTCGTCCTCGGGAGCCATGACCTTTAAGGGAAGCCGGAAATCCACGCCCTTTGCCGCCCAGGTCGCGGCCGAAGCCGCGGGAAAAAAAGCGGTGGACGCCGGCATGAAGTCCGTCGAGATTTACGTGAAGGGTCCCGGATCGGGACGGGAAGCCGCCATTCGGGCTATTCAAACCAGTGGATTAGTCATATCCATCATTAAAGATGTCACACCTGTTCCCCATAATGGTTGCCGGCCGCCTAAGCGCCGGCGCGTTTAAAGGAGTTTTTCATGAGCGTTGAGGCCGTCTGCCGAATTTGCCGCCGTGAGGGCATGAAATTGTATCTGAAGGGGACCCGTTGCGAGACGGAGAAGTGCGCGTTTGAACGGCGCAGCTACGCTCCCGGTCAACATGGCCAAAAGAGGAAGAAGGACACCGAATACGGATTACAGCTCCGCGAGAAACAAAAGGTCAAAAGGATTTATGGTGTTCTTGAAAAACAATTCCGCCGTTATTTCTCCATTGCTTCCCGCAAAAAGGGCGTTACCGGCGAAACCTTGCTGCAATTGCTGGAGCAAAGACTCGATAACACGATTTACCGCATGGGATTCGCCGAATCCCGCCGCCAGGCCCGCCAAGTGGTCCGGCATGGAATGGTTTTGGTCAATGGCAAAAAGGTTGATATTCCCTCTTACAGTTTAAAGTCGGGGGACAAGGTCGGGGTTTTGGAAAGCTTTAAAGAAAACGTCGCCGTGAAGCGTTCCCTTGAAACCCTGCAAAAGCGGGGGGTTCCAGCCTGGCTTGAAGTGGATACCACCTCTTTATCCGGTATTTTCAAAAAGGTACCCTCGAAGGATGAGATCGCCTTGCCAGTCCAAGAACAGCTCATCGTTGAATTGTACTCGAAATAAGGTTGGAGCTTTAATTAAGTCCCTTTGGGGATTATTTCAGCAGGAGGCGTCATGCAAATTGGAAATGTGCAGATTCCGAAGTTTTTAGACTATGAAAAGGAATCCTTAACCCCAACCTTTGGAAAATTTATCGCCGAACCCTTTGAGCGGGGCTACGGCCAATCGGTGGGGAATTCCCTCCGCCGCATCCTGCTTTCCTCCATTACCGGCGCCGCCGTGACCTCGGTTAAGTTTGAGGGAGTGTCCCATGAGTATTCCTCCATTCCGGGAGTCGTGGAAGACACCACCGAAATCATCCTTAATTTAAAAGAATTGAAATTGAAAATTTTCAGCCCGGGAACGAAAACCCTCCGCCTGTCGGTTAAGGGCGAGAGAAACGTTGTGGCGGCTGATATTCAAGCGAACGCGGACGTTGAGATATTGAACCCCCAACTCAAGCTTGCCACTTTAACGGAAGATGACGCCGCTTTGGACTTGGAGATAGAGGTGGCCGAGGGCAGGGGTTACGCCCCCGCCGAGAGAAACAAGCGGGAAGGCCAGCCGATCGGGGTCATTCCCATTGATTCCATTTTTACCCCCGTGACCCAAGTGAAGTACTCGGTGGAGTCGGCCCGTATCGGGCAAATGACGGATTACGACAAGCTCATCATGGAAATTTGGACCGACGGCCGGATTCATCCGGAGGACGCTTTAGCCCACGCTTCCAAAATTTTGAGGGATTCCCTCCAAATCTTCATCAATTTCGAGGAAGAGCCCATCCAACAGGACGATTCGGTCAGTGAGGAAGAGGAGCGCTTGCGCGAACTTTTGAATGAGAGCGTTGAAGAGTTGGAATTGTCCGTTCGTTCGGCCAATTGCCTCAAAACCGCCAATATCAAAACTATCGGCGATTTGGTCCGGAAAACCGAGTCGGATATGCTGAAGTACAAGAATTTCGGACGGAAATCTTTGAACGAGATCAAAGAAATCCTTGGTGGAATGGGCCTTTCTTTCGGGATGGACGTTGATTCCATCCTTGCCAAAGGGAAATCCGGTTCCTCCATGAGGGTTGAAGCAAGCGTTTAAATCGATTAGGAGAATTTCATGCGACATCAAGCACATCACGGGCGATTAGGGGTACAACCGGCCCACCGCAGGGCGATGGTTCGGAATATGGTAACCTCGCTTTTTAAACATGAGCGCGTCAAAACGACCAAGGCCCGGGCCAAGGAAGTGCGCCGCTACGCCGATAAAATGATAACCATCGCCAAAAAAGAGACCCTGGCTTCCAAGCGCCATGTCCTTGGTTTCATCTACGAGCGCGAAGTGGTCAATAAGTTGTTCAAGACCCTCATATACCGCTATGCCGAGCGTAAGGGCGGTTATACGCGCATTTTGAAGTTGGATTACCGGAAGGGCGACGGAGCGGATATGGTGTTTTTGGAGCTGGTGGACCGGCCGGTTGAGGAAAAGGCCCCCGAGACAACGACTGAAAAAAAGGAAAAAGCGGAGCCGACGGCGACCGAAGCTGGGGCGAAACCGGGGAAAAAGAAAAAACAAAAGGACGCCCCCGCGGCAACCTGATAGGTTTAGGCTTAAATACTTCATTATTTTGAAGCGAAACAACCTAATTTTCTTTTGACCAGGCCAAAACCAATGCGTAGAATAACCGAACAATTATGAAAACAATTTTCTGGAAAATTTGTTCATCCCTCCTTGTAATCGTTTTTATATTCACCTCCTCCGCTTCCGCGCAAAACGCCGACGCTGGGTTAAGTGGAAGCTTGGAAACCAACCACCAAAATTATTTTTATAAAGACCCCAATAAGGCTTTTCTTTTGGCGTTTTTCCCCGGGCTTCTCATCCACGGATACGGTCATTTCTACGCGGACGACAATTTGATGGGCAACGTGCTTTTGACGGGGGAAGTGGTATCCGTTCTTTCCTTTGGATTGGGAGCCTTGATCAAATCCGATACGACTACCTTTTCGGGAGGGCTTCTGGGCAGTCCCTCGGACGCCAAAAATACCGGAAACAACCTGATGTGGGGTGGGATCATCGCTTTTACCGGCTTGTGGATCGTGGATATGGCCCATGCCCCCACCGCGGCCAAAGATTACAACGACGAACATGGTTTAAAACCCATCGCTTATTTCGATCAGAGCCGCCCGACGCTGGCATTGGCCTATCGCTTCTAACGATGGGCCGCAAGTTTTCCCCCTGATTTTCCACCAAGTCCTTTCCCTGCCATTGGTTTAAAATCGCATCGCTGGTTCCTTTCACGAAAAAATTCCTGATTTTTCTTTCATGCCTTTTTTCCGTGTTTTCGGCCTGCACGCGGGTTTGCCGAAAAGGGACCTAAGAACTGCATTTGGGTGAATGGTTACCCTCCTTTTTTACGGGAATAGGATACCGGCCCCTATTGGATTTTCGGAATCAGCCAGGTTCAAACTCACGCGAAAAAATGGTAGGGGTTGGGTACTGGAGATATGAATTCCCGCGGGACGGGATCATTGGTCGTTCCGCCAGGCTGGGATCATTCTTTTTACCGGCGCGACGATAGGGGCATCCTCCACGTCCCTGAAAAAGTTCATCACCATCCGGTCCTGTTGGGAACAAGCAGGAGATTCTCCACAACGGGGAAGAAGCCTTCCTGTCCGGCCGCCCCGGAGGCGTAAAAATTCATTCACCAGCACTCCTCATAAGGATCCGGGTGGAGCGCCTATCTTCAGCGGGCGGAAGTCCGCGATCCGAACAGGTCGGGACTCGGTGGGAGTGGGATATTGTTGCTCATTTTTAAAGCTTTTTCGCCTTATCTTTTATTCTCATCGGTTCATTAAGTTCCTTCAATACGTTGAACCGGAAGGATATTAGGGATAGACTAAGAAATCCTGATTTTATTTATTTTAAGGAGGGTTCGATGAGAGGTCTTCATCTATTGGCGAATATTATCGTTTTGTCGCTCCTGGCCATTAACGTTCTTTACGCCGCGGCCATTGATTTTCAACCAGTCAACTCCATCGAGGCGGGAGTCAGTCCCAGGGGCGTGGCGGTTGGAAATGCTTTTGGAAATGGAACGAACGATTTAGTCGTCGCCGATTTCGGATCCCCGACCTTTATCGGTCAAACCACCTCCGCGGCCGTCCTCAACGCCCAAAATTCAAAGCTTCAAGTATTTTCCCCCTCCGCCGGCGGATTAAAGTTGAGCGCCACCATTCCCACCGGGGGCAGTCCCCGCGGAGTCTGTCTTTATGGGCTGGGAAATGGCGGCGGCCAGGATATTTTAGTAACGGCCTATGACGCGAATCTGGCGCAAGTTTTTAGCTGGCGCAACGGGCAATTCGTTAAAACCGGCGAGGAGCCGACCCAGAAAATGCCGGTAGGGATCGCCGCCGGATTAACCGGAAGCCGGGGGACGCCTTTCGTGGTGGTCGCCAATTATGGCTCCAACACCCTTTCGCTTTTTCAGGTCAACCAAGGAAAACTTGGAAAGCGGTTTGATATTTCGGTTTCCGAGGGGCCGACCCAAGTGGCGATCGGTGATTTAAACGGGGACGGCCAAAATGAAATCGCCGTGGTTTGTTTGCCGGCCCGTCAAATTGTGATCCTGAGCAAGGGGTCCGGGAAACCGGACGACATCTCGGCCTACGCCGTTTCAAAAACCATCCTTCTGCCCGAGGGCAGCGCCCCCGCTGATTTGAGGATCAGCGATTTAAACGGCGATGGAAAAGAAGATCTGGCGTTGATCGATTTTTTAAAAAACGCCCTATTAATTTATCTTCAGCAAAAGGATGGATCCCTCATGGAACAGCCCTGGTTGACCACCAGCGGCAATCATCCCAATGGCTTGACTGTCGCGGATTTGAACGGGGACGGGGCCAAGGAAATCATCGTGGCCAACCGGGACTCGGATTCCATTGATATATTCCAAATGGACCAGGGTCAGTTTAAACTATCGCAAACCTTGAGGACGGCTGAGGAGCCGAACAGCTCCTTTGGCCCCATTGAAGTGGGTGTTTTGGACGCCTTTGGAAATGGTAAAAAAAGTTTAGCGGCCAGCCACATGCGGTCGAACTCCATAAAGGTTTTTACCCCGGTGGGGCCTTCGGCGGCCGCCGTCAAGGGGCTCACCGGGATCCAAGGGCAGTCAGGCCAGCCCTTCTCCGAAAAGACAACCTTTTGCTATCCCAACCCTACCTCCGACGGCAAAGTGAAGTTCAGCTTTACCCTGGTATCGCCGGAGGCGGTCAGTCTTCAAATTTACAACGTTAGGGGAGAGGTGGTTTGGCGGCAAAATTTAAGTCCGTCGCAAACCCAAAGCGGCGTGAATAGCCTGGGGTGGGATGGCGAAAACCCATCGGGCCAAAAGTTGGCCAGCGGGCTTTATATTTATACCTTGACCGTGGGCGACAAATCCGTGACGAAGAAAGTCGCCATCATCCATTAAAACCCCGGAGCATTAAAAAACTCTTGAGGCTTCCGTGGAAACGAAGGGAATGGCGTTCATGGCCTGGGGTTTACGGGAGCTGTTGGCCGTTTCGTCGGCCTTAAAAATTTGGTTGGAGTTTTTATGGGAGCCCTTGGTGAGGCGATATCCAGCCGCTTCCAGGGCTTGTTTCCAGCTGCCAAACTCCCGGCGGGCGGCTGAGTAAAGCGCCAAGCGGTCCCGATAGGTGGTCAATAAATTTTGCGACTCGGCTTTTTTAACGGCCTCAAGGACTTGATCCTTAGACCACTTCGTCAGTTTCTTCCTCCGCCTGGCTTTACCCGCCTCTAATATTTGATCATAATCGATATCCGCGGCCTTAACCGCGTTGGACCAGCTGGAAAAATAACGCCTGGAACAAGCGGCCGTAAAGAGGGGGATATAATTTTTGGAGATGTTGCTGGCGGAAATGTCGATATTTTGTTTTTTGAGTTCCTTGATCGTTTCCACGATTTTTTCTTTTGACCATTTTTGTTTCATTTGAAATCTCCTTAAATAAATTATTGCTCCAGGGTTGGCATTGAGATTATGTTTGTTAGGCTGTTTTGAATGATAACCTAAGCAACGTTATGATATATTATGATGTGTTATGATTCAATATGATATAAAACTATTAATTGCCTTAAATGACCCTAAAGCCGTTAAAAAACCTTATTTTTATGGAAGAATTAAGCTTAGGCCATAAAAAAAGCCTAAAAAATGGGAATTTGGTTACTATTGTTAGGTTTTCTCCAGCTTAAAATCAGATTTTCAACCAAATATCAGGTATTAAGCCACTATGGATAGGCGGATTTATGGCCCATAACGCCAAAGATTACCTTGAAGCCCTGTTATTTTTTGTCCTGACTTTGGCGCTTTATTTCTTGTACCTCATTACGGTTCCCATTTTCAGGGAACCTCACGGCCTATTGGCCATGAGTGAGCTCTCGGATTTGACGCAAAGCGGGTTTGTGCTGGGCCTATTATTCGGATCAGCTCTGGTCTGCGTCCTATTGGGTGTTTTAATTCTGAATTGGGTTTCCATTCTTACCCCCGGCATAATGGCCAACCTGTGGGCGACCACCTACCTTTTTATTTGGATCGACACCCTATTTTCCCTTTCCGTTAGATCCAAATCCTTTAAATTCCTGGCTTCCTTGGCGGCAGGTCTTCTTTTTATTTATTTATTCTTTTTTGTTTTAAATTACCTGGAAATTGACCGGGGCAAAGAGGGGGCGAAGGCCCCCTGGAAAAGGAGGATCCTCCATTATTGGATTTGGGGATGGATGGGGTTTTACCTGGGTCTTTCCGGTTTTTTCGCCCTCAACTCCTTCGACGACGGCGGTTTTAGGCTGCCGCTGGCCATTGGTGCGATGATGATATGTTTTGTTAATTACCTTTTGATTTTATTCCTGAAAAAATCCGAGGGAATGGAATTGTCCCGCCTTTCCAATTCCGGGAGGATTTTTTTCACGGTTTGGACTTTGGGGTTGATTTTAGTTTGGCTTGGCCAAAGATGGCTTCATTGAAAAAAAGCCTTGTGCTCAGGGAAAATCCGATGGCCGCGCTATTTGTTTTTATCGCGGCCAACACGATTATTTCCTATTCCCGCTTTTCCATTCCCGTCAAGGGCTGGGTGTTTTTCGCCGGGGTATTGATCCCCGCGGTCCTTCTTCTTTTAAGCCGCGACCAGGAAAAAAACATAAATACAACCGCCGGGAATCCCGGGGACCTTTCGCTCGATCTCGGGTTTTGGATTGCCGGGGGCGCCGCCGCGCTGTATCTAAGGTTTTTTAAATTAACCAGTTTTCGTTTTTGGCCGACCGGGGATGAGGGGCTGCATGGTTTTTTGGCGATTCCCTTGGCCCGGCAATGGGATTGGCAATTTTTTTATACCGTGGGAGAGCATCCCCCGCTGCTGATTTGGATCATGGGACTGTGCTTCAAGATGTTCAACTCTCCTTTTTTCAACCTGTGGTTTTTTCCGGCTTTCTTTTCGTCCCTGGCCGTACCGGTCGGCTACCTTGCGGCGCGCCGATTTTACCCGAAGTCTTTCTGCCTTTTATTCGCCGGTCTTTTGGCGTTCAGTTTCTGGCCGCTTTATTTCGGCCGTTATTGTCATCAAGGAATTTTTATTCCTTTTTGGGAATTATTTAGTTTTTTGCTATTGGCCCTATGGATCAAGAATAAAAATAACGCCGCCGGCGGTTATTGGGCCGCATTCCTGGGACTCTGGACCGGCCTTGGAACCTTGACCTTTCCTTCCTGGCTTTTGGTTGGCGCCATCCTTTTGGCGTCGGTTTGGGTCATTTTGGTTAAGGACGCGTTGCGTCCTCTTTATTATTTTGGGGCGGCTTTAGCCCTTGGGTTGATTCCTTTGGTCTCAGCTATTTTGCGGGAAGGTTACGGCCATCACCTGTTGGACTCGTCCCAGGCCAGCCCCTGGTTTTCAAACGCGCACCGTTTGCTGACGCATTTTTCTTATTTTACGTCCCTCCTGTGGGGACCCTTGGAGGCAGGTGGCTCCTATGGCCCGGTTTGGGGAGGGATGTTGAACCCCGTTTTAGGGTCCTGCTTTTTGTTGGGTTTGATCCAGCTTTACCACCATCGCCACGAAGGGATCGTCCAATGGATTATCCTCTCCCTGGTCGTTTGCAGCCTTCCCGCGGTTTTAGCGGCGGATTACGTCGAATTAAACCGCTTGATTCAAGTGATGCCCTTTTTGCTGTTGGTGTCGGCGTTGGGAATTTACCGTTTGACCCTTCCCATGGGGAAAAGAAAAAAAATAATATTGATAACTCTATTGGGATTGGCTTCCTTTTCCTTGGACTTGAACCACCTGCGGAAGGCCATGGAGATGGGCCAGCCTGTCCCGGGAAATATGAACGACATCGAGAAGGATTATGAATTTTTTAAGGCGGAATCCTTGAAAAGCGGACAGGGATTAATTTTCACGGATTTTTTGACATTAAACCATGGCCATAGCCTAGCGGTGGCGACGTACCCCTTTAACAGCGCCTCCAACCCGCGGTTAAATCCGGAAAAGGCGCAATGGGCGGGAATTATCACCAATGTTTTTTACCTGCCTTATCTCCGGAATCAATTTCCTGAGGCGAAATGGAGGGTTTCGTCCGGGGAGGTCTTGCCTGAAGAAGGGAGATTAATGGCGGGCATCATTCCCCTCGGGCCAACCAACAGGGACCTATTCAAAAGGTGGAATAAGGCGCATGATTATTTCCACCAAATGAATTTGGAGGCGGAAAAGAGTTTCAATGGAAAGGAAAACTTCCTAAAAGCCCTTGAGGGCGTGAAAAAAGGCGAGCCCTTCGTGGCGGGGGACCGGTTCCTGGAATCCTGTTTTTGGGAATGGGCGGCACAATATTATTATGACCCGCTTCATAACGGCAATATTTACTGCATGTTTCAAGCGATCCAAAAGGGCTATCCCGCCGCCCATCTTTACAGCAAATTGGGAGAATATTTCCTGGACCAGAATATGAGGGTTGAGGCCCAAGAAGCTTTCCGGGATGCCGAGGCCCAAAAGGAACAATTCCTGAAACAAGAGGGTTCATCCGGTGAAAACAAGTGAGCGAGGAATCGGGATGCGATTGACGATGAACCAGAAGCGGAAGGGAATGGGTTTTTCCATCCTGTTCACATTATTTTTAACCGCCAATATGGGCCTTTCCTACGCGCCCTTATCCTTCGAGGCAAAGTTGTGGGTTTTTTTACTCTTGGTTTGCGTCCCCCTGACCATGGGTTTGTGGCAAGCCAGGCTCCCCCCCAGGGGAGGGGCGCCTTGTTTCGAGGAAACAGCCCCTCCGGCCACCGCGGGGTGGTTTTATTTTCTCCTCGCCGCCGCCATCGCCTTGAGATTTTATAAATTATTTTCGATCCCTCCCTGGATGTCCGGCGACGAGGCCTTGCAGGGGTTATTCGGGATTGAGCTGGTCAAGGCTTGGAACTGGAAATTTTTTTACACGGTAGGCCAGCATCCCCCCCTGCCCATATGGCTGTTTAGTTTCTTCATCAGAATTTTTCCCTCATCCTTGTTCGTTTTAAGGGTTTTGCCAGCGGCTTTTTCCCTTTTAGCCCTTTTGGCTGGCTACTGGGCGGCCCGGAATTATTTTTCCAAATCATTTTCAATCATCATCGTTTGTCTGCTGGGTTTTTGTTTTTGGCCGATTTATTGCGGAAGGTTTTACCTTCAACTCATCCCATTCTGGGAATTGACGGCATTGGGATTGCTGGCCCGGTGTTTGAGGGAGGAGAGTCCCGGGCGGCAAAAAATAATGGGGGGTCTGTTGGGCTTTTGGACGGGGCTGGGATCCTTGACCTACACGTCCTCGTATTTTGTCATGGCCGCCGTCCTTTTGACCCTTTTATTCCACGGCTGGAAAAAGCCGGAGCGCAATCCGTCCATCCGATATTTCCTTTTCTTTTGCGGGATCGCGCTCGTTCCGTTCCTGGGAGCGGTGTTCCGGGAAGGTTTTGGGACGCACATCCTTGAGATCATCGGATCGGGCAATGTGGCCTTGCCGGCCCGGCGCTGGATTGTTTTCCTTTCCTATTTCACCTCCATTTTTTGGGGCTCGCTCGATAAGGGCGCTTCCTATGGACCGGTTTGGGGCGGATTTTTGAACCCCATTCTCAGCGCCTTTTTCTTTTTGGGAATCATCGAAATGTTTCGTTGGAGGCGGGCTCCCCTGGCTCAATGGATGACCCTTTGTCTTTTGATTTTCATGCTCCCTGGTTTTTTCGCGGCGGATTATACCGTCATGTTCCGGGTCGTGCAGGCCATGGTCATCGTTCTTCTGGCGGTGGGATTTGGAATTCAAAAAATGCTTTTGGAGGTTGGGTATTCCTTTCGATGGATCCTTTTGATTCCATTTCTCTTCGCCTCGACCCTCGCCGATTTCTACCACCTGCTGAAGCCCCATTTGACCGAAAAGGGACCGAAGGTTTTTTCATTTAAAACAGATGTTCCGGATGAAAATTTCAGGGCCTTTCAGCTCCTGGATGATTTCCGTAAAAAATCCGGTCCGGGCCTTATTTTTACCGACTTTTTGCTTTTATCCCACAATCACTCGCTTTATGTCGCGACTTATCCCTTTAACGCCTCCTGCAACCCGAAGCTGGATCCCGGTGCGGCGAAATGGGCGGCCCTATTGGTGAATATTAATTACGCCCCATTTCTTGCCGGGCGTTTGGAGGGGCTGGAAATCCACTCGTTGGGTTCGGATCTTTTCAATGATGGCGGCTTAATGCTGGGCTTGATACCCCTGACTCCCAAAAACAAAATTGAAACAGGGGGCTGGATCCAAGCCCAGGCCAATTTTCACCAATGGAACCTTGGGGCGGAGGACATCCTGCAGAACCCCGAGAAATACAAGAAAACCGTGGAGGGGCTGCCGGATCACTATCCTTTCGCGCAAAAGGATCCCCTGATAATATCTTGCTTCTACGAATGGATGGCCCAATATCACTACGCGTTGAATGACTATGCGAAGAACCGGGAGCTCGTGGAGCGGGCGATCGAGGAGGGCTATCCGGCGGCGCATCTTTATTTTAAACTGGGCAATTTGTGGTGGCTGGACCACCAGGCCAGCCAGGCGGAAAAAGCTTATGAGTCTGCCATCGGATGCCGGGGAAACCGGACCATGGCGGCGGAAGCTTTGGCATCGCTCCAAAAAT
Organism: uncultured bacterium; assembly: GCA_964624625.1. Lineage (GTDB taxonomy): Bacteria > Oederibacteriota > Muellerivitia > Muellerivitales > Muellerivitaceae > PALSA-1180. Next base: position 23,985 of record CAZUXW010000045.1, read on the forward strand.
AGTTATTGAATTTAACCTTTTTGATCCAAGCGAGGTTCCATGAACGGCATTACCTTTATCCTTTTCGCGGTAATTCTGGTGGGGGCCGCCAAGGGTTGGCGGTTTTTTTTGGAAACCACCGATGATTTCAAGGCCATCCGGCTTTTGGAGCCTTGGTTTTGGTTTTTGTTCCTGAACCTGGTCTTGAGTTGGGTGACGGGAAATTATGACTACCGATTTGTTTTAGTGGGACTCCTGATCCAACTGGCCCTCAGCGCTTGGTTCGCGATTTCCATCGGTTGGATCATCCAAGCCTGCCCCCATAAAACCGGGGTATTGCTCCAAAGCTTGTTCGTCAGGGGCAAGACCTTGAAATTTTGCCACCGGTGTGGAACCAGGCTGCCAAAAGAAACCCATGCGCATTTAATTAAGGATAATTCCTGGACTTATTTTTTGTTTCAAATGCCCCCCCATTTATTGGAGTATGTTGTTTTTTGGACCGCCCAATCCCTGATGGTGTTAATCTCCCTTTTTTTTGTCCTGAAATTCCTGAGGAAACCCAATCTACAACAGGACGCCCTTTTGGCCGCGGTCATTTTGGTTATTTTGGCGCCTCCCACGATTTATTTTTTAGGGAGGTTTCGGAAATATTTATCGGATACCAAGGGATTGATTTGGTGGGGGGATTTAAAAAACTCCTTTTTGGTTTGGACCCTGGTCCTTTTCATCCTTTGGGGATTGGTCCAATTATCCCTCAGGTAGTACGGCCGCGGCACTGCCAGCTTGACAAATTCCCCGGGGATGGGTATATTTACGAACCTCAGTAGTTATTATTTTAGGAGAAAATGAATGTCCTTCGGAATCGCGACAACTCTACTTCTTTTGGTACTCGTAGTAGTTTTGCGTCCGGAGGCGGATCGCTCCTAACGACGGCTACCAAGCCGCGGGGCCCGCTTCAAACGGGCTACCGCGGCTTTTTTGTTTTAAGGCCAAGTATCCCACCGAAGCAAAACCCCAAAACATTGGATTAAAAGCCTTTTTGAGAGGTTCGGGAGCCTTTTAACCCTGAATTAGCCTCGAAAAAGGCTGGAATTATTGTAAAATCTGGGTCTTTCACGTCCGATAGGCGACAGACCGCAAGGGAGAAAACGATGGCTAAGAACAAACTAAAAACCGGGGCTCAAATGGTGGTGGATGTCCTGGTGGATGA
>CAZUXW010000046.1:0-1973 GCA_964624625.1 uncultured bacterium
AGGCGAAATCGGGGAAAGGCGGGCAACGGGGGCTTTTATTTCCGGGGCTTGGCCCTACAATAGGCTTTTCTCGGTTTAACCTCCACCAGGGAGTTTCCAACCCATGTTCGCTTTTTTCGCAGGTGCCAGCCTGAGGATCGCCCGGAACCTGATCCAGGTTACCGGTTTGAAGGAAAGCCTGGCCGTTTTCCAAAAAAACAATTTTTCCAATATCAGCGAGGTTGAGGTCCTGAAACTCCTCCTCGCCGTGGACGCCTGCAACCTCCTGCAGACCATGAAAGAGGATTTCATCTCGAGGGAAATTTCCGAGGAGGACCGGCAGGACGCGGTGGATGATTACGTGGTGGAGAATCTCAAGGGTTCGGCGGTCATCCCCTGCCGGGACGGCGCCGAGCGCATGGAGCAATTGGATGAAATCCTCGGGGTCGCGGCCAAGTTCCAGGAAAACTGGACCAGGGAGGACACGAAGGATCCGGGCCCCCGCTTTTACTGCGTCAAGGAACTCCTGAGGCGGCTCAATTGCGAGGACAACACCCCCATTCACGACAATCTCTTCGAGTTCGTTTACCAACAGCACAACCGCTTCATCCGCTACTTTAAGACACTGCTGGAACCCTTCCGGACGGAAGGAGTCCCGGAGCCGGTCCCGGAACAGCCCCTGGCGGTCGTCATGCATGTCCCAGCGGCCGAAACGGTCCACCCTTCCTCGAGTTTGGAAACAGCCTACACCAGGGACGAAAAACCGGAAGAAGAGGAAGGCCCCTCCCCGGTTCTTTCCATCCTGCCGAAGTCCGGACCAGGGGAGCCGGAAACCCCGCCGGAAGCGGAAGCCGGCGGGGAAGACGAGGGCGATAAATCCTCGGAGCCCCTTTCGCGCGCGCGTGAATCGGAAGACGGGGAGGAGCCGAGGGGTCCCCAGCCGGCTAAAATCCCGGCTTTCCGGCCGCTGGATATGATGGATCCTTTATCGGGTTTTCCAAATCCCCGGCCCAGGACCGTGGAAAAAATGGAGGTTGAAAAGGCGCCGGAAATTCCGCTGGAAGAAAATATCCGGGAGTCCTTCACCGGGGAGGCCTTCCGGGAAAACCACACTGAAGGGAACCGCGGGCCGGAAGCCGCGCCTTTGGCCGGGCCTCCCCCCGGCAGCGGGTTGGAACCAGGGAAACCCGGGGCATCCCTCCCGCAGCCCATGCCCCCAGCCGCGGCGCAGGACCCCCCGGCGGAAAAACCCGCCTCGCCGGATCGGATTCCGGAAACAGCCTACCGCCCCTTGGATCTCCAGGATCCCTTGTCCGGTTTCCCCAACCTTCCGCCCTTGGAGGAAAAAGCCCCCATCGAAAAACAAGCGGCGGAACCTTTGCCGGCCAAGGACCAGGAACCTTTTCCCGGGGGGGCTTCCCGGGAAATCCATCCTGAGGTGGTGGAGGGATTGACCCTGCCCCGCTTCGAGGAAGACGGCCTCGAAAAGGCCCAAGAGGCCCTGTCCCATGAACCTTCCCGGGACAGCCTCTTCCCCTCCCCGGGCCAGGAACTTCCGATGGAAAAAGAGACGGTGGAAGAATGGGGGGGAAAAACCGAGGGGGAGGATCCGAAAAGGGAGCCGGGCGGGCAGGAAACCTTCGCGCCGCATCCCGGGTCCGCGCCTATCACGGAGAAAAAAATCGACGGGGATCACCCTCTCCTTCCCGCAACCAACCTGAGGGAGGTGGACCTGGATTCGGGGGAATTTCCCCAAATGGAAAATATGTCCCTGGAAGAGGACGAAAAGCCGGCCTCGCTCGAGGATCTGTCGCCGGGTCCCTCGGTGATGTTCCCCCAGCCGACGCCCCAAATGTTGGAGGAGCTTTTCCGCAAGGTCAATCCGGTCGACCCAAGGGAACAGAAGGGCAATTAGGAATGGGGAGTTAGGAGTTCGGAATTAAAACCTAAACCGTTTAAGGATAAAATGGAAAAACCCTTCACCACAGGTTGCC
>CAZUXW010000046.1:2073-24520 GCA_964624625.1 uncultured bacterium
GTGACTCTGTGGCCCCGTCAGGGGCCTGTGGTGAACTGGCGCCGCCTTTGCCTTCCTGGTTCCGCCTGACCCCGTCAATATCCCAAATAATGAGGGGGAACCACCAACCCTTTTCGCTGAAAAGGGACTGTTGGGGCAAGCGCCTGGTTCAGGTAAAATGCCCCACCAGGCGTGAAAGGCTCTCATGAAAAGGCTCCCCGGTTGGCTGGAAAAAGCGGTCTTCTACCAAATCTACCCCCAAAGCTTTTACGATTCCAACGGCGACGGCATCGGGGATCTTCCGGGAATCATCCTCAAGCTCGATTACCTGCGCTCCATGGGGTTCAACGCCCTTTGGCTGAATCCCTGTTTCGCCTCGCCCTTCCTGGACGCTGGCTATGACATTTCCGATTACACCCAAATCGCCCCTCGCTACGGCACCAACGAGGACGCGAAAAAACTCTTCCGCGAAGCAAAAAAACGCGGCATCCGGGTCTGCCTGGACCTGGTGCCGGGCCACACCTCCCTGGAGCATCCCTGGTTTCGGCAATCCGCCGTCCCCCAAAGGAACCGCTACACGGACCGCTATGTTTGGGCCGATGGAAGCTCCGAGATCCAGGAGCCGGGACTGAACCTGATCCGGGGGCTCGCCGAGCGGTCCGTGGGCTACGCGGCGAACTATTATTATTCCCAGCCCTCGCTCAATTACGGCTTCGCGAAGCCCAATCCCCAAAAGCCCTGGCAGCAGCCGGTGGACCATCCCGGCCCCAGGGCCACCGCGAAGGAAATGCTCAGGGTGATGGCCTATTGGATGGGGATGGGGGCCTCGGGCTTCCGGGTGGACATGGCCGGCTCCTTGGTCAAGGGCGACGAGGGATCCCGGGAAACCATCCGGCTTTGGTCGCGGCTTTCCGCGCAGCTGAAGCGGAGATTTCCGGAGGCCTTCCTGGTGTCCGAGTGGTCCGATCCCTCCCGGGCCATCCGGGCCGGCTTCGACGCGGATTTCCTGCTGCACTTCGGGCCCCACGCCGGGGCTTATCTCTCGCTTTTCCGCGCGGGGGAAAAAAGTTTTTTCCACCGGTCGGGCAAGGGCAGCCTTGGGCTGTTCCTCAAAACCTTCCAGCGCCTGACGAGGGAGGCGGGGCCCAGGGGCTATGTCTGCGTTCCCTCGGGCAACCACGACTTCGCGCGGATTTCCTACGGCCTCAGCCGGGAGGAATTAAAAACTTCCTTCGCCTTTTTGCTGACCCTGCCGGGAATACCCTTCCTCTATTACGGCGATGAGATTGGGATGGCCTACCAGGAAAACCTTCCCTCCAAGGAAGGGGGCTATGAGAGGACCGGTTCCCGCACGCCCATGCAATGGGACGGCGGAAAGAACAGGGGCTTTTCCCGGGCCGACCCCCGGAAGCTCTACCTGCCGGTGGACCGGAGAAGCTCGGCGCCGGATGTGGCCTCGCAGGAACAAAATCCCGATTCACTCCTCCGAACCGTGAGGGCCCTGGTCCTGCTCCGCCAAAGGCATCCGGCGCTCCAGGCGAAGGGAACCTTTAAGGTTCTTTCCCAAGGCCCCCACCAGCCCTTGGTTTACGCCAGGGAAAAGGACGGGGAAAAAATCCTGGCCGTGATCCAGCCGTCCGGGAAAAGGGCGCGGGTGAAGCCCCGCCTGGCCGGGAGGCCCGTTCCCCTGCTTTCGAACGGCGTGGAATGGACGGGAAAGGGTTTCTCGGCCCCGGGAGTTTCCTTCGGGCTGTTCAAGCTGGCCTAGAGCTTCTTGCGGGAAAGAGTTAAGATTGAAGGGCTGTTTTCCAGATTTCCCCAAAGGCCCCATCCCATGTTAACGCCATCCCAAACCACCCTGGCCTCCTCCGCCGTCCGGGAGCTCCGCGTCGCCCTCTCCAATTACTTCCTCTATGCCGTGGGCAATGACATGATCCAAAAGTCCATCGACCGTTTTTTAGGGAGCCTGGAGCTTCTCTTCCAGGATCTGCCCTCGGTCGGATTGGGGGAATCGGAAGGGAGGCTCCTGGCCGAGGGAAGCCCCCTGGATGAGCGCATGACCGGCTCCACCAACATGATCAAGGACCTGTTCCTCACCCACAAGATCCAAACCCTCGCCTTCCAGAAGGGGGTGGAGGCGGTGGAAATCAAGGCCCTCTTCGAACTTCTCAAGCCCAAGGCCCTGCCCACGGGACTTTCCCTGGTGCAGGCCCTGGTCCAAAAACCCCTGCCCCATATCCGGCTCAATGAGAAAGTTTACGTGGCGATCAAGGAAGGGGAAAAGGTGGTAACCCGCGAGGGCCTGCCTCCCGGCGAGGAAAACCTCCAGGAGGCCCTGGAAGCCCTGCAATATTTTCTCCAAATATTTTCAAGGGTCCGGCCCGAGAGCACCAAAAGGGAAGTGGCCCGCAAGATGATCGACAACATGGGAGGCTGGCTGGTCACGGGGGAACCGGGAGCCGGTCCCGGGACCGCCGGCGGAGGGAAAGGCGGAGGGGTGGGGGGCCAACCGCTGCTGGAAGTGATGGGCGGACTGGTGAGTTTGAAACAAAGCCTGGCCTCCCTGAAGGATCCAGGCCAAATCAAAAACGCCCAGATCAGCATGGATGAGGTGCTGAAAAAATTGGTGCTGTTGGCCGAGAGCCAAGGGGTGGGAGCGGAGGCTGCGACGGCCCTGGGAGCGGCGTCTTCGGAGAGCCAAGGCTCCTTGTTTGAGGCCAACAGCGTTTTGGGGGACCTGCGGGCCGGCAAATTCGAGTGCCTTTGGGACCCTTCCCTGGAGCGGCAGGTGGATGAGACCTTTTCGATCCTGCAGGAGCCGCAGGAAGCCGATGGGTTTGAGGCCTTTTGGGAGGAGGTTTGGAAAAAAGTCCTCGCCGGAAACCTGCAGGAACAAACCCTGGCCTTGAGGCACTTGAACCGCTTGAGGTGGAAACAGATCACCAGGCCCCTCCAGCTGGAGGCCTTGCGGAACATGGAAAAATTCCTGGTGGAGTGCCCCCATCCCGCCACCTACCCGATCGCCCTCACCCTGGTCCAGGATTGGCTGCCGCAGGAAGTGGACCACCCGGATTGGGGGGAGTTTTTGGAAACCACCCGGGTGCTCCAGCAGGCCGCCGGGCAAAAACCCCAGCTGTTCGAGAAACAAAACCTGGCGGCCCAAGCGGCGCTGGAAACGGTGTTTTGCTGGCCGGTCCTGGAAAGGATTCTGGCGGTCCATACGAAGCTGGCCAAGGACAAGGTGATGAGCCTTCTGTCCCTGCTGGGCCCCCTGGCCTCTGAATTTCTCCTGGAGAAAACCCAGCGCGCCGCCGCCGAAAGCCCCGAATGGAAGGCCGCGGTCGACCTGCTGTCCGGCATGGAGGCCGGCGGCAAGGCCGTCTTCGAGCCATGGATCAGGGAAAAGGGGGAAGGGGCGGATCTGGGAAGGTTCCTGGAAATTTTCAAGCGGGTTCCCCTGCCGGGACACTTGGCGGATTATTTTGAAAAGCATTGGGGAACATTGGCGGCCGAGAACCAAGCCAAAATCCTGGAAGTGGCGGAGATGTGGAAGAGGGCGGATTTCCGCCCCATGCTCCTGCGCCTGATGGACCATCCGGACCGGCCCATCGCCGCCAAGGCCCTCCAGGTGCTGGCCAAGGTCGGGCTGGAAGGCGATTCGCGCGCCATCGTGGCGGCGGTGAAAAATTACCCTGAGAAGTCCGGCGGCCGGGACCGGTTTTGGGCCGCCGCCTGCCTGGCCCTGGGCGAGCTGGGCGACCCCTTGGGGATGGATCCCTTGATGGAGTGGGCGGACAAGTATAAATTCCTCCAAAGTAAAAAAGAGAGGAGCCTGGAGGTGCGGCGGGCCGCCATTGAGGGTTTGGGCTATTTCCGCTCCAACTTGGTCAAGACCTTCCTGGCCTCGCTCCAAAAGGACGCGGAAAAGGAATTAAAAGCCGCCCTGGAGCGGTCCTTGAAATCCATCGACGAGAAGCTATCCCGGCCCCAGGATTCCCAGGAAGCTTGAGGGAAAAGGAAAAAAATAAAATGAGAAAAACACCTATCCTCCTTCTCTTGTGGTTCACCGCCGTCCCCTCCTTCGCTGGAACGGCGCTCAAGGCCCGCGTCCAAAGCTTCGAGAATAAGGACGCCTGGGCCAATGTGGCCGTCTCCATCGGCGTCAATAAACTGAGGCTGGATTTTAACGGGCCCTGGTCCCATGGTTCTTTGATCTATGACCGTGAGACGGCCTTGCTGACGGCGGTGGATGATTTCCGAAAAACCATTTACGCGGTCACCCCCTCGGACCAGGCCACCTTGAAGCTTCTCTCGTCCCTGGGTTTGGCCCTGGCCGAGAGCCAGGCGGACAAGGGCAATGGGGGCGGGAGGAAAACCTTCGAGATCCTCCGCGAGGACGTCCGGCTTCTGTTCAGCGGCTCGCCGAAGCTGGCGGCGCGGGGCGTTCGGACCAGGGGAATGGTCTGCGATCAATATGTCACCGAGCTGGAGGGGGAAAAGGCCCGCGAAGTTTGGGTGGCAGCGCCGGAAAAAACCGCCATGAGCGCCGAGGATTACCACACCTTTCGGAGCCTGGTTCACCTGGCGCTGGACCTGGGCGGCGGCGCCTTGTCCCAATTGGGCGCCGACCCGGCGGTCCTGCAGGGGCTCTTGGCCGAGCCCGAACTGCCGGTTCTCTCGATCCTTTACGCCAAGGGGAAAGCCGCCAGCCGCCTGGAGATATTAAGCGTCGCGGCCCAGGCCTTTGAGCCGGCCGCCTTCGATCCGCCAACCGGATACCAGCCGTTAGGCCTGATGGACCTCCTCAAGCCCCGGGCCTCCGCTTCCGCCAGCCCTTAAGGGGCTTTGCGACTTTATTCCCCGGCCCGGTATCAATTGGGAGGGGAAGCCTTTAAGATGTCCCTAGATTTATCACGACAGGGAGACGAACATGACAAAGCAAAAGGGTCCGAAAAGGGCCAAGCTGGCGTTTACGGTAAGCCGCATTGAACGGAAAAAAACGCGCCATTTGAAGGGCGCCGCCCTGGAGGCGATGCAGGCCAAGATCGCCGCCGCGAAGCCGAAAGTACAAGCGCCTGCCGCGGCAGCCGGCAAGTAAAGAGCCTAACCGTTGGGGGGGTCCATGGAATCGGAAAACAAATTGGTGCACGAGTCCGCGATACAGGTTAAAAGCGGGGAATACCGCTTTTCCGTCAAGGATTCCCCCAGGTCCGGCCGCTATCTTTTGATCGAGGATGTCCGGATCAAGAACGGCAAGACCAGGACGGAGCGGGTCGTGGTTTATCCCGAGCTGATGGAAGGTTTTGACGCCGAGTACCAAAAGGCCAAGGCCCACATGAAGCACCAGCCGTCCGGGGGAAATCCCCCGCCCGAAGCCAAGAGCTGAACGCAGGCCCCCGAAAGCCCCCCGCCAATCGATTCCGTCTGAAGGCCCTGTTTCGATCCTGGCCCAAGCTATTCCCATGGGTTGACCCCGTCCACCTAGGGGTTTGCGCCTGTCCTCCCACCCTTAAAAATCCAATGAAATCCCTGTGCCGCGCCAATATTTTCGGAATTTCGCGGATATTTCAGGGAATAAAGCCGGGGAATCGGACTCTATCAGGTAGGAGATGATTCCGGCATGGTTTTCAGGTTCGTTGAAGGTTGAACCTATTGAAACTTCATTGGAAAAAGCGGGATCCGATATCGTTTCTGAATTTGAGGACAGGGAGTTTTATATGAAAGCGACGACTCGTATTTTAATGGCTGCAGGACTGGTATTTCTTCTGGCCGGATGCAATGGTAAATTTTCGGCGGTGGCCCCCCTGGCCAATAGTCCCGTGGCGCCCGCGGTGGTTTACAGCCCCTCGGTGGCGGACAACCACCTCACGGCGGATGTTTATAACTGCAATAAATCCGACGTCGATAATGTTTTCTTCTCCCCCTTCAGCATCATCACCGCCCTGGCCATGGCCAGCGAGGGCGCCAAGGGCAATACCCAGCTGGAAATGCAAAAGGTTCTATACTTGAACAGCGACGATACTATCCGCCGGACAGGTTTTCAAAGCCTCATCGCCGAGATCAACAAACCGGGCAAGGGCTATCAACTCAGCACTTCCAACCACCTTTGGCTGGAGCAAACCTTCACCCCCCTTTCCACCTTCGTGAATCCGGTAGTCCAATATTACAGCGCGGGAGTCACCAGCCTGGATTTCATCAACAATCCCGGCGGCAGCGCCCAGACCATCAACGATACCGTCTCCAACGAGACGGCCGGCAAAATCACCAACCTTCTTTCCCCCAGTGATTTGCCCCCGACCACCAAGTTTGTCCTGACCAACGCCATTTATTTCAAGGCCGATTGGCAAAGGCAATTCGAGGCCTCGAGCTCATTTCCACGGGCCTTCTTCCTGAATAACGGCTCGACGGCCCTGCCCACCATGATGAACCAGACCATGCCTGGCGCCATTGAGGACTATTACGGCAAGGCCCAGGTTTTGGAATTGCCCTATGTGAACAGGGATGTGTCCATGTTCATCTTTCTGCCCCCGACGGGGCAAATGGCGGGTTTGGAGGCGGACATGACGGGCCCCCAGCTCGACGGGTGGTTCGCCGCCAGGGTCGCCCCCTCCTTGGGCGTGACCCAGGTCGCCGTGACCCTGCCCAAGTTCAAATTTTCAACCCACTATGACTTGGGGAACATTCTCAAATCCCTTGGCATGGTTTCGGCCTTTAGCTCGACCATGGCGGATTTTTCCGGAATCGACGGGCTGAAGGATTTATACATCTCCAAGGTGGTTCACCAGGCCTTTGTGGCGGTGGATGAGAAGGGAACGGAAGCGGCGGCCGCGACCGGCGTCATTGGTGTCGGGATGGTCTCCTACACCCCGATGCCGCCGACCGTTCCCTTCACCGTGGATCATCCCTTCTTTTTCGCGCTCTATGAGAACAATGCCCGCGCGGTTTTATTCCTGGGCAAGGTGAACGATCCCACCAAATAAATAGGTTCAAGGGCCTGGCGGGATTCCAGGGAAAATTTAAATAAAAAAGGGACGCCGTAAATCGGCGTCCCTTTTTTATTTAAGGAATGACGGGGTGGATGGAATTTGCCGAACTTGGCTCCTGGACCAGGCGGATCCCTCAGGCTTTGGAGGCGGGATTCCTTCGAACCTTATGGCGGGGGCGGCCCCGGCGGGGTTTGGGCCTGACCGGCGCCTTGAAGAATTCCCGGAGGGGATAATTCAAGGTCGTGGAGATGAGAAAGAGGGTTTTAATGGTGAAATTCCGGCCCGTTTCCCAAGCCTGCACCACGCTGACGGACCTTTCTAACCGTTCGGCGAATTGGGCCTGGGTCAAGTCCCGCTGGGCCCTCAGCTCGCCCACCCGCCGGCCTAAATTTTTAGTGATCGTCGTTAATTTTTTTTCGTTCAACTTCATGGCTGCATCATCCCCGAAACCCACCCTCTTTAAAACCGGCATATATGCCAGTTTTAAATGCCGGTTTCTGCCATTAATTTGGGGCGGCCCTGGATCCTTTTTCAAGGGGATGCCGCGCTGAAATGGCTTCCCGCCGTTCGACCGCTCTTTTTGCCGGTCATTTTTTCACCCCCGTCCGACCCAAAGGATTAAAAATGACCTCCAGTGCCCCCTTGCCCGAGGAGTTGTTGGGAATCCTGAAATACTTGAGGGATAACAGCTATATCCGGGGAATCGGCTCCATTGAGCCCAAGGCCCTCCTGGCCGCGACCGGGTTGGAGGAACCCAAGATGAGATCGCTTTTGGAGGCCTGTGTTGATTCCCAATGGATTGAGATCGTCTTTCACTCGGAAGTCTGCCTATCGCCGGGAGGGCTCAAGGCCCTCCTCCTCGCGGGCAGGTAACCGGGCCTGCCCCGCCGGAAATCCAGGCGGCCATAGCCCAGGGGCCCAAAAGGGATTAAAATAAACTCAGCCCAAATGAAAGGGAGGCTTTCCCATGCTGAAAAAGAAAACCCAGGCTTCCATCGTGGAAAAACGAAAAAAAGAACGGCGAAAACCCGGCGATCAGCGCTTTCCGGGACGGCTGGTGGATAAGGTTTACGCCGCGCCTCCCCGCAAGGGCGACCGCCGGGCGGGCGACCGCCGGAAAAAATAGAACCCTCCACCGGTAGAACCACGAAGTTCACCAAGGAAGGCAACCGCAAAACCGATTCACCACAGGTAGGTAAAGCCATTTGATTGAGGCGGCGCCGAAAATGATTTTGGGATTAAAACTACGAATGGCGAATTACTGACTACGAATCGCTTTTTCCTGAGGGGGTCCGGGTTGGAACCAGATTACGAAATCCTCAAGGACACGGTGCTTTATATCTTCCGAAAGCGGAAAACGGCCTTTCTCATGACGGAAACCGTATTAAAAGAGATGAGGTTTCAAAAAGAGATACTTCCCAAAGAGGATAAGGAAAGACTGGATCATCTCCTGGAGAGGATGAGGGAAGGGGGCCTGGTGACGCTCAACCAGCCAAAATTCGCGGCCTTGACCGGCGAGGGAAAAGAAGAAGCCGAAAAAATCACAGGGGACAGGGCCGTCCAGGTTGAGAAGGACATGGCCCGGCGGCTTATATGATCCGGGAGGAAGGGGCGGATGGGAGGCCCTTTTCGGGCCCCTCCCGCGTCTGAAAGGACAAGCTTCCAAGGGAGAAACCGTGAAATTATCCTCGTTGTTTTTTGGCCTGGCTTCGCTCGCGGTTTTTTCGCCACTGGGGGCCGGCCCTGTCGCCTTTGAGAATTTCGATTACAAAATCAGCCTTTCCGAGACCCTGCCAGGCATCGATAACGCCCCCGCCACGGCGGGAGGGCCTGTGATTAACGTGGATGTCACGGACAAGCGCCGGTCCCTCACCACCCGTTTTCCCCTGGGGATTTACGCCATCCAGCAGTATTTCCTGGAGGGGGACAAGCTCAACCTCCTTTGCCGCACCTCCCTGCGGGACAATCCCCGCCAGCTTTACAGCTTCATTCAATTAAATCTTTCCAACAGCTCCGACTCCCGCCAATATTCAGGACTCGAAAAATATTATTTCTCGCCTGACCAAGGGGAACTTTTAGCCGTTATCGACGAGGGGGACGGGGGCGAGTCCCTGGGGTTGATCCGTTTGAACCGGGGGCCGGCGGGGTTGGACTGGCTCTATTCGGAGCGGGAAAAAGCGAACCTTTTCCGCCAATCCCTGGGGCAGGGGAAGGGCCTCCGGCTGGCCAGTACCGCGGGATGGAGCGCGGACGCCCAAGCCGCGGCTTTTGTCTTGTCGGACAAGGAAGCAAAGGGCGGGACGAAATTTTACCTGGCCTGCCTTTTTCTCACGGAGGAACAGGTCGGCGCAGCGGCGAAAGAAGTGGACCTATCGGCTTTCCAGATTCCCGAGGGAGGAACCATCGATAAAGTCGACTGCGTTGGGGACGTGGCAACCCTCTATTTTCCCCCGAAGGATTTATCCGGGGCCTCGAAGGTGGTGTTGAAACTTCCCCGCCCTCTGGCCCCGCCCACCCCCGGCCCTTGAACCTGGCTTTTAACGGCAGACGAAAACCGCGGCCGACAAGGGCGCCAGGGAAATTTCGAATTGGTTTTTTTCCACCTTGCCCTTTTTGCCCGCCGCCAATAGGGCCGATTTGGAATCAAACCCGTAGCTTTCATAAGCCCCGTAATTGGTTTTTCCCTGGATCTTGAATTGGCCCTTCACCGGGTCCTTTTGGCTTTTATTCAACACCACCAGCCACAAGGTCCCGGGATTTTTGGAATCAACGGCCGCATAGACGGAAGTTTGGACCACATCGTCGGTGGCTGAGGAAACAGCCGTGTCCCCGAAGGCCGAGCCCTTGCCGTCGTAGTTGCGGAAAAGCTTGAAGGCCGCCTGGTTGTAGGCTTTCAAATCCCCCCAATAGGTCGCCAAGAAAACATTGAATTTTCCGAAGATGCCCAGGACGTCGGCTTGGGCCAATCCGCCGGAAACATGGTCTCCCGCGCCATAGTCATACTCGCTGAAGGCCATCTTGGTGCCGGGATAATGCTTGTCGATTTTTTCCTGGACCCAGGGCAGGAGCTGGATGGGCTTGCCGCCGGTTGAGTATTGGGTGATCCAGCTTTTTTCCACATAGCCCGGATCCCAGAGGCTGCGGGGCGCCTGGAGGCGGGCTTCCACGCTCTCGGGACTGGTGTCGTTCTCGGTGATCCGCTTGCCCCCGCCCTGGGCTTCCGGGTACCAGTGCAGGTCCAAGGCGTGGAGCAGGCGCTTCCGGTGGCGCTTTTCCAGCACCTTCATTTGTTCCAGGTAAAAATCCAGGTAAGTCCCAAAAGTCGCGTTTAATTCCTTGGAATCATCGGCGTCCTGGAGGGTCGTGAACTCGCCCCAGCCGTAACAGACCGGGCCCAGGATGGTCGCGGTGGGGTCCACGAGAAGGATATTGGTCGCCAATCCCTCGGTGCGGTTGACCATTTCCCAATATCCGGTTTTTTTCGGGTGGATGCGCGGATGGGTCGAGGGCCAAATGGCGGTCTCGTTGTCCAGGTCGTAAAACTTGACGCCCCCCTCGGAGGCTTTTTTGAAATTCGAGACGAGGTAATTGATGAATTCATCCTCATAAACCACCGGGTCCTTGCCGCTGGGGGTGAGGGTGAATTTCCCTTTTTTGTGGAAGGCGATGGGTTTCCACCTCTTGCTGGGGGCCGCGTCCTTTTCATCCACCACGCCCAATTTGTCCGCGGCCACATAGCCAGCCATCGGCACGGTGATGAGCGAGTCCAGTCCTTCCTTTTGGCTTTGCTCCACGAATTGCCTTACCATCGATCCCGGCTGGTCGCAATCGGTGTAATGGAGGTTCTGCGCGCACATCCAGTCGTCGCTGGTGTGGTGCCAGTCGTTGCCCGCGTTGGAGGCGTTGTTGACCCAGTTGTAGCCCGTCATGCGGTTGCCGCCCAGGCGCCGGACCGTGGTGTGGGTGTCCCCCGGATCCTTATCATTGATGCCGTAGATATAGGGGCTGATGGGGCCGATGACTTCTTCCGGAATGACCAGAAAATGAATATCCGCCGCGAAAACCGGACCTGCCGGGATGAACCACCAAGACACCAAGGCGCCAAGAACGGCTAAACCTCGTTTCATCATATTTTTTCCGCATATTTTCACTTTGAATTCCTTTCTTGGTGTCTTGGTGGTGAATCGGCATTTTAGTTTAGTAAAGGCTGTTAGGCCGGCGTTCTCCCAGGATTCGATAGTCCTTTTGCTGGATTGATTTCACCACGAGGGGACGGTCCAGGTAAAGGGATTGTGACTTTAGTTTCAGGACCGTGTAACCGGCCTCAAACCAAAGGTTGGCCGCCAGGCAAACCAAGGCGAAGATGCGCCAGGCCCGATGGGACGCCGCCCTGCTTCCTATATAGAAGGAGTAGAGGGCGGCCAGGGGAAGAAGAATGTAATAGATATGGGCCGCGGGGGGCTTGGAGGTGAACCAAAAACTGACCCAAACCATGAGAAAGGCCAGCAAGGTCCAGCGCTGGATGGCCTGGGCCTCGGGGTGGCGGGGATCCTTGAACCAGCCGGCCAGGACAAGCACCAGAGGCTGGAGAAGTCCCACGGCGATGAGAAAAAGGCCTGGGAGAAGGACCCAGCCGTCTTTCAGGAACTGGATCCGTTCGAGGCTGTTTAATCCGATAAAACGGAGCAATTCAAAGGATGGCAGGGAAAAAAATCGGGCAAGTATCGTGAAAAAGGACATGAAGTTTTCCGCGTTAAATCCGACGGATAAGCGCAGTCCGGAGGCTCCTTGCGAGAGGCCGTACCGAAAGAGGGTGGGAAGGAGGAAGGCCAGGGGGATGGCGGAGCCGGAAAGAAAACCCAAAAACAATTTAACCACAATGTGAAGCGAGAAGTTTTTTTTTGGTTTTAGTCCAATCCATTGGCAGGCTAAGGCGGCGAGGACGAAGGGCGGGAGGAGGATCCAGGAGAAGTGAAACTGCATGTCCCAGAAGAGGCCGAATCCCATCAGCGCGAAGGAGGCGGGAGGGGACAGCCAGCCCGAGGAAAGCCGGGGAATGGATTCGAGGAAACCCACGAAGAAGAGACAGCTTCCGAAAAGAAGGTAGGAAGGATTGATGGTGTTGGCTGATTCATGGAGGTTCCAGGGGAGCAGGGCCAGCCAGGCGAAGATAAACCAAAAGGGTATCTCGGGAAGGCGTTTGGCCGCGTAAAAGGAAAAAAATGCCAGGCCCGCCAAGGAAAGGAGGTTCACCAGCAGGAAGGGGGCTTCCGGCAGGGGCAGCAGGTGAAAGGGCAGGCCGATGAGCAGCCCCTCCAGGGCGCCTGGGATTTGGGATTGGAATCCCGTTTCCGTCACGATGAGGTCCGGCCCGAAATAGGGCCAGGCGCCGGTGGTGTAATACTTGAGGCCGATCAGGTAGGTTTGAAGCTCGTCGGGCGAGAAAAAGGGCGCGGACAATCCGAAGGCGACCCGGAAGGCCAGCAAAAAAAGGAATAAAAAAATGAACTTCATCCGATTCGACAAAGAAAACCCCCTTTGCAACCGCCGATAGCGGCCGATGGACACCGATGCCGGCTCAAACTAAACAAAAAATGTTTCCCTATCGGCGTCCCTCGGATTCGATCGGCGCTTCATTTTTTCTCAGTAAAGGCTGCCGGGGCGCCTTTCGCCCAGGATTTTATAATTCTTTTCCTTCAAGGCGCGGGCCACCACGTCCCGGTTGATGGCCGCCACTTCGGGCCTCTTGCTGTAAAAAGAGTCATGGGGGAGAACGGCCACGGCATAGCCGATTTGGAAGTAGAGGGCCAAGGCCAAAAAGGCCTTCGCGGCGGTTTTCCACCGGGAACTATCCGCGAAGAGGCTCCAGCAGTAGCAGGAATAAAGCATGAGCCAGGGATAGAAAACCAGGTAAATATGCGATAGGGGCAGTTTGCTGGTGAACCAAAAGCTTACCCAAATCATCAGGTACACCAACAGGATGAAGAGACGGATACCGTTCCATCCCGGAACCGGGTGCTTCCATTTTCCAAGCCCCGCCGCCAACATCGCGATGGCCTGGGCGATGCCGGTGAACCAAAGGATCACGCCGGGAGCCAGGATCCAGGGGTGGTCCATCAGGAATTGCTCGCGGGTGAGGGTGGAAACGCCGATGAACCGGGGAAGCTCGAAACAGACGAGGGAAAAATAGCGGGCGAGGATCGTGAACCACTCATGGACGTTGTACCAATTGAAAGGTACGGCAAATCCGGAGGCCACGTTGGAGCGCATCAGCCCGAACTTGAGGAAGGTGGGAATGATGAAGGCCGCGGTCGGAAGGGCTCCCGCGATGAAATAAAGAAAGGGTGATATTTTCTTTTGGGTCCAAAGCTGGACCAGGAGGGAAATCCCCGCCAGGGGCAGGAGGTAAACGTAGGAAAAGTGGAACTGCATGATCCAAAAGAGGGAAAAGCCCATGGCGGCGTTGCACCAGGCGGGCGGGAGGAGCCCCATGGAAAAGGCGGGGATCGTTTCCATAAAGCCGATGAAAAAAAGAACGCTGGGCAGGAAATTATAGGCGGGATTGATGACATGGGCCGCCTTGTGGAGGGTCCAGGGGGTCACGCAGATCCAAAGGAATAAGAGGGGAAAGGACAGGGAGGGAAGCCTCTTTTGAATATACCAGGCCAGCAGGGCCGCGCCCAGGGTCGTTAGGAAATTCAGGAACAGATAGGGGGCCTCCGGGATGGGCAAAAGGTGGAAAGGAAGGCCGATGGCCAGGCCCTCGAGGGCTCCCGGAATTTGGCTTTGGAAGGATTGGTTCTCGATGCCGTTCACGTCGGGCCCGAAGTAGGGCCAGGTGCCGGTGGTGAAGCACTTCAAGCCGATCAAGTAGGTTTGGAGCTGGTCCTGTTCCCACCACTGGGCCTGGGCCAGGCCGAAAAAGGTGTGGAAAGCGAACAGGAAAAGGAAAAGCAGGAAAAATTTCATCCGATCCGACATCAAAACCCTTTCAACACGGGGATAGGGAGCCGCGGAGTTAAAACCAGGCGGCATTAAAATTTGTTATAGCGAAACAACGAAAAATTCAGACTTGCGATTAATTTTCTTCCAGTTTTATCCCAATATCTTGGGGCTCATTCTTGCTTCCCGGCCTGCCAAGCTCCCCGGTCAAGGCCGCTTTAGTAAAGGCTTCCCTGGCTGCGCTCGCCGACCAAATGATAGTTCTTTTCCGCCATGGCTTGGGCCACCAAGCCCCTTTGCCGCCAAAAGGAATCCTGAGGCGCCGCAGCCATAGCATAACCCAGCTGGAAACAAACTCCCAGGATCACGAAGGCCTTGGCGAACAGCCCCGCGCGGCGCCCCCCGCCGAAAAAATTCCAGACATAACAGGAATAAATCATGATCAGGGGAAAGAATACGAAATAAATATGGGAGAGGGGGGGCTTGAGGGTGAGCCAAAAGCTTCCATAAACCATGGCCAAGACCCCGAGCAGGAGCAGTTTTATTTCCCGCCAGCCGGAAACCTCCGAACCCTTTTTGAACCAGGCGAAAAGCAGGATCAAGGCCTGAAGGATGCCGCCGATCCAAAGGAAGGCCCCCGGAAGCAGGATGGCCGGATGCTGGGTAAGGAAATGGATCCGGTCGGACAGATGGGCCCCGATGAAACTGGGGACCTCGAAACAGGCCAAGGATAAAAATCGGGACAGGAGGACATGGGGGGACAGGATGTTGCCCCAATTCAGGAGCGTGAAGAATCCCGCGTGGCTGTTGACCCGGTTGAATCCGTACCGCAGGTAGGTGGGGAGCGCCAGGCAGAAGGGGAGGGCGGCGCCGAGGAAAAAAAAGATTAGGCTCCGGAGGCTCCTTTGGTTTTGAACCTGGAGAGCTAGTGAAAAAACCGCCAAGGGAATCAAAAAAACATAAGAAAGGTGGAACTGCATGATCCAAAAGAGCGAGAAGCCCATCCAGGCGTTGGCCCAAGGCAAGGAAAGAACCTTCAGTGAATAGAAAGGAACGCTTTCCAGGAATCCGATGAAAAAAAGGACGCCCGAAAAGAAAAGGTAGGACATGTTGGAGATGTGGGTTGGGTAATGGAGGCTCCAGGGCGTTACGGCGATCCAAAGGCAGAGCCATTCAAAACCCAGGCGGGGAAGCCGTTGATGGATATACCAGGCCAGCAGGAGGATCCCGCCGGCCGACAGGAGGTTGAGCAGGATGAAGGGCGCTTCCGGAATGGGAAGAACGAAAAGGGGAAGGCCGATGGCCAAACCCTCCAAGGCCCCTGGGATTTGGCTGTAAAAGGAATTTTCGCTTCCCGCCGCGTCCGGGCCAAAATAGGGCCAGGACCCGGTGGTATAGAACTTGAGGCCTGTCAGGTAGCTTTGCCTCTCGTCGTAGTCCGCCCAGTGGGATTGGGACAGGCCGAAGAGGAGCCGGGAAAGAAAAAGGGCGGAAAAGAGTAGGATGATTTTATTCCGGCTGGGCATTTATTTCCCCGAGAGTGAATTGGCGCGGCGCCGCATTCGGTTGAGGAACGCCGTCAAAGGTTCATTTTGACGGCTCCTGGATGGGTTGGAAAGGCGACGATTCCCCGAAAGGGGGGCGACCCTCTCACCCAGGTCCGAAACCCTATCCCCTGGAGCCTGGTTTAAGGAGCCTCCAACCGATTTCGACCAGCGACAATATAAAGGGTTTCGCCGGGATGGGATAGGTGGGAGGACCCTTCTATATATACAAGGCAAGGAACAATGTTAAAAGCCTGGAAATCCCTGGTTAAGCGATAAAGCATCGAGGGTATAATAGCCACCAATTTGGTTTTGTCCTCTAGGTCAAGGTCACCCCTCCGACAGGCGGCAATGGATGATATTCCTTTTTACTGAAATCGATCACCCTTCGGTCCTAAAGGAAAAGGGAAATCCCGAGGCCGACCATGTCCTGGCCAGCCAGCTTTTTCTAATTGAGGAAACCCTCCACTCCCAAAATGTCCACTGGATGAAACGCACTCCCAGGGGTGTGCTTGCCATTTTCCAGGAGGGGGAGCCGGCCAAGGCCGCCATCCTGCTTCAAAAAAAATTCCAAGACATGACCTGGGAGAGGTTTGGCAAGGCGAAGATCCGCGTGGCTCTGCACGCGGGCGACGCGGAAAAGTTCGGCCAGTCCTACCTGGGCCCGGACATGGTCCACGCCAATAAATTGTTGGAGGCGGCTTATGGAGGGCAGATTCTCCTGACCCACCCGGCGGTCCATTTTATCCCCCTGCCGCCGGGGGGGAAGCTGATCGACATGGGCTCCCATTTCCTGAAGGATTTAAGCGAGGCCCAAAACCTTTATTCCCTCCAGCACCCTGATATCCTTCCGGAAGAATCGCCTTCCTTGCGCTCCTTTCAAACTTATCCGCAAAATATCCCTCCCCAGAGCTCGCCTTTTTACGGCAGGGAAGAGGAGATCACGGAAATCACCCAAATCCTGACCCAATCCCAGGTCCGGCTGGTCACGCTCATCGGGCCGGGGGGGTTTGGCAAGACCCGCCTGGCCCTTCAGGCCGCGGCGGAAACGGTGGAAAAATTCAAGGATGGGGTTTATCTCGTCAGCCTGGCGCCGCTTCTTTCCGACCAGCTGATCGTGGGAAGCATCGCCAACGCCATCAAGTTTTATTTTTTCGGATCCGACGACCCGCAAACCCAGCTGTTAAACCACCTGAAGGAAAAGGAAATGCTCCTGTTGATGGACAACTTCGAGCATATCATCGAGGGCGCCGAGTTGGTGCGGGAGATGATCCAGGCCGCGCCGGGGTTGAAGATCCTCGTGACGACCCGGGAGGGCTTGAAAATCGAGGGTGAAAAAATAGTCGAGGTGCGGGGCCTGAGGTACCCGGATGAGGGCCGGACTCAGGAAATGGAGGCTTCCGGGGCGGTGCAATTGTTCCTGAAAAGCGCCAGGAGAATCCGCCCGGATTTTTCCCTGGATAACGAGGACCGGGAAAATTTATTGAAGATCTGCCGGCTCCTGGAAGGGATGCCGCTGGGGCTGGAAATATCCGCGACCTGGGTCGGCAATCTTTCCCTGGCGGAAATCGCCCATAAAATCGAGAGCAGCCGGGATTTCCTGGCGACCTCCATGCCCCACCTGCCGCCCCGGCACCGCTCCCTCCGGGCCGTGTTCGAATATTCCTGGATCCTTTTGAGCGACAGCCAGAAAAAATCATTCAAGGGAATCTCCGTTTTCAAGGGCGGGTTTGACGCCCCCGCGGCCCTGGCGGTGGCCGAGGCAGGCCCGGCCCTCCTGGGTTACCTGGAGAATAAATCCCTTTTGCGCAAAAGGTCCGACGGCCGTTTTGAGATCCATGAGCTGTTGAAATACTACGCCAAGGAAAAACTGTTCGATGACCCGATGGAAAAGGAAAGGATCTTCGACGCCCATTGCGTTTATTTCGGCCTTCTGGTCCGCGATAAGGAAAAGGAATTGAGTGAATCTACGCAGAACAAGGCCCTGGGTGATTTGGTGGAGGAGATGGGGAACATCCGGGAGGGTTGGAAAAGGGCGGTGGAGAAGACCCGCGAAAAGGACATGGGCCATTACCTGGACGGGCTCTTCGCGGTTTATGACACCAAGGGCTGGTTCCAGGAGGCCCAGGAGGCTTTTGAGAAGGCCGCGGGGTCCCTTCACGCCAAGTTCGGCCGGTCCGCCAAGCCCCTTTCCTCGTCCCTTTTGCTGGCCCGCGTCCTTTCCCGGCAGGCGGCCTTCGAGATCGATTTGGGCCGATCCCGCAAGGCGCAAAAACTCCTGGAAGAAAGCCTGGACCTGTTTCGGGAAGCGAAGGCGCCGAAGTCCTCCGGGTTCGCCTTGAGCTGTATGGGTACGGCCAGGGAGAACCACGGCGATTACATCGCCGCGAGGGGTTATTTCGAGAAAAGCCTCAAAGTCTACCGTCAAATCAAGGACGGTCCCGGTATCGCCTGGGCTCTGAACAACCTGGGCCACATTTCCGCCAGGCTGGGGGAAAATGAAAAGGCCCAACAGCTCATCCGGCAAAGCCTTGCCTATTCCGAATCCCACGGGGATTTCAGGGCCATGGCCTATTCCTACAATTTGTTGGGGGACGCCTTACGGGATTTAGGGCGGGTGGAGGAATCCAAATCTTTTTATCAAAAGGGGCTCCAGGCCTATCTGAAAAGCGGAGACCGCAGGGGTTTGGCCTGGTCCTTCGCCAACCTGGGGACCATCGCGTCGGCTGAAGGGGATTATTCCGGGGCGCGGCAAATGTACCGGGAGAGCATGGCCATTTCCCGGGACCTGGGCGACCGAAGGGCCCTGGCCTGGGCTAAAAATCTCCTAGGAGTGATTGGATGGTGCTTAGGGGAATATAAGGAAGCCCTTCAGCTTTTTGAGGAGGGCTTTTCCCTTTACCAGGAAATCGAGGATCTGAGGGGAGAAGCCTGGAGCCTGGACTTGATGGGCAACATCCACCTGGCCATGATGAAGGGCCAGGAGGCGGAAAAGTGTTATTTAAAATCCTATTCCCTCGTGATGAAGGAAGGCGCGAACCTGCAGAATGTGGCGTGGAATTATTTCCACCTGGGCGCGGTCTCCTTGTTCCGGGAGGATTTTCCGGAAGCGAAGGAAAGGTTCCGCAAGGCCCTGCGGTGTTTTGAGAAGCTGGACGAAAAGACCGGCCAACTGGCGACCTTAACCCACCTGGGCGAAGTAGCCTGCGCCCAAAGGGAATTCTTGAAATCTGAAAAATATTTCCAAGGCGCCGTGCGCAAGGCCTTGGAAACAGCGGCCTCCCCCCTATTGGTGGACGTGATGGTGGGCCTGGCGAAATTGCTGCAGGCCAAGGGGGAGGAGAAGCAGGCGATTACCTTCCTGATGATGGCCATCACGCACCCCACCTGCCGCCAGCAAACCAAGGACCGGGTGGTGCCCTTCGCCTTGGACCTGAAATCCAAGTTCGCGGAGAACGAGGTGGAAGGGATCATCCAATGGTGCAAAGCCTCGAACATCCGTGAAGTGGCTTACGCCTGGCTGGTGAGCGGAAGGCCGGTGAAATCGACAACGAAGAAATCCAAGGCGAAAAAGAAGCTGCGTCTAAAACCCAAACCGAGACGGAAGCTTAAGAGGATTAAAAGGAAAAAAAGGTAGTTTTTTTAAAATTAGCCTCTCCCTTCAAGGGAGAAGGAAATGGTTCGTCCAATCCGTGTTTTACTTCGTGCGCTTCGCGGCCTTCGTGGTTAAGAGGCTGGTTTTTACCAATTCAATTCTTTTCCATCGTTATAAATAAATTTCGACGTCTGCTCCATCGTCAGGGCCTTGGCGGTTTTCGCGATAGCGCTGGAAGATTCCTCCGGCGTCAGCCAGGCGTTGGGCCCGCCCATATCCGTCTTGACCCATCCCGGATCCAGGACCACCACGGCCATGTTCTCTTTTTTCAATTCCAGCGCTAAGGTTCTCGTAACCTTGTTCAGCGCCGACTTGGAAGCCCCGTAGGCGTAGAAATGGGGATTGTCCGTGCCTGAGATGGAGCCGATGCCGGAGGTCACGTTGACGATCCTGGCATTCCTGGATTGGCGGAGGAGCGGCAAAAAGAACTTCACCACGCGCAGGGGTCCCAGGGTGTTGGTTTCGAAGGTGTCCCTGATTTGCTGGAAATCCAAAGACTCGAGATTGGCGTCATGGGGCCGGAGCATGATCCCGGCCATGTTGATCAGGATATCCAAGTGCCCGGTTTTCGCCGCGGTAGCCTTGGCGGCCTGTTCCGCCGATGAATCCGAATTCACGTCCAGGACCACCAGCTCCAGGAGGGAGGGATAGGTTTTTTTCAAGGCGGTTAAGGCTTCGCTTTTTTCCGGCTGCCGGCAGGCGGCGAAGACTTTATCTCCCCCAACTAATAGGACTTTCGCGACCGCCAGGCCGATCCCTCGATTGGCTCCCGTGACGAATACTGTTTCGGACATTCAATTCTCCTTTGGAAATGGGTGGGGTTAATTTAGACGCGTTGCCGGGGAATGGCAATTGATTGAAACCGCTACCAGCCATATTGTGGTTGGAGGATGGGCGTTGGTTGAAGGATCACTGGTTAGTACCACTGCTTGTATTGTCAGAAATTACTTCGGTTTCATGGGTTTACTGACAAATAAGACGGATTGATCATAGTTTCAAAAGTGACCTATGGTTGCCCCAAAGGGCTTTATCGGTAAACCGAACCCTCTTATAAAGGTACAGAAATTGCACCTTTTTGGTGGGTTTACAAAGCTCTAATATTGAGATATCTTTATCAACCCCGGACCTTTTAACCACTTTGTGATTGAATGTGGAAAGCGAAAAACGTTTTGAATCAAACTCAGCCCAAAAATTATCTGCTTCATTCTTTCTTGGCCCTTGGATTTATTTTCCTTTCGGCGACCGCCGCTTTTTCCGCGCCCTCCATTAACAACAGCAGCCCCGCCTGCCCCTTCCCCCGCAACGTGAAATATTCCTTCGGGATGCAGCCCAACAACATGTCGCTGGCCGCCATGAACGCGGCCGTTTCGAACTTCTACGTGGTTTGGTACAACAACTTCGTCACTGGCTCGGGGGCGAATACCCGCGTCATGGGCGGCGTCTCCACGACCGGCACTGTTTCGGAAGGCATCGGTTACGGAATGCTGATCGCGGCCCTCATGGGGGACAAACCCCTGTTGGACGGCCTCTATGGATTTTACAGCGCCAACTTGGACGGGAACGGCTTGATGAACTGGACATGTACCGGCGGAACCGGAACTTGTTCGGGAAATGCCGCGACGGACGCGGACCAGGATGTTTGCATGGCCCTTTACTTTGCCGCGACCCAATGGGGCGGGACCTACGCGGCCAATGCCGCCACGGTAGCCGGGCACCTGATCGGCACCAACTGTTTCGCGGGCAACCGCGTGACGGGAGGGGACAACAACAGCGGCTTTGTCTATCCCGACTATTGCGCTCCCGGCTGGTACCGCTGCTTCGCCACGAAAACCGGAAACGCCAACTGGACCACCATCGCCAACTGGGTTTACAGCCCCCTCTTCGTCAACTTGAACGCCCAATGGCCTTATGGTTATGTGCCGAACGAGGTTAATAACGACGGTACTTTCAAGACGGCCGTTGCCATCTCGCCGGAAACGGCCCTCAATCACGGCTATGACGCCTCCCGCATGGGCTGGCGCATGGGGATGGATTATCTTTGGAATGGAACCAACCAGGCTCCCATCTCCCTCTACGCCCACTCCATCTATAACGGCTCCAACACCAGCGGCTTCATCAACTACATCCAGGAATATTGGAACGTTACGAACGGCCAAGTCACCGGCAAAACGGGACCGGGAGTCGGTTCGCCCTGCTCGCCTCTTCAGATCGGCCCTGCGGTGATCGGCTCCATGGCGGGCCTCCCCAACAACGCCCAAAACCAGGATTTCGTCAACGCCATCTTCTCCGAGTTGATCTCCCGCACCACGCCGCCCCTGACCTGCCCCGGCTACGTTTATTTCGAGGACACCCTTTCCATGATGTGCCTGCTGGCCACCACGGGCAACTTTCCCAACTTAGCCTGCGGCAGCTGTACTTCGGCTCCCGTCGCGAACACACCCACGCCTTACCCCTGCTTCCTGGTGGATGACTTGGAAGACGCGAACCTCCAAAACAACACCAACGGCTTCTGGTTTACCTTTTCCTATAACAGCGTCAATAACACGCCGGTCCCGGCTCCGGGACAGGCCAACTCGAAAGTGTCGGCCGTGACTTACTTGGTGGATGGAACCGCGACGGGAACCGGGTCAGTCGGGGGCAGCCTCTATTCCGCCCGCGTGACGGGAACTTGGCAGGATAATGGACATGGTGCTCCCGCGACTTATGGCGGGTTCGCCATGGCGACGGAACTTCAATTGGGATACCAAAATTTGACGAACGGCGCGGGACCCATCTCCTTGACGCAAATTTCCTTCGATATCAAATGTTCCAAGGCCACGAAGATCCGCCTGAATTTTTACAACCCCACCTTCGACCCGATCAACGGCGCGAATAATTGCGGCGTTTGGGCGAACCAATACGGCTATACCTTCCCGGTTTCCACCAGCTGGCAGAGGATCACCATCAACCGCTACCAGATCAACTGCCAGGATTGGGGCGGAACGGGCAATTGCAGCGTGACTTGCTCGGGCGTTACTTATAACAGGGACTTGGCCTTGAGCAAGGTCACTTCCCTCCAATGGCTTTCCGTGGGCGACGGAGACACTATCAGCTACTGGGTGGACAATGTTTGCCTGGCTTTCAACCGGGGCGCGGTGGTGCCCAGCACTGCCACCCCTATACCGACCGCTACGATGACGCCGGGAGCCGCCACCAATACGGCGACCAAAACGCCGACTAATACCCCCACGAATACCGTGGCCAATACCGCGACCAGGACCGCCACCCCGACTCCCTCGAATACCGTGGCCAATACCGCGACCCGCACCCCGACGAGTACGCCCTCGAATAGCGCCACGAAC
>CAZUXW010000047.1:0-24160 GCA_964624625.1 uncultured bacterium
AAATGGCTGGGGCGGTAGGATTCGAACCTACGAATGCCAGATCCAAAATCTGGTGACTTACCGCTTGTCGACGCCCCAATCTGACGCAAAAACCGCGAGTTTTGAGTTTGAAGTTGAAAAACCCAACCCGCCAAACTGAAACTTCACTTGGAAGGCTTGCTAATTTAAATCGGCATGGACCCTTTATCAAGGGACAAATTACGGCGTTGAGGAGGTTAAAAAGGCGTGTTACGCTGGATTTATGGATGAACAAGATTCGAAAAGCGAACTTCCCATCACGCCCCTTCCCTCTCTGCTGGAGTTCGGGCGCATCCTGAATAACCCGGCCGCCGTTGATGAAATGGAATCCCTCTTTTACACCTGTCCCCAGTGCGGCCACCCCATGGTCACCAAAAAATGCAAGATCGTCTGCTACACCTGCCATTATTTTATAGGTTGTGTGGAATAATCGTCTGTTTTCGGAAACCCTTCCCTTAACGCGGTCAAAAATTCCAAAACACCTTTTTGGTAAACAATCGGGTATTTATCATAAGTTTCCTCATGGCCTGCCTCGGGAATATAAACCAGCCGCCGGTGGTGGGACGAGGTCTTCAAGAACAGTTCCCGCACCTCCTCGGATTTAGCCAGGTCATCCGCCTCCCCGGTGATATAAATCACCGGCACCTCCCGCAACTGCTGGACGATGGGAACCATATTCAAGTCCCCCTCGGTCAAGTTCAAGCCGCTTAAAAAATCATAGGCCTTCAGGCAGCGGTTGAGGAATCCGGGAAACTTCGAGAAACGCCCTCCCAGGGTCCTTCTGGAAACGTAGGATTTGAGGTTGGCCAGGGGGCTGTCCGCAACGACTCCATCCACTTCCCGGTCCTCCACCGCGTCCCGAAGGGCTCCCATGGCCCCCATGGAAAAGCCGAAATCAACCAGGGGTTTTTTCAATCGTTGGGTCTTCTTCACGAATAACGCCCAGGCGGTGAAATCCTTCGATTCCAGCAGGCCTCCCGATAAGGGACTGTCCCCGCTCAAGCCGCAGCCGCGCTGGTCGAAAAGGAGGACTTGGTAGCCCGCCTTGACTAAAAAAAAGGCCCTCAAGAAAACCTGTTCCCGGTTTTTAAAGGCCCCATGGGTCAAAAGAATCGTTCCCAATGGCTTCTTCGTTTTATCGGCAGGGAGCCACCAGCCCGAGAGGGTGACGCCGTCGCTGGCCGTGGCCACGGCCTGGTAGGAAAGTCCGTATTTTCCAGGGTCCAGCGTGAGGGGCTTATGGATTTTGGCTTTCGCCACGAGGGACTGGGCTACCTTTTCCGGAAGGATGCCATAAACAAAATATAACCCCCCCGCGAGGAAAAGAAAGAGTAGACCCGATAGAATTTTCAGGAGTAAGTTTTTTTTCATTTTGTTATTTAACTTCCTTTAAGTTCTTTCCCTCGCCCCTTGCGGGAGAGGGAATGCCGATCATCTTTAAGCCTAAAGGTTTTCGGCTTTGTGCCAATACCATTTTGGGTGTATATCCAAAATTGGCATAGGGTAAGGGGTGCTTTAAAAATAAAAATATTTTAATTTTTAACGCTTTCCGCCGTTACGGTTTTCGTCACCCAAACATTCCAGCCCTGGCCCTCCATTTTTCGGGCGATGGCCTCGGCCCTTGCGGGAGATGGGGCCAGCCCAAAAACCGTCGGCCCGCTTCCGGATACCAAGGCCCCCGCCGCGCCCGCTTCCAACAAATGAGCCTTTATATTTTCCACCTGCGGCATCAAGAAGAAAGCCGCCGGCTCCAGCCCGTTATAAAGGGATCCGGCCAGGTAGGCCAGCTTCCCCTCTTTGGCCAAGCCGAGGAATTGTTTCGTGGGTTCCCCGCTGGTCAGGCGGGCCTTTCCGGATTGGAAAACCGCGGGGGTGGAGAGACCCTCTTTCGGTTTGACTAAAACCAGGTTCATTTCCGGCAGGGGGGGCAGCGGCGTGATGATCTCGCCCCGCCCCCTCCCTAGGGCTGTGCCGCCCCGGAGGAAAAAAGGGACATCCGACCCCAGGGAGGCCGCCAGGGGCTGGAGCCCCTCAAGGCCCCAACCAGTCTGGAAGAGGTCGTCCAGCCCCAGAAGGGTTGCCGCGGCGTCGCTGGACCCCCCGCCCAAGCCCGCCGCCAAAGGAATATTTTTCGTCAAAGAGATTTTAACGCCGCCGGATCCAGGAGGAAGATTCTTGAAAAAAAGCTTAGCGGCCTTGAGTACCAAGTTCGAGTCATCGGGAGCGAGGCCCTCCGGCGCCGAGGAAATCACCAACTCGATGCCTCCCCCCTTTTTTTCAAAAGAAAGGACGTCATATAACCCGATGGTTTGGAAAAGGAGCGAAAGTTCATGGTAGCCGTCGGGCCTTTTTCCCAGAACCTCCAAAACGGGATTGATCTTGGCGAAGGCCTGGGCAAAGAGGAGGGCCATTAGTTGACGGTATCGCTCTTTTTAATCTTCTCCAGGTACTTCTGGTTATCGGGATCCAGTTTCAGGGCCTTTTGCCATTCCCCCACGGCTTCTTCCTTTTGGCCCATCTTCCATAGGACCTCGGCCAGGTGGTCGTAGATGACCGCGTCATCCTTGACGGTGGTCTTTAAGAACTTGAGGGATTTTCCCAATTGTTCCTGGGCGTTCTTGTAGAGGCCCTTCTGGTAATAAACCCATCCCAAGCTGTCCAGGAAATAGGAATTGTCCGGGTCGAGTTTCAGCGCGCTTTCCACGTATCGTTTCGCGTCCTCCAGCTGGATTCCCTTATCGGCGTAGGAATATCCGATGTAATTGTAGGCGTCCGGGTTGTTGGGCTGGAGCTCGATGACTTTTTTCATTTGATCCATGGCCTCATTGAACTTGCCTTCTTTGTCCAGCAGGACCCCCAAATTGAAGCGCGCCTGGGTGAGGGACCCGATGTTGAAGTCCGCTGCCTTCTTATTCTTGTAGCCGAGCTCAATATCGATGGCCTGCAGGTAGCTGGCCTCGGCTTTTTTAAAGTCGTTCTTTTCCTGGTACACCATCGCCTGCATCAGGATCAGGTCGGGGTGGCTGGGATTGGCCTTGAGTCCGTCCTGGATCGCTTTCTCGGTGGCGTCCTCGTTTTTCTGCTTGTCATAGAGCAGGGCGAGGCGGACCCAGGCATCCACCGATTTCTCGTCGGTTTTCAAGATGGATAAAAGCTGGTCCTCGGCCTTGGGATAATCCCCCATTTCCTCATAGGCGGCGCCGAGGCGGAAGCGAACCAACACGTTGGAGGGCTGTTTTACCAGGAGCTTTTGGAAAGCCTCCACGGCTTGGGGATATTGTTTTAACCGGAAATAGCTCAGCCCGATGTAGTCATAGACTGAAACTTCACCCGGCTTGAGGAGCGAATAATTTTTAAAGGCTTCCAAGCTCCTCTCATCGTCTTTTTGATTGTAATAAAGCTCGCCTAGGGCCAAAAAGGCCCTGTCATTTTCCGGGTTGACCTTCACGAGGGCTTGATAGGTCTCGATGGCTTCCTTCGGTTTTTGATCCAGCTCGTAAACCAGCCCCAGGGAGGTGTAGGCGGATTCCAGGGCGGGGTCCAACGCGATGGCTTTTTTAAAGGTTTCCTCGGCCTTGGTGACCTGGTTCGCCCTGGTGTAGATCAACCCCATGTTGTAATAAACCGCTGCGGCCTTGGGATTATCCAGGAGTATTTCCTGATACTTTTGGAGGGCCTCCTCGGTCCGGTTCTGGTTGGCCAAAACCCCCGCCAGGTAATAACGGGCCTCGATATTCTTGGGGCTTAATTCCAGGATTTTCTGGTATTCCTTTTGGGACTTCGAGTATTCCCCCTGCGCCGCGAAAAGGTTGGCTAACAGAAGCCTGGTCTCGATGTTGTTGGGCGCCAGCTCAATGGATTTCTGAAGCTCCTCCGCGCTTTTGGCGTCCATCCCCTCCACGTAATAATGGTAGGCCAGGCGGTCGTGAATCTCTGAGGATTGGGGGTCATAGCGGGCGGCCTGCTGGTACTCGACCAGGGAACGATCGGCCTCGCCCATATGCTGGGCATAGAGGGCGTTGGCGAAATGCCAATAGGCCCTGGGGTCCGCCAGGATATTCTCGGCGGGCTTCTCCTCCCGGCTGGTGAGGGCCAAGGCGCTCATGGCAGCCCAAAACAAAAAAAGGGAAAATCCGACGGGCCAATGTCCTTGAAGTTTTTTCATGATGGTATTTTCCGGGGGTTAAATCTGTTTAAACGACTCGTTGGCTTTTCTCAGGCGGTCATTGGCTATTTTCAGGAAGACCAGGAGGATTTTCAAGGCCGTTTCCGGGTGTTTTTCCAGCAAGGTGTTAAAGGCCTTTTTCGTCATCACGAGCAGCGAGGATTCCTCCGCCACCCGGGCGGTGGCGGTGCGGGGCCGGTTGTCGATCAGGGACATCTCTCCCAAAAACTCCCCTTCTTTCAAGGTCGCCAATACGGTGTCAGGCCCTGCGCCGATCTTCTTGGTGATTTGAACCGATCCCCTTTTAATGGCATAGAGGATCTCACCGGACATTCCCTCCACGAACAAAGTGGAGTTTTTCGAGTAGGCTTTCTCAAAAAATAAGGGGGCCACATTGGCCAGTTCCGTGGAACTCAAGTCCTTGAACAGGGGCTGGTTTTTAAGAGCTTCGGCTTCTAAGGGGGCTGCCATAAAACCTCTTGGTAGACGGTAAGTTTCTAACGCGACCGAATGCCCGGCATTATATCATCCCGGACCCAACTGTCAGCCGTCCTTCAGGATCCGGTGGGCCGCCTCGATTCCCTGGGCGATGGCGGATTCCATGCTTCCATATTCCCAACGGCCGTAGCGTCCAACGGAATGGACACCTTGTTTTTCATAGTAAGCCAGCAGTTCCCCCGTGATGCCGTCCCGGTTTCCGTCGTAAACCACATAGGCTCCCGGAAGATTCAAGTCCACCCTCGTCACCACTTGTTTTTCCGAGGACAGCCACTTCAATCCCTTCAATTTTTGAAGGGCGTGGCGTCCCAGGGCCTTGGGGTCGGGTTTCGCCCCGGCGTAGGAAAACTCCACATAGAGGGAGCAATGGCCCTTGGGAGCGACGCCGGGAACACAGGCGCTGACCGAACCAGCCCGGTGAAAAGCGAACTCCTTTTCCGGAAAATAAACCCAGCTGTAGGGGATGGGCTGGGATCCCCTCAAGCCCAAATTGATGTTATAGATGGAAGTCGCCTTGAGCCGCTTCGCGGCCCTGGCCAGCTTGGCCGGGAGTCCGGCGGACAATCCCGCCAGTTGGGGAAGGGGCAGGCTCGAGACGAGGCCCTCATACTCCACTTCCAATCCGGAGGTCAACCTGGCTTTTTTCTTGGCTAGGTCCAGGGATTGAAGCCCCACGCCCTTCCAAAGGTTCGGCAGTCCCTCCCCGATCGCCTTGGGCAAAACCGAAATACCGCCCTGGTCCGGGTAGAGGAAGGTGGCGTTGTAGCCCGAGGCGGAAGGTTGTCGTGAGACCGCCCCCCTCAAGACCTCCAGGATCCGGGGGGTGGGGACGAACCGGCCCATCCAATGGGTGGTCAAGCGGTGGAGGGGAACCTTCCAGAGTTTTTCATTGTAGGGATACATGAAATTCTCGGACAAACCCCTGCCGAAAGATTGGACGCACCAGGTTTTAAAATCCCCCGCCGCCGATGGATCCAGTCCGAGGAATCTTCGGCGCAAAACCGCCTCCAGATAGCCCAGCGCGTTTTCCCGGACCACCTCCGAGGGAAGACCGGCGTTGTTTTCCTGGTAGGGATACTCGGAATAGACGCCCCGGCTGTAGATGACCGCGTGACGGCGGCGCGTCCTGAGCCGGCCTCCGATGAGCCCCAGGACCCATTTTTTTATCTCCGGCTTTTGAAAGTGAAGAAAATGACCGGTGTAATCAAAGGTAAACCCGTCCCGCAGAACGGTCCGGCAGAGCCCTCCCGGGTCCTTTTCCTTTTCCACCAGCAGATAGGCTGAGGAGGCCGAGGCCAATTCCCTCGCGCAGGACAGTCCCGCGAGCCCTCCGCCGGCGATCAGCGTTCGGACTTTCACTTTTTCTTTTTTCGCGAAGGCTTGGAGGAGGGGCCGCCCAGAGCGAGGCGGAAAGGGCTTTCCTTGACCTTGTGGCTTCCCTCGTCCACCGGAATGGAGGAAACCAAGACGGTGAAAATCATCGTGGCGAAAAAGGCGAGCAGGACCAGAACGAGGGCCCTTTTTTCCGACAAGCGCACCAGCAAACCAGCGGCGGCGGCCAATAGAAAAGAGGCGGCCCAAAGCGAGTGGACGGCCTGCTTGACGGTGAAGCCCAGAGCCCTCAAGCGCAGGGCCAAATGATCGTTCGATCCACGGAACATGGAGCGGCCCTTCATGAAACGAAGAACCATGACCAGGGCGGTATCGTAGAGGGGGATTCCCAGGATGAAAAGCGGAGCGCAAAGGGCCACCATGTTGATTTGGCTGTAACCATGACCCATGGCGATGCCGGCCAGGACAAATCCGATAAAAAGGGCGCCCGAGTCCCCCATATAGATCCTGGCAGGCTGGTAATTGTAGGGCAAAAAGCCCAGGACGCTCCCCCCCAATGCCGCCGCCGTCAAGGGCACGTAACTTTGGCCTCCTAGAAAGGGGACGAAAACGAACCCTAAGCAGGCGATCACGGCCACTCCCCCCGCCAACCCATCCATGATGTCGATGAGATTGAGGGCGTTCGTCACAGCCACGACCCAAAAGATCGTGAGGATCGCCGCCGCCAGGGGATGGCCCGGCATGAACTCCAACTTCATCCCAAAAACCACCAACAGGCCAGCGGCGGCAATTTGAAAAAGGAATTTGACCGCTGGCGACAGCGAGAAGAGGTCATCCGCCAACCCGAGGATCGCCACAATGGTTCCCCCCACCACAAGGGCCAGGATTTTGCCGAAATCCGGCGGAGGGTCCAGCACCAACGCGCTGAGGATGCCCAACAGAAAAGTAAAATAAATCGCCAAACCGCCCAGGTAGGGAATCGGGGCCGTGTGTTTTTTCAATTGGCCCGAGGGGGTGTCCATAAATCGCGAATGGAGGGCTATCTTGCGGAAAAGGGGGGTCAAACCGAGCGAAATGAAAACCGAAAAAATAAAGATCATCCAGTGGGCGTTCAGGGGAATCCTCCAAGAAGCAGGCGCCAGGGCCGAGGGATCAGGCTCCAGCCGGACTGGAACCTTGCACCTGGAACCTAATCGCTATTGTTGGCAGGCACTATAACATAAGAGGGGGGAGGGCCCAATTGGCCAATAAATGGGTTTTAAAGGGAAAGGACATAAAAAAAAGAGCCTCGGTGGGTCGGACCGGGGCTCTGGAGGTGCAATTTTGATTCGTTTAAAAGCAACCTAGTTGTCGCTAGCCTGCCTTCGAGTCTATATAGAGCAATGTCCGTGCCACTCTCGGAAATCCCATTTGACCCAAAAAACCCTTTAAAACAAGTGGATCGAAATGAAGGCGATATTCATAATGTGTAAAATAATTATACACATCTAAAAATATGTATTAATATTTTACACTTCACGAGTTATTTAACGGCAATCCCATACTTTCGAATCTTCTGATAAAGCGTGGGACGGCTGATCCCCAGGCGTGAAGCGGCCCTTTTTTTATTAAAATCGGACTCGGTCAAAACCCTCAGGATCATGGCTTTTTCCACCGTCTCCAATACCCCGCCCGTGGGTAGAAACACCAAGGGAGCGGGGGAATTCCCTTCCGTTTTCTGGCCCAGGATTTCTCCCGGCAGGTAGGCCGGCTTGATCACCACATCGTCATTGAGCGTCACCACCCTTTCGATCACGTTTTCCAATTCCCGGACATTCCCCGGCCAGCGGTATTGGCGCATCCACTGAAGGGCTTCCGGGGTGATTCCCTCGAACCTCGTCGTTTTCTTGGCTTTCATCCGGTCCAGGAAATATTTAACTAAAACCGCCATGTCGCCCTCCCGGTCCCGCAAGGGGGGCATCTCGATCGCGATGACGTTCAAACGGTAAAAGAGGTCCTCGCGGAATTTTCCCTCTTGAACCGCTTCCTTCAGGTTCCGGTTGGTGGCCGCGATAACCCGGATATCGACCTTCACCGTTTCCGTTCCGCCGACCCTCTCGAATTCCCTTTCCTGGAGGACCCTGAGGAGCTTCACCTGGGTGGAGAGGGAAATCTCCCCGATCTCATCCAAGAACACCGTGCCCTGGTGGGCCGCCTCAAATTTTCCGATCTTGCGCGCGATGGCCCCCGTAAAAGATCCCTTCTCATGGCCGAACAGCTCGCTTTCCAACAAGGACTCGCTCAGGGCGGAACAGGCGATTGGAACAAAGGGCCGGTCATGCCGCCCCGATTGCTGGTGGATGGCCCTGGCCGCCAATTCTTTTCCCGTTCCGTTCTCCCCCAGGATCAAAACGGTAGCGTCGCTGGTGGCCGCCCGCTTGATAAGGTCCTTGATCCTCTGCATGGGCTGGCTGTCGCCGATAAGATTCGTTTCCTCCATGGGTTTTGTTTTTTGCGCCGCCGCCGCCGAAACCATGGACTTGGATAGGGAAAATAAAATGGAGGCCGCGTCCTTGGAGGATCTCACGAATTCCTCGTAGTCCTCCTTCATCCTTCCCGTTAAACCCTCATGGTAGTAAACCTGCCCCAGGTTATAAACGGCGTTCACGTGGTCGGGATTTTTTTTCAGGACGTTCTTAAACTCCAAGACGGCTTTTTCCAAGGCACCTTGTTTAAAATAGCAGACCCCCAAATCGTTTTGGATGTTCAGCCGGTCCTCCCCCTCGGGCAGGACCTTGAGGGCCTTTTTAAAAACCTTGACCCCCTCGTCATACCGTTCCAAGGCCATGAGACAATCCCCCAGGCTGCCCAGAGCCAGGATGTTTTTGGGATTGGAATCGCTGGCGGTCTGGTATTGTTCCAAGGCCTTTTCCAATTCACCCCGCTCTTTAAAAAGCATCCCCAAGTTCAATCGGCATTGGAACACCAGGCTTTCCTTGGTGTGAAAAAGGCCGAGGTAATAGGTCCCGGGGGACAAGGGATGGGCCAGGTGGAGGGTTTCCATTAAGGAAAACATGGCGTCGTTTACATGGCCGCGCTTCATGTGGATGAGGCCGATGTTGAAATGGACGTCGAGAAGATTGGATTGTATTTTGAGGGCCTTCTCGTAATATTCCAGGGCCAGGTTAAAATCCTGCAGGTGGAAAGCGGCGTGGCCGACGTCCCGAAGCGCGAAGGCGCTAAAAGGCTTTTTTTTCGCGACCGACTTGAATAGCCTTAGGGCCTTTTCATATTCCCCCTCCTCAAAGGCTCCCATACCGTCCAATGTTTCCTTTTCCAAAGCCTCATGGGCGGCCCCGCAGACCGGACAGAATCGAAATTCAAGCTCCAAAGTGTTCCCGCACTCGCGGCAAATATAGAGGGTCATGGGTTACCCCCGTTCCGGTTCGCATTCGAGGAAGATCCCTTTCGGGTTTTTCCGGCTTTGGTTGAGAGTTTTTCGATTTGTAAGGCGATCAAATGGCTGGCCTGGGGGTGGTTCGCGTAATTCTTTTTCAACTTTTGGTACCAGTGCAGGGCCTCGGGGAACCGCCCCGCCTTTTCCAACTTGTAACCCTTCCGGAATTCCTTCTCGAACCCGATAAAGCGCTGTTGGTCCACTTCCGACAAATGGGTCGTCCAAAGGTGGGCGAACTCGGTCAAGGCCGCCACGGACATCAGGTAAATAAAATAGGGGGGGAAGACAAAGGTCGAAAGGAGCGCGTTGATGGTCAGGAGGCCCCAATATTCCTTTTTCAACATGGTTTTTTGGTCTGGCTGTTCTTTCACTCCAGGCGCCTTTCCATGGGAACGAAACGATTCAACAGGAATCATCCTCCATCCGATTAACTCACAGTTGTAAGTTTATCTTACATCCCCTGGCCTGCCGCTCCCTATAGAAACCTTTAAAGTCGGTTCCCTCCTCCCTTTTCCCATAAAATTCCATGGAAATGGCCGGATCAGGGCACAAAAAAAGCCCTGGTTTTTAGCCAGGGCTTTAAGTGACATCGATGGATTATTTTATAATTTCTGGTAATCCGAGATATTGAGCCCCAAGGCTTCCTTGCGGGAAAGCTTGATTTTCTTGGTCTTCGGATCAACCCCGATACACTTGACCAAAAGCTCGTCGCCTTCCTTCAAGACGTCCTCGACCCGCTCCACGCGGCCCTTATCGAGTTGGGAAATATGCACCAATCCGTCCGTGCCTGGCAGGATTTCCACGAAAGCGCCGAAATCCATGATTTTTTTCACGGTGCCGAAATAAACTTTCCCCTCTTCGGCCTCAGCCATCAAACCGTCAATGAACTTTTTGGCGTTCTCGATGTCCTGGCCGTTCGCCGACGCGATGTGGACCGATCCGTCATCTTCCACGTTCACGTCCACGTTATAGTCCTCTTGGATCTTCTTGATGGTGGCCCCGCCTTTGCCGATCACGTCCCGGATCTTATCCACCGGCACCTTGATGGTAATGATTCGGGGAGCGTAGGGGGACATCTTGTCGCGGGTGCCGGACAGGGTTTTGTCCATGATGTCCAGGATGAACAAGCGTCCCTGTTTAGCCTGAGCCAAGCCCTTTTCCACGACCTCAAAAGGAAGCCCGACGATCTTAATGTCCATTTGGATGGCCGTGATGCCCTTGCGGGTTCCAGCCACCTTGAAATCCATATCGCCGAAATGGTCTTCCAAACCCTGGATGTCCGTCAGGATGGCGTACTTGGAGACGTCCGCGTTGGACACCAATCCCAAGGCCACTCCCGCGCAGGGGCTCTTCAAGGGAACACCCGCGTCCATCAGGGACAGGGACCCCCCGCAAACCGAGGCCATGGAGGAGGATCCATTGGATTCCAAAATATCCGAGGTCACCTGGATGGTATAGGGGAAATCATCGTGGTTGGGGATCAAGGGCTGGATGGCCTTTTCGGCCAAGGCTCCATGACCGATTTCACGGCGGCCCGGACCGGACAGGCGCTTGATCTCGCCCACCGAGTAGGGCGGAAAATTGTAATGCAGCATGAAGGTCTTCTTCTGCTCCCCTTCCAGTTCCTCCAAAATCTGCTGGTCATCCTTGGTGCCTAAGGTGGTCACGACTAAGGCTTGGGTCTGGCCGCGGGTGAAGAGGGCCGATCCATGGGTGCGGGGCAGAACGCCAGCCTCACAAGTGATGGGGCGGAACTCGTCAAGTTTGCGTCCGTCCTGGCGCTCGTGGCGGTCCAAAATAGCTTCCCGGACCAGGTCCGACTCGATGGAATGCATGATTCCATGGATGTCCTTTTCTTTCTCCGGGAATTTTTCCTTGAGGGACTCCACGGCGGCTTTGCCGACGGCGCTGATCTTATCCTGGCGCTTGAGTTTGTCCTTCTCCGCCATGGCTTCCTTCATTTTCGGGAGGGCGAAATCTTTCACGGATTTGACCAGGGCCTCATCGGGCTTGACCAGGGTCAAGGCGCGCTTGGGTTTGCCGACCTTCTTCGCCAATTGCTCCTGCAGGTCGATGATTTTCTGGCATTCCTTATGGGCGAGCTTGATCGCCTCAAAAATAACCGATTCGGATTCTTCCAGCGCTCCGCCTTCCACCATCACGACCGCCTTGCGGCTGGCGGCGACGACCAAATCCAGGGTGCTTTTTTCCATCTGCTTGAAGGTGGGATTGACGACCAGGTCGCCGTTGACGCGCCCGACCCGGACGCAGCCGAACAGGTCGGCCACCGGGATATCGGAAACCGCCAGGGCCGCGGAAGCGGCGCAAACGGCCAGGACGTCCGAATCATTCTCTTGGTCGGAGGAAATGACCGTGGCATGGAGCTGGACTTCGTTGAAAAAACCGTCGGGGAAAAGGGGCCGGATCGGCCGGTCAATCAATCGGGACGTGAGGGTTTCTTTCGTCCTGGGTTTTCCCTCGCGCTTGAACCAGCCTCCGGGAATGCGGCCAGCGGAGGAAGACCTCTCGCGGTACTCGATCGTCAGGGGGAAAAAATCCTTGCCCGGCATGGGCTCTTTCGCCCCCACCACCGCGGCCAAGACCACCGTCTCGCCGAATTGAACCAACACCGCCCCGTCGGCCTGTTTGGCCATGCGGCCTGTCTCGATTGAAAACGTCGAATGCGCGAATGAGCTGCTGACACGTTCCATGAATAATCCTCCTTGAAATGTTTGGCTAGAATGAATGCGAAGTTATTTGCGAAGGCCCAAACGATCAAGGAGCGCGGCGTAACGCTTCACATCGTTTTTCTTCAAATAATCCAGAAGCCGGCGCCTTTGTCCGACCAATTTCAAAAGACCGCGGCGGGATGCGTGGTCCTTGGGATGCGACTTGAAATGGTCCGTGAGGTATTTAATGCGCTCGGTAACGATGGCAATTTGGACTTCAGGAGACCCTGTGTCTCCCTCTTTCTGCTTAAAGTCCTGTATCAGCTGGGTCTTCTTTTCCTTCGTGATCATCTTGATGCTCCTCAAATAATAGTTTGGTGCCGGACTCCCCTTGAACCGAGCGGCCGTTAGAGTGAACGGGCGCCAAGATCAGGATCAAAGTCTTGCCCCCCAAAACAAAGCCTTAGGGGATGGGTATTTTAGGGACTTTACCAGGGGGTGTAAAGAACATAACCCCCTTAAAACCGTGGAAAACCTGGGGTTTTAGGCGGGATTCAACCCCTTCAAGGACGTTTGACGGACGGCTTTTAGGTCTCTTTCAATCTGACCCACCAAAGCCGAAGAAGAGGGGAATTTCTTCTCAGGCCTTAAATATTTCAAAAGATAGACCCTCATGGACTTGCCGTAAAGTTTGCCGTCATAGTCGAGGATATGGACTTCCGCAGCCCGGTGGTGGTCATCCTCCACGAAAGTGGGCCGCTTCCCCAAATTCATCCCGGCCCTGTAATATTGTTTACCCAACCTCACCGCGCAGGCGTAAACGCCGTCCTTCGGCAAAAATTGACCGATATGGTGCAGGTTCGCCGTGGGAAAACCGATTTTGTGGCCCACATGTTTGCCATGGATCACATCGCCCTCAATGGCGTAAGCGCGCCCTAAAAGAGCGCTGGCCGTCTCTAATTTTCCGGCCATCAGCAGTTCCCGGACGCGGCTGGAGGAAACCACTCCGTCCCGGAGCCGGACGGGGCTTAAGGCCGCGACTTGGAACCCCATTTTTTTTCCGAGGGCCTTCAGGGCTCCCACATCGCCCTTCGCGCCCCGTCCGAACCGGAAATTCGCCCCCACTACGATACCCTTGATCCGGCCTTGGGAGAGGAGCCAGACCAGGAATTGCTCCGGGCTTTTCCGCGAGAAGGCTTTCGTGAATCTCAAGGCGATGACCCTTTGGAGGCCCTGCCGTCTTAAAAGTTCGAAGGTTTCCGCCCGGGGCAGAAGAAAGGGGATCCGGGGCCCTCCCTTTAAAACATGCATGGGGTGGTCCTGAAAAGTAACCGCCGCTGGAACCGCGTTCAAGCGCCTGGCCAGTTGGACGGTTTTTTTGATCAAAGCCTGATGGCCCCTGTGAACGCCGTCAAAAACGCCGATTGTGATGACCAACGGATCCCTGGAGCTCAAAGAATTCCTTCCATGCCGAATACTTTTTTTGGCTTCAATTCGGTCAATTCCAAAGCCTCGCCGATCAGGCACAAACGGCCTTCCTGGTTCATGACCCGGTAAAACCCGGGAGCGGGGATCGGAAAATTAATTTTCTTACCCTGGCATAACTCGGCTATATTTTTTTCATCCAGTTCCAATTTCGGCAGATGCCCCGCCAGCAGGCTGGACGGAAGAAGAAGGGAGGACAAGCCGCCGCCTTCCGCCGCGAGCGTTACCCGCTCCAGGGTTTGGCTTTGATCAATTTGAAAAGGGCCCACCCTGGTCCGCTCCAAACTTTCCATGCAGCCCCCCGTCCCCAGCTCCTCCCCCAGGGATTCACACAGGACCCGGACATAGGTCCCTGCCGAGCAAACGACGCGGAAGAAAACCCGGGGAATCTCCACGCGAATCACTTCCACTTCCTCAATTTGAACGGGGCGGGGCTTCCTCTCCACGACCAAACCCTTGCGGGCCAATTCATATAGCTTCTTCCCGCCCGACTTGACCGCCGAAACCATGGGCGGAATTTGTTCCCGGAGGTCTTTTAAATGGAGGACCGCCGCCCGGATCCTCCCCTCCGCCAGGCCCGAGACGTCCGATTCGCTCAAAATTTTACCCGAAACGTCGCAGCTATCCGTTGTTTTTCCCAACAGGCAGGTGGCCGCATATTCCTTCGAGAATGAGGAAAATTCAATCAAACGGGTGGCGGTCCCCACCGCCAAGGGAAGGACCCCGGTGGCTAGGGGATCCAGGGTCCCCAAGTGGCCGATTTGCTTCTCCTGGAGGAGGCCCCGGACCTTGGCCACCACGTCGTGGGAAGTCCAACCAGCCGGCTTGTTGACATTCATAACGCCATTCATGGATTTCAGCCTTAGGGTTTTGATCAATTTACGGAGTTATTTTATTTTTAATTTTGAGTTTTAAATTTTAGGCGCGGATGATTGTGGGTTCCACGGAGCTAAATCCACACTTTAAAAATTAAGAATTCAAAATTCTAGCGAAGCGCCTTTTGGGAAACCTGAAGAACCGCCTTTAAGGCGGCCTCCATTGGCCCGTCCAGGACCGCGCCAGCCGCGTAGGCGTGGCCGCCCCCCTTGAACTTCCCCGCGATGAGCGAAACGTTGACATCCGAGCGGGACCGGAGGGAAAGTTTGATCTGCCCGTCCGGCCTCTCCTTCAGGAATATGGCGACTTTCACCGTGTCCAACTTCCTCACGAAATTAATCAAGTTTTCCGTGTCCTCGTCGGTCGCCCCGGTTTTCCCCAGGTCCGACTGGGACAAGGTCATGGAAGCGATCCGGCCGTCGCCATAAACCCGGATCGTGCCCAAGGAGACCCGCACCAGCTCCATGGCTTCCTTGCTGATACCAGCGAAAATCCGTTCGCTGACCTTTTGCGCGTCCGCGCCCTTGTCCACCAACTCGGCCGCCAGCCTTAAGACCTCGGGAGTGGTGTTCGAATAGCGGAACCCCCCCGTGTCGGTCACCAGGGAGGTATAGACGCTCTCGGCGATTTCCTTGGTGATTTCCAGTTTCAAGGCCTTGATCAGGTAATACACAATCTCGCCCGTGGCGGCCGCCTTCGGCAGGACAAGATTCAGGTCCCCGTAAAGGTCGTTGGAAAAATGATGGTCGATATTAACCAGCGTCCCGAACTCGGACCTTTTCACGTCGTCCCGGATCCTGCCGAAATTGCCGGCGTCCAGCACGAAGCAAACATCGTGGGGGGGAATTCGGTCGGAAGCCCGGTAGGCGCCTGTGAAGCCCAAATACTCGAACCGTTTGGGCAGCCGGTCGTGATTCACCACCTGGACCTTTTTACCGAGCTTCTTCAGGGCCAGGTAAAGCGCGGATTCGGCGCCCAGCCCGTCGCCGTCCGGATTGACGTGGGTCGTCAAGAGGAATGATTTTTTGGATTGGATGAGGCGGATCACGGCGGAAAATTTATCCGGGGAAAAGTAAGAGCTTTTGCCGCTGGCGGTGCGCGGGGTTTTGGCGGCGGGTTTATGCTTGAGTTTCATCTTGAGGCTTTTCCCCCGCCTTGAGTTCGTTCAGGATACCCTTGATTTTCATCGCGTGGTCCAAGGACTTGTCCAAATGAAAGTGGATGTCGGGAGTGTAGCGCAGCTGAAGGCGTCGGCCCAATTCACCCCGTAAAAAACCCTTGGCCCGGTCCAAGCCCTTCATGGTTTCCATGCGGGTCGCCTCGTCGCCCAACACGGAAACGAAAATCCTGGCGTGGCGAAGGTCGTCGGCGATTTCGACCAGGGTCACCGTCACGAAGTGAATGCCCGGATCCTTGACATCCTGGGTCAGCATCACGCTGATTTCCCGTTTGATGGCTTCCGATACCTTGTCCGCCCGCTTGAAACCCATATCATCCCCTGGAATTTTGAATTCTGAACTTTGAATTTTAAATGATTGAAATTTTCGCCGGGCGAAAATAACCAAAACTTAAAATGAAACATTCAAAATTTAAAATTTCCTTTAATCCACTAGTTTTTGAGCGACCGCTTCCAGCACATAGGCTTCCAACTGGTCCCCGATTTGGATCTCGTCGAAATGATCGACGCCGATACCGCATTCGTAATTACTGGCGACTTCCTTCACGTCATCCTTGAAACGGCGGAGGGAAGAAAGGGCGCCCTCGTGAACCATCGCGTCGCCCCTCATGACCTTGACCTTGGCCTTGCTGGTGATCTTGCCGGAAAGCACCATGCAGCCGGCGATGACTCCCTTGGGCGTGTTAAACAGCTGCCGAACCTCGGCTTTTCCGATGGGAACCTGGCGGTAAGTGGGCTCCAGCAGGCCTTCCATCGCCTTGCGCACGTCTTCCACGGCGTCGTAGATGATTTTATAGACGCGGACGTCCACGTCCTCTTTTTCGGCGGTCGCCTTTCCGTTGGAATCCATCTTGACGTTGAATCCCACCACGATGGCGTTGGAGGCGGAGGCTAACAGGATGTCGGAGTTGACGATATTGCCCGTTCCCTTATGAATGACCCGCAAGGCCACTTTCTCGGCCGAGAGCTTTTCCAGGGACGAGGCCAAAGCCTCCACCGAGCCCTGAACGTCGCCCTTCACGATGACCTTGAGTTCCTTGATCTGCCCTTCCTTGATTTGCTCGAAAAGATTGTCCAGGGTAATGTGCTTCATCGCGCCTACCAGGCGGTTGTCCTTCAAGGCCTCGGTCCGGCGCCCGGAAATCTCGCGGGCGGCCTTGGCGTCCTCCATCATGTAGAAGGTGTCCCCGGCCTGCGGCACGTCGCTTAATCCCAAAACTTCCACGGGGGTGGCGGGGCCCGCCTCTTTCACGATCCGGCCCAGGTCGTCATGCATGGCCTTCACCCTTCCGTAGGTGCTTCCGGCCAGGACGTTTTCGCCCACCCGGAGCGTTCCCTTTTCCACCAGCAGCGTCGCCACCGGCCCCCGGCCCTTGTCCAGCCTGGCTTCCAACACGACTCCCTTGGCGGCCCGGTTGGGATTGGCCTTGAGTTCCAAAACCTCGGCCTGCAGCAGGATCATTTCCAGAAGTTTTTCCAGGTTCAGGCGCTTCTTGGCCGACACTTCCACGTAAATCGTCGTGCCGCCCCACTCCTCGGGAACCAGCCCCCGCTCCGCCACCTGGGTTTTCACCCGGTCCGGATTGGCCTCCGGTTTGTCGATTTTGTTGATGGCCACGATGATGGGAACCTTCGCTTCCTTGGCGTGGTCGATGGCTTCCAGCGTCTGGGGCATCACCCCGTCGTCCGCCGCCACCACCAACACGACGATGTCCGTGGCCTTGGCGCCCCTGGCCCTCATCAAGGTAAAGGCCTCATGGCCCGGCGTGTCGAGGAAGGTGATCGTCCCTTTTTCGTGCTGGACTTGGTAGGCGCCGATGTGCTGGGTAATGCCGCCCGCCTCCCCTTCCGCCACTTTGGTCTTGCGGATCGCGTCCAGGAGCAGGGTCTTCCCATGGTCGACGTGGCCCATGATGGTCACCACCGGGGACCTGGGTTTTAAATCTTTCGGATCATCCGGAGCTTCCTCAAACATCTCCGAACCGTAAAGCGGAACCACTTCCACTTGGGCGTCATGGGCCGAGGCCAGGGTTTCGGCGACCGTCATGTCCAATCGTTGGTTGATCGTGGCGAGGATTTTCAGGTCCAACATCTCCTTGATCAGGACTCCCGCCTTGACATTGAGCTTTTGGGCCAGTTCGGCGACCGTGATGCCCTCGGTGATTTTGACGAGGGTCAGGACCTTAGGTTCAACCGGGGTTCCATCGGCGTTCAATTCTCCCGCGGTGTTTTTTTCCTCGGAGGCGTCCTTTTTCGCGACGGAGACGACGCTTTTGGGCCTGCCAGCCGCC
Source organism: uncultured bacterium (assembly GCA_964624625.1). Lineage (GTDB taxonomy): Bacteria > Oederibacteriota > Muellerivitia > Muellerivitales > Muellerivitaceae > PALSA-1180. The sequence goes on from CAZUXW010000047.1 coordinate 17,948, forward strand.
AATCCATGGCCGCCCGTGCGGGGAGGCAGGGACTTGGTTCCGCCCGGTTTACGGGGCGTCATTGCTGGTTTGGGCCTGGGGGCCATCGTCTTGGGCGCCGGATAGGTCGCCGTGGGTGAAGACAGGGAGTTGGGTTTTAAGATGGTCTTCAAGGGCGCGGGGGCGGGAGTCGAGGCCGTCGTAGCGGGCGTCCGGATTCCCGAGGGCTTAGCCGCCGGGGGCGCGGCGGTTCCGGAAGCGGCCACGCTGGCCGCGGCGGAAACAAGATCCGCCAATCCCAGGTCCCTGCGGATGTCCGACTGGATTTTCTCGTCCACCACCGTCAGTTGGCTGGGAACGGCGAAGCCCAGTTTCTTGCAGCGGTCCAGAATATCCTTGCTGGGAAGTCCCAGTTCTTTGGCGAATTCAAAAAGTCGTTTACCCATGAGAGATTAATTTTCCTCCGCTTGAGATTCATCCGGCGAAACCGAAGAAAGCTCCGGCGAAGGCGGTATGGTCGGGATGCCTTCCGTATCCTTGTTCAATTCCGGCGCCAGGGGAACTTCCCCCTTCACCGCGCCCTCGTCGATTTCATCCGGAGGCGCGTCTTTCCGGGTCTCCTCGGTGAGCCCTGCGGCCGCCTCCGAGGAGGGGGCTTCAATGTTGGCGTCGGCTAAATCGGCCGGCACCTCCTGTTGAATTTCCTGGAAGTGGGCGTCCATTCTGGCCCTCTCCTCGCCCGCGTGCTGTTCCTCGTTCTTGATGTCGATTTTGATCCCGGTCAACCGGGCCGCCAAGCGGGCGTTCTGGCCTTTTTTGCCGATGGCCAGGCTCAATTGGTCGTTGGGAACGATCACTTCCGCCGAAGGAATCTCGGGGTGAAAGACGATCCGGGAGATTTTGGCCGGCGAGAGGGAGTTGGCGAGGTAGCTGTGGGGCTCCTCGTCCCAGCGGACGATGTCGACTTTTTCGCCGCGGATCTCGTCCACGATATTTTGCACGCGGATGCCCTTGACGCCCACGCAGGCCCCGACCGCGTCAATGCGGTCATCCCCCATGGCGCGCACGGATATCTTGGTTCGGGCCCCCGCCTCCCTGGCGACGCTCTCGATTTTGACCGCGCCTTCGTATATCTCCGGCACTTCCAACTCGAAAAGCTTCCGGACTAAATTGGGATGGGCCCGGGTGACGATAATGGCGGGTCCCTTGACCGTCTTTCGCACTTCCAGGACGAGGAACTTCATGCGCTCGCCCGTGGAGTAGCGCTCGCGCGGAACCTGTTCCTTGGCCGGCATGAGGGCCTCGGCGTCGCCGAGGGAGACGATGACGTTGCGCCCCTCATAGCGAAGCACGCTGCCGGTGATGAGGTCCCCCTCTTTTTCCTTGAATTGGTCGTAAACGCTCTGGCGCTCGGCGTCCTGAACCCTCTGGACAATGACTTGTTTGGCCGTTTGGGCCGCGATGCGCCCGAACTGCTCCGCGGGGATGCGGACCTTGATGACCTCGCCCAACTGGGCTCCGGGGCTGAACTTGCGGGCTTCGGCCAGCGTCATTTGTATGCCGGGGTCGGTGACCGTTTCCACGGCTTCCTTGAGGTAGAAGGCCTTGAACTCATAGTTAACGTCGTCGAACTCCACGTCCACTTCCTGGCCCATGCCGTAGATTTTCTTGGCGGCGGTGGACAAAGCGGCTTGGATCGCCTCGACAAGTTTTTTCTTGTCGATACGCTTGGTGTGCTCGAGTTGGCTCATGACCAAGGCTAATTCGTTACCCATGACATCCCCTTGTTCTTGTTGGCGTTGTTACTACAGTTCCACTACCAGCCGGGCGGATTTTACCGCCGCGAAAGGAACCAAAATATTCCGGTTCTTATCCAGCCTGACTTCCACTTTCCCCTCAACGACTTCCCCGAGCTTTCCCTGCAGGGTCATTTGACCCTCCATCAGCTCGTGAAACACAAACTGGGCCGTCCGGCCCTTGAATCTTTCACAATCTTCCAAATGCCTTAAGGGGCGGTCCAACCCCGGCGATGACACTTCCAGCAAATAAGCCGTCTCGATCAAGTCCAGCTCATCGAGCCGCTTTTCCAGGTCCCTGCTGACGACGGAACAATCTTCCACCGTGATTGGACCGGTCCTTTTATCAATCACCACCGTCACCACGAGCTTGCCCCCCTGGGGCCTGCTTTTAAGCTCAAAGAGCTCTAAAAAATTATCCTTCACCACAGCTTCGGCGATTTCCTGAAGCTGGGAAACCTTCGGTCCATCCAACTGACCCATGACGCCTTTCCCCTTAAACGACAAACGGCCTTTCGGCCGTTCATGAATCCCGCGAACTTGTTACCGGCCCATCGAAGGCTAAAAAATGAGAAAAAAAAAGTAGGCCTGGAAAGGGCCCACTTCTTGGGACTGCCTTAAATTCACGTCTGTTTTATCAGAAAGGTTTGGGGATGGCAAGGGGCAAGACCCTAAATGGCTGAAAATGAAAGGTTTTTTTGGAAAAGCCCCGGTTAAAAGAGGGAAACTTGCTTGGAGTCGGGAATATCCTTCAGACAGCCGTGGGTTTTAAGGATCTCGACCACGTTCTTATTCACCCCGCACCTTTCCACCAAATCCTCAATGGAGCTAAAGGGGCCCTTTTTGCGCTCCTCCACGATCGCCTCGGCGGCGGTTTCCCCTAGGCCCGGCAAACCAATCAGGGGCGGCCGGATCGCCCCCTCTTCCAGTTGAAACTGGTGGGCGATCGATTTGAAGAGGTCCACCGGCAGGAACTTGAACCCCCTCGCGTACATTTCCTCCGCCACCTCCAACACCGACGCCTCGTCCTGTTCTTTGGCTGTCGGCTTTTCAATGGAGCGAATCAACTTGATGCGGTCCCTCACCCTGCCCAATCCGTCGCAGGCCACCGTCGCGTCAAAGCCCGATACCTTGTTGGTGAAATAATCCGCGTAAAAGGCCTGGGGATGGTGGACCTTGAAGTAGGCGATGCGGAAACTCATGATGCAATAGGCCACGGCGTGGGCCTTGGGGAAAATATATTTGATCTTGCGGCAGCTTTCGATGTACCAAGAGGGTGTCTTAGCCGCCGCCATGGCCTGCTCATATTCGGGTTTCAGGCCCTTTCCCTTGCGCACGTCCTCCATGATCTTGAAGGCTTGGGCCTCGTCCATTTTCTTGGCGACGAGGTCGTTGAGCATGTCGTCCCTGGTGGAAATAACCGTGGAGAGGGTCGCGGTCCCCTTTTTGATCAGCTCCTGCGCGTTGCCGAGCCAAACGTCCGTACCGTGGGCCAAACCGGAGAGCCGGACCAGATGCTCGAACTTCGTGGGCTTCGTGTCCTTCAGCATGTCCATGGCGAAATTGGTCCCGAATTCCGGCACGCCCAGGGTGCCAAGATCCTTGTCGATTTTTTCCTTCAGGTTCAAAGCCTTGACCCCCGAAAAGAGGCTCATCGTGGGGGCGTCATTCAAGGCGATCCCCACCGGGGAGACGCCCGTCATGCTCTCCAGCCTTTTAAGGCTGGTGGGATTGTCATGGCCCAGGATGTCGAGCTTCACCAGGCAGTCATGCATGCTGTTGTAATCGAAATGCGTGGTGATGACGTCCCCGTCCTTATTGTCCGCCGGGAACTGCACGGGGCAGACGTCGGTGATTTCCATTTCCTTGGGGAGGATCACGATCCCCCCCGGATGCTGTCCCGTGGTTTTGGAGACGCCCGAACAGCCCTTGACCATGCGGTTCAGCTCGGCGTTGCGCGCCTTGCGGCCGGCCTCTTCCATGAATTTTTTCACGAACCCGAAGGCGATCCGGTCCTGGACCGCCGAAATGGTGCCGGCGCGGAAACAATGGTCCTTGCCGAAAAGCTCCTCCACGTATTTGTGCGCGATGTGCTGGTACTCCCCGGAAAAGTTCAGGTCGATATCCGGCATCTTGTCGCCCTTAAATCCCATGAAGACCTCGAAGGCGATGGAAAATCCGTCCCGGGCCATCTCCTTGCCGCACTTCGGGCAGTTCTTCGACGGCATGTCCACTCCCGCGGCGGAAGAGGCGTTCTCCGGGAACTCGTGGTAATGGCCTTGCTGGCAGATCCAATGGGGCGGCAGGGGGTTGACCTCGGTGATGCCGCTGAGGAACGCCACAAAAGAACTTCCCACGCTCCCCCGGCTTCCAACGATATATCCGTCGGAGAGGGACTTTTTCACCAGCTTCATGGCGATGACATACAGGGTGGCGAATTTATTATTGATGATGGCGTCCAGCTCTTTGTTCAACCGCTTCTCGATGAAATCCGGGAGAGTTTCGCCGTAAAGCTGGTGGGCCCGGGCGGTGGCGATGTCGCGCAGCTCCTGATCCGCCCCCTCCCACATGGGCGAAAGGGTCTGGGTCGGCAGGGGCTCCACATCCTCGATCATCTCCGAGACCTTGCGGGGGTTGGTCACCACCAGCTCGTGGACGGTGGCCTCGTCAAAATAGTCGAAATCCTTTTTCAGCTCATCCGTGGTCTTGAAATAGAGCGGGGCCTGGCGCTCCAAGCCGTAACCCATGCCCGACTGAAGGATTCTCCGGTAAACCTCGTCCTGGGGCTCGATGAAGTGGGAGTCCCCCGTGGCCAGGACCATTTTCCCCATTTTTTTACCGGTGTCATAAAGGACCTTGGTCAGGCTTTGAAGCTCTTCCATGCTCTTGACCGTGCCGTCCTGGATCATGAACTCGTTGTTGGCGCAGGGTTGGATTTCCACGTAATCGTAAAAGGGAACGACCTCCTCCAGCGGCTTGTCCTTGTGCAGCAAGTGCTGCCAAATTTCGCCCTGTTCGCAGGCGGAGCCCACGACCAAGCCTTCCCGATATTGCTCCAGAAGGGCCCGTGGAATCAGGGGCCGTTTATAGAAATATTTCATGTGGCTTTCGGAAACCAGCTTATAGAGGTTTTTGAGGCCCACCTTGTTCTTCACCAAAAGGATGATGTGGTAGATGGGCATGCCGCGTTCCTTTTTAAACTCATCCACCAGGTAGCCTTCCATGCCCAAAATCAGCTTGATCCCGTTCTTTTTAGCGGCGGCCTTGGCTTCCGGATAGGCCTGAACCACCCCATGGTCCGTGATGGCGATCGCCGAGTGGCCCCACTTGGCGGCCCTTTCAATGAGGCGCTCAATCTTGGAGAGGCCGTCCATCCGGCTCATCTGGGTATGGCAGTGGAGCTCCACCCGCTTCTCGGCGGCCCGGTCCATGCGGGACTCGGGAGGGGGGATCTTCATGATGTCGCGCACATTCAAGACCAGGTCCTCGGCGGAGTATTTATTGAACCGCAAATCGCCCCGGACCCTGACCCAATCCCTTTCCTTCACCCCGTTCTTGTACTTCCCGTCGTTCTCGTGGAAAAAAATAACGTCCAGCGAATCGTTGTAATCGGTGATGGTCATCTTCACCAGGAACCGGCCGCTGCGGGTTTGAAAAGCCTCGTACATGATGACTTCGCCTTGGGCCACGAAGCCGTTTTGCTCGTCATTGACGTTCATGGACTGGGGTTCTTCTGAAATTTTACGCCCGAAGACCAGAACCGGCTGGAGACCCGCCGGTTTGAAATCGGCGGGCGTTTCCGCGGCTTGGACCGTGGGGATTTCCGGCATGAGCGCGGCGTTGATTCCCAATTGGACCTTGACGTCAGCGCCGCAGCGTTTTTTGAGGATTTCCTCGAGGAATTTCACGCATTGTTTGCGGTCCAGCTGTTGTCGGGCCAGCTCATGGGGAACCTGGAAGGATAGGTTGAGGTCCTTCGCCTCAAAACGGTAATGGGAAAACCAGCCCTCGGCGATATCCGCCTCCTCAATCAGGCAAAAAATCAGGTCCTTCTCGTGGGCGGCGATATAGTCGGCGGGGGTGATGACGGAAGGTCCATAGTGCACGTCCAGCACCACCCGGCCCACATCGGGCAGGCTTTCCTTTAAGTATTGGCTGACGCTGGCGTAGGTCTCAGGGGGAACGGGGGCGGTCATTTTCAACCGCAGGACCAGGATGGATTTCTCGGGGTAGACTTGGACGCCTAAGATTTCCGACTGGAGAAATCTTTCCTGCTCAAAACATTGGAGGGGTATTTGCTGGATCAGCCCATAAAAGGGGGAAGTGGAAGCTTCTGGTTCCGTTGGAGGGGAACTTACAGGCGTCATTCTGCCTCCATCAACGGTTTATAGGGCTTGGTAAGGGCTTGGGGATAACTCCTTCGAACTATACAACCTGT
>CAZUXW010000048.1:0-23083 GCA_964624625.1 uncultured bacterium
AACGGGGGGATGGCGGCAGGGGACATCTACGTGGTCAAGGGCGTGACGACTCCCAGCGGGAATAACGGGATGGTCTGGCTCCAAGTGGATCCCAATTCACCCTTTTATTGCACCGGCGGGTCCAGCTCCGGGGGCGGTTTGAACTTCTGGTTCATTTACAACAGTGAGAACCTCAATTACATGAAGTTCGACGAAACCACCTACGGCCACAACAACTGCAACCAAAATGTGAACGCCGGTTAATTCGGCGATCTTTCACGCTTGGACTGCGGGTTGATTAATCCGTTCCTTGCGCTAGTTTTCCAAAGACCGTCGACTGGGGGCCCCGCAGGGGCCCTCAAGCGCGTTGTGATTCACGCAAGTTTTCGGTAAAATTTCCCATGTCCTTTTCCGAGCTTTTAAGCCTTTTTCTCCCCCTCTTCGTGGCCATGGATCCCCTGGGGGTTTTCCCGGCCTTCGTCCAAATCACTTCCAATCTTTCCCCGCGCAAAAGAAACCAAGTGCTGACCCTGTCGGTTTTAACCGCGGGGCTGGTGGGCCTTCTTTTTATTCCCCTGGGTCCCCTGGTGTTAAGCGCCTTGGGACTGAAAAACGGCGATTTCCAAATCGCCGGAGGATTGCTCATTCTCCTGGTCGCCTTGAGGGACATCGTCCTGAACCAAAAAATATTCCAAGGCAGGGACCTGCAGGGGATGGGAGTGGTACCCATCGGCATACCCCTTCTCGTGGGCCCGGCGGTTTTGACGACCCTGCTTCTGCTCCGGGACCGCTTTTCCTTTTCAGCCGTCGCTCTTTGCCTGGTGGCGAACCTGATGGTCGCCTGGGGAGTCTTCGCCTTTTCCACCCGGTTGATCCGATGGATGGGCGTGACAGGCTCCCTGGTCGTTTCCAAATTGGCGGCGCTTCTTCTTTCCGCCTATGCGGTGATGATGATCCGGGTGGGTTTTTCCTCCTTGTTCAAATAAAAATAATTGAGGCGCGAGCTTATGCACAAGCCACGGGTCCTAGTCGTCTATAAGGAAAGCGCCTACCGGCGGTTCCTCTCCTCGAGGCAATTGGTCCGTTCCTTGAAAAAGGGGAACTATTGGAAAGTGATCCGGGGGAGCCACCAGCGCCAGAACGACACCTTAGCCGGAGTCAAGGCGGTCCTGAGGGCCGGTGGAATTTCCGCCGACTGGGTTTCCAGGGACCGGGTCCGCCGGTTAAGGGGCGTGGACCGGCGCTACCAATTCGTGATCTCCGTCGGGGGGGACGGAACCTTGCTGGATGCCTCCCATCAGGTGGTAAAGATCCCGGTGTTGGGGGTGAATTCGGATCCCCTGCGAAGCGTGGCCCGGTTTAGCGGCTGTGATGTTAAAAAATTTCCAGGGATTTTATCCTCTTACCTCTCAGGGCGGCTCAAACCCCTTTCCGTCCCTCGTCTGGAGTTTGAGGTGAACGGCAGGGCAAACCCATGGCTGGTCCTGAATGATTTATTGGTGACGACCCAAAGCCCGGCCGGGACATCGCGTTACCTCCTCCGGGTGGGCAGCCGGGTGGAGGAACAGCTATCCAGCGGTGTTTGGATCAGCTCGGCCGCCGGCTCCACCGCCGCCATCTTGTCCGCCGGCGGGAAGGCCATGCCCGTGACCCTGCCCAAATTCCAATATGTGGTCCGTGAGGCCTACCAAAAGAAATTCGGCCCCCGCCGGCTCGTGAAGGGGATTTTGGCCAGGGGCCAGAACCTGGAATTGGTTTCCCGGATGAAGGAGGGGCGGATCTTCGTGGACGGCGCGAACCTGGTGGTTCCTTTCAAGTTGGGGGACCGCCTGACCGTCAGTCTCTCCCACAAACCCCTCCAGGTCATTGGTTTAAAAAAGTGATCCGGGGGGGTGGTCCAAAGGGAGCCCTGTTTTTGTCCGGGAAGGGGCTTGCAATGGATCGGGAGATGGGGAAAATAAGAAGGGTTCGGCCGGGCTTATCCAGGCCGTGAAGGTGAAGGAAGAGTTTGACGCCGCTTTCGAATCGACAAAGGGATGGTGGTATAAAGCCGTCCAAAACCTGTCGGCGGGAATTGGCCGTCTAGACCCTTTGTTCCCCGATGCCTGATTTGCGTCATACCGGGAATGGACCGGGGGATTTACAAAGGGTTTGTTGGAAAGGCTAGGGTTGCCTTTTAATAACCCGAACCTTGTGGTAAAAGTCTCAAAATTAATCAACGGAGGTTTAATATGAATTTGTTCTGCCGTTTGTTCACCGTTATTTTCCTATTGGTTTTTGGATATGTTCGGGCGGAGGGAACGGTTCCTGAAACGACGCCGGTGAAGCCGACCCCAACCGTAAAAATCGACCTTCATACGGATTGGTTCAACGTCAAATATGACGATGTGCGGGAAAATACGATCATCAAGCCCAAGGATGATTTGGGTCCAGGCGCGCCGGCACGCACCAGCGCTTCGGACAACCTGAAGATCGGCATCGCGGCGACCGTTCCGGGAAAGTCCTTTGATCCGAACAATCCCGTCGCCATCGTGGTTTCCTTCAACCGGATGGCAGGCCTCATGCAGAAGGCCAACCAGGATTCCCTTTTCGGCACCAAACAAGAGGATGACTACAAGCCCTTCAGCGGGAACCAAGTCCAGCAATTGGATAAGTGCACGGATGTTTTATTGGTGCTTCCCTCGGGCCAAAAGATCCAGGTAAAACCAGGGGCGGTCTCTTATAAAACCATCAAGAACGAGGGCTTTATGGGGGAAAAGTACATTTGGGAAAGCCTCTCCATTTCCGGTGGGATGGAGCTCCTGGACCAGCTGCAGGATGGCGCCAAAGTTGCCTTGTGCGACACGACCTTCGCCATGGTCAAGGATCAGATCTCGGAGGTGAGGTCGATTCAATCGCTCGTCAAAGGATTGGCCCCGAAGCCCGCTTCAAAATAACCGGACAGGGAAAAGCGGACGGCGGCTATAGCTCCCGTTCATGAGTGAAAGGACCCAACCCATTTAGGGTTGGGTCCTTTTTATTTTATTGAGGAAGAAATGGATAGGCATTGGTTTGGCGGGGGTGCGGTCCAAGACGGCTTTTCAGCCTCAACCAGGACGGCCTAGCCGGCCCGGAAAGTCTCAGTTGCCCGAGGAGCACTCGCTGTTGACCGAGCTGATTTCTTTTTTCAGGATCCATGGGAAATTCCTCATCAGGAAGCCCACGTTCGAAACGGTCGAATCCATGATTTTGGAGAAGTCCTTGATCGCCATGAATTGCCTTTCGTAAAACCTGGAAAAGGGAAAATAACTCCAATGCCAGGGCTCGTCCATGACCGCGCCCTGGCGACCCAGGTAGACCCGGCAAAAGCCGTAGGCACTGGCGTTTTGTTCCATCCACTTGTAAAAATCCAAAACTTTAGGGGGGGTATCGGCTTGGATCTTGACCAACTGGCCCCGGAGGGTCTCCTCGGAAATGTCCAATTCCGTACCCCAATGGTGGCGGGAAAGGCCGGGAACGGAGACCGTGCTCATGATGGCTCGAACCCGCCCCTTTTCATCCAGGCTCGACATCTTCCGGAAGGACTTGTCATAGTGGTTCCAAACCCGGCGCTGGGAAGTGAAGGAGCGGTAGCCTGACACCAGGATCAGGTGCCATCCGTCATGGGCCGCTTTTTCCCGCAATTGGTTGTAGGACTCCATCACGTCCCGGAGCGCGAATTGCCCCGATTCGGGATCGTTCACCAGTCCATGGGGAATCCGTAAGCCTAAAAGTTCCTTTTCCGATAGGGCGGGAGGCTCGGGAAAGGAGGGGACGGCCGGCGCCGTCATGACCGCCTGTTTCACGAGGGGACGGGGTGAAGCGCAGCCCCCAAAGCAGCCCAATAGAAGTAAAAGGGATAAAAGCCGGAATGTCACGGGTCGCGATCTCCAATGAGGGATGAGTGCGCCGCTCTCCGTCCTCCGCCCTCCGGAAAATCGTATAGCGGATTGCGGACAGCGGGGGGCGAACAGGGGAGGACCGGCGTTACTTCAGGTCCTTTGAGGACAAGATCCTCAAATCCTTGTCCATCTCGTAAACCCTGGGGACCGCGGTTTCCAGGTTCAGCTCCAGGACCTGTTCCTTGGTGAGGTGCTCCAGGTGCATGACGATGGAACGCAGGGAATTGCCGTGGGCCGCCACGATGACGTTTTTGCCTTCTTTTAAATAGGGGACGATTTTATCGTCGAAATAGGGGAGGGTCCGGGCGGCCGTGTCTTGGAGGGACTCGGAAAAGCCCTGATCGTCCTTCGGGGGAGGGACGTCGTAACTCCTTCGCCAGATCTTGACCTGGTCCTCTCCGTACTTGGCGGCGGTTTGCCCCTTGTCCAGGCCCTGGAGGGCCCCGTAATGGCGCTCGTTCAAAGCCTTGTCCTTGATAACGGTAAGGCCCGTTTGTCCGGTTTCCTGAAGCACGATGGCCAAGGTTTTTTGGGCCCTCTGTAAATCCGAGGTGAAGGCGATGTCGAATTTCATGCCCTTTAAATTTTGCCCCGCCCGCTTGGCCTCTTTTTCGCCCTGTTCCGTCAAGGGGACGTCCACCCAGCCGGTAAATTTATTTTCAAGATTCCATTGGGATTGTCCGTGGCGTACCAAAACGAGAGTGGGCATTCAAAGGCTCCTGGGTTGGAATAAATCTCAAAAAGATGGGTGATTTTAACCTCTGACCGATTGTTTGAAAAGGCTTTTCGCCCTGGTCCGCTTGATTGGAAAATGCGCCTATTGCATACTGTGGAAGAATAAAAACGATAAAACCCTTTTACCACGAAGGCACCAAGGCACCAAGAACGGCGAAAGACTTCATCCGAAAAGGTTTTGGGTAAACGCCTTTTTTCTCTTTCTTGGTGTCTTGGTGCCTTCGTGGTTCATGGGGCTTTTAATGGGCCTTGATTTTTAAATTTCAGCTGAAACGGTAAATTGAATGAGCCGAATGGACGAGAAGTATATGCGCCGGGCGCTTTTCCTGGCTGAAACCAAAACCCGCTATACTTCACCCAATCCCAAAGTGGGGGCGGTTTTGGTGAGGGGGGGAAGAATCGTCGGCGAGGGGGCGACCCAGCCCTATGGCGGGCCCCACGCGGAAATAGTCGCGCTCCGGATGGCCGGTGCCAAGGCGAAGGGGTCAACCCTTTACGTGACGCTGGAGCCCTGCGCCCACTTCGGTAAAACACCACCCTGCGTGGACTCGATCCTGAGGGCCGGTGTCAAAAAAGTAGTCGCGGCGATGAGGGATCCTTACCCCCTGGTCAAGGGCAGGGGATTTCAAAGGCTTCGGGGTGCGGGCCTAACCGTGAGGGTGGGATTGCTCGAAAGGGAAGCGGCGGCATTGAACCAGTCCTTTATCCGGGGACTGTCCGCCGGACGGCCCTGGGTTCTGTTGAAGGCGGCGGTCAGCGCCGACGGTAAAATTTCCCCGCCCACGGGAAGGTCCCGTTGGATCACGGGGGAAAAGGCGCGCCGAAGGGTCCATGAAATAAGGTCAAAGGTGGACGCGATCTTGGTGGGCCGCAAAACCGCGGGGAAGGACGACCCCTCCCTAACCGTGCGTCTGCCGGGCTACCGCCGTAAAGACGGATGGCCCTTGAGGGTGGTTTTGGACTCGGGCCTCAGCCTGGATTTAAACAGCAGGCTGACGGATGGAAAGGCGAGGACGGTGGTATTTACCGGGCCCGCCCCTTCCCGAACCAGGCAAAAGGCCTTGGAAAAAAAGGGAATTCTTGTTTTTCAGGTTCCTTTGGTGAAAAAGATGTTATCGTTAAAGGCTGTTTTGAAAAATCTGAGCTCGCTCCAGGTCCGGACCCTCCTCGTTGAGGGAGGCGGCGAGGTCCATCAGTCTTTTTTACGGGAAAGGCTGGTGGATGAGTTCGCGATTTTTATTTCCCCGCGGATCTTGGGGCCGGGTGCAAAGGCTTGGCTGGGAGGGGATGGTTTGGAGGGTTTTCTCCTTTCCCCCCTTTTGAAAAACGTGAAATTGGAACAAGTGGGCCCTGATTTTATTTTAACCGGGCAAAGGAAGGGTTGAGATGTTTACGGGGATCATTCAAGAAGTTGGAAAAGTGAGGAAGGCGGAACTCCGGGGCCCGGAGCTTTGGCTTTCCCTGGAAGCCCCTGCCTCCGCGTCCCGCCTCCGGATGGGCGACAGCCTTTCCGTGAACGGTTGCTGCCTGACGGTCGTGGCGCTGGAACCGCCGTTGGTTTCATTTCAGGCCGTGTCCGAGACTTTAAACCGAACGGTCCTGGGACTGTTGAGGGAGGGATCGCTGGTCAATTTAGAGTCGCCCTTGACCCTTTCCGAGCCCTTGGGGGGGCATTTCGTCCAAGGCCACGTGGACGGGACGGGGGAAATCCTCAAGGTTGCACCAGAGGGACAAGGGGCCAGGTTGACCGTCCGTATTCCGGAGGCGCTGGAGCGTTATGTCATCGAGAAGGGGAGCATCGCCTTGGACGGCATCAGCTTGACGGTGGCGTCCGTCCGGGGCCGGGAAATCGAGGTCGCCTTAATTCCCCACACCCTGGAAAACACCGCCTTGAAGTCCAAGGGTCCCGGCGACTATCTTCAGGTTGAGGTGGATATGCTGGCGAAGTATGTCGAAAAGCTGGCCTTCGTCAAGGCCCGGGAGGACAAAACCCATGAAGGTTGAGAAACTAGGGGACGGCGAGTTTGAGAAGCCCCAACCCATCGCGCCCCTTTTCGCCCCGGCCCTGAATGAGCGTATCGCCAAGGTGACCAACACGGCCCTCCGGTCCGAACTGGGCATGTTGATCGTGGAGGTGGAGGAGAGGGGAAAAAGGCTCTACGCCACCAAGGGCCGCAAGGAGTTCGAGGATTACAAGGGCGCCGTCAAAAAATTCATGCAGAAGGTCGTGAACGGATCCTTCCGCATGGAAGAGAGCCACGGTCAGAAAAAAGACGGAAAGTTCGTGATTTATTTGACCATGCAGAAGGTGGACGAGGCCTTGGAAAACCTGGGTCAGATGCTGCTGGCGGGCCAGCAGGACTCGATGAGGATTTTAGCCGCCTTGGACGAGATCCGGGGGCTGCTTTTGGATACGTATTTATAAAAATTTTTACCACGAAGACGCGAAGACACGAAGAAGGATAACTTTAGGGCCCTTTCTTTAAACTTCCTGCGCTTGGTGCCTTCGTGGTGAGGGATTCGAGTTTTGAATTGGAATTGAAAAACGTCGAGCAAGCGATCGAGGACATCCGCGCGGGGAAGCAGGTCATCGTGGTGGATGACGAGAACCGCGAGAATGAGGGCGACCTGGTGATGGCCGCGGAAAAAGTCACGCCCGAGGCCGTCAATTTCATGGCCAAGGAGGGCCGGGGGCTTATTTGCGTGCCCATGCTGGGGGAGGATTTGGACCGGCTGGACCTCTCGATGATGGTGGCGGAACAGCAGGATAATTTCCGGACGGCTTTCGCCGTGTCGGTGGACGCCAGCTCGGGCGTGACCACCGGAATTTCCGCTCCGGACCGGGCCAAGGTCATCCAAGTGCTGGCCGACGCCCATTCCAAACCCCGGGACCTCGTCCGGCCGGGACACGTCTTTCCCCTGCGCTACCGGGCGGGGGGAGTGCTCCGCCGCGCCGGCCACACGGAGGCCACCGTGGATCTGGCGAAATTGGCCGGCCTTAGGCCGGTCGGGATCCTCTGTGAGATCATGAAGGATGACGGTACCATGGCCCGCTTGGGGGATTTAAAAACCTTCTCCCAAAAACATGGTCTGACCATGATCTCCATCGCGGAGCTGATCCGCTACCGCCGGCAAAAGGAAAACCTGGTCCGGCGGGTTTTGGAAATTCCACTGCCCACGGAAACGGGGGACTGGAACGTCCTGGTTTACAAGGCCGCCACGGAGGACGATGACAGCCTGGCTTTCGTGAAAGGCGATCTGGAGGGCGGGCCGGTCCTAGTCCGGGTCCATTCGGAGTGTTTGACAGGCGACGTCTTCGGCTCCCTCCGCTGCGATTGCGGGGAACAGCTGCACGCGGCCATGAGGCAAATCGACAAAGAAGGCCGGGGAGTGGTCTTATATATGAGGCAGGAGGGCCGGGGAATCGGGCTGATGAATAAGCTCAAGGCCTATCAGCTCCAGGACCAGGGCCTGGACACGGTGGAAGCCAACGAAAAACTCGGCTTTCCCGCAGATCTCCGGGACTACGGCATCGGCGCGCAGATCCTGGTGGATTTGGGGTTGAGGGACATCCGCCTCTTGACGAATAACCCGAAGAAAATCGTGGGGCTGGAGGGTTATGGATTGAACGTGGTGGAGAGGGTTCCCATCGAGATTCCGCCCAACGAGGTAAACGTAAAATATATGGACGCAAAACGTTTGAAGATGGGACATTTTTTAAGCAAGAAAAATAACTAAAGTTTGTCCGAACGGTTACAATACGGCCCGATTCGCCTAGGACCAGCCGGCGGGGCTGGATGGATTTCGGGCTGGCCGGATGAATTTTGAAAAAGGCGGGGCATGGCTCCAAAAGTCATTGAGGGAAAAGCCGGAAGTTCCAACCACCGGATCGCGGTGGTGGTGAGCCGCTACAACGACATGATCAGCCAGAGGATCCTCAAGGCGGCTTTGGAAACCCTTTCCGCCAAGGGTGTGGCGGATCAGGATGTCGAGGTGGCCTGGGTCCCGGGAGCCTGGGAAATACCGGTGGTGGCCCAAAAAATGTTAAAGACGGGCAAGTTCAAGGGAGTCATCGCGCTGGGCGCGGTGATCCGGGGCGAGACGACCCACCACACCCACATCGGCACGGAGGTGGCGGCGGGGTTAAGGCGCCTTACGGAAAAAACGGGGATTCCGGTCGCCTTCGGGGTATTGACCACGGAGACCCTGGAGCAGGCCTTGGCCAGGGCCGGGGGAAAGGCCGGCAACAAGGGCATCGAGGCGGCCCTGGCCCTGTTGGAGACTCTTTCGGTGTTGGAGCAAATCCAATGAAACCAGTCCAGGGTCGGCGGTCGACAGTCGGCAGTTTAGTTGGTGGTTTTATCCTGTCGACAGCGGACTGTCGACTGAGAGCTGGTGTCCTATGGGATTGAAAAGGCGGTCGAGGGAATTGGCGCTTCAGATGTTGTTCCAGATGGACATGGGAACGGTCCAATTGAAGGACCTGGAGGAGAATTTCCTGCCCCAGGCCAGCGCGCCGGAGGCGGCCAAGGTGATGGCCCTTCGGATGACCAGGAACACCTGGGACAAGCTGGCGGATATCGATAAGCACTTAAGGAACCTGGCCGAAAACTGGGATCTCTCCCGGATGGCGGCGGTGGACCGGAATATCCTGAGATTGGCGGCTTTCGAGATTGTTTATGACATGGAAATTCCGAAGTCGGTTGCTATCAACGAGGCCATCGAGATCGTCAAAAGGTTCAGCACGGACGAGTCCAGCAAATTCGTCAACGGGATCTTGGACAAGCTGGACAAGCAGAAGATTTAACCACGAAGTACACGAAGGTCACGAAGTGAGGCATTCATCTTTTGTTTTAAGGCGGAATCTTTACTTCGCGGCCTTTGTGAACTTCGCGGTGAATAGGTTTGGAGATTTAATTGGAAATTGACATTCCAGCGGACATTCGAGCCTTCATCGACGAAGTGGTGGATTCCTTCGTCATGTGGGACCTGCTGATCTTTTGCTCCAAAAAGACCGGCGAGATGGAAACGCCGTCGCGGGTCGCCCAAATGCTGGGCAGGCCGGCGGAGGAGCTCCAAAAACCCGTCCACAAGCTGGAAAAGCTGGGATTGGTGGCCATGGTCAAAAAGATCGACGGCGAAATGGCCTGCCAGCTCAACCAGAATTCCCCCCAGTTTCCCCTCCTGCGGCAATTCTGGGCCTACAACGAAAGCCAGGAAAACCGCCTGAGGATCCTCAGCTATTTACTCCAGAAGAAAATCCGCTAAAAAAACGAGGTACCAGGTTCAAGGTGCCGGTAAAACCTTTATATCCAAAAGGTTTTCTTTTTTGCCTGGGACCTGACAACTGGTACCTGATACCTGCTAAAATGGGTCCCATGCGCTACGGACTTTTTTCGGACGTTCACAGCAACCTGGAAGCCATGACGGTGGTGGCCCGGGCCATGAAGGCGGAAGGGGCCGAGGAATACCTCTGCCTGGGGGATTTTGTCGGCTACTATTCCAACCCCGTGGAAGTCATCGAGCTCATTGAGTCCCTTCATTGCTGGAAGCTAATCCTTGGCAACCATGACGCCGCCTGTATCGGCCAAACCCCCCTTTCCAAATTCAACCAGCCCGCCGCCGAGGCCATCCACTGGACCCGGAAGCGCTTAAAACCCAGGCACTTCCAGTTTTTGGAGAACTTGAGGATGAATGAGGAAATCGGTGAGATCCAATTGGTTCACGCTTCCCCCTTTCAAAGCGAGGAATGGCATTATTTGATCCAGAAGGAGGATGTGGAGCGTAACTTCCGCTACTTCCAGGGTTTCGTCTGTTTTTTCGGCCACGTGCACAAGCCCTTTATCGCCGAGCAGAAACCGGACGGATCGGTCGAGATCCTGGAACGGCAGGAATATACCCTCCAAAAGGACTGCCGCTACCTGGTGAACGTGGGCAGCGTGGGACAGCCAAGGGACGGGAATCCCCAGACCTGCTACGTCATGTACGACTCCTCCTCCAAGAAACTTTCCATCCGCCGCCTGGACTACGACTACGAGACGACCGTCAAGAAAACGCTGGAAGCCGGCCTGCCCGACTACCTCGCCCAGAGGTTGAAAACGGGGAAGTAGAACCTTTTTCAAACCCTAACCGTCCAAGTGGTTGGTTGAAATATTTTCCCTTGCCCCTTGCGGAAGAGGGATAAAGGGTGAGGGGCGGGGTTGATTCTTTTGTCTTTTTGTTCAGTTGTGTCCATTTTGATTTAAAATAACCCCATGGAAACCAAGCCAACCCCCGAAACCAAGAAACGCGTGGAGAAGCTCCGCGCGACGATCCGGCACCACGACACCCTTTACTACGACAAGGCCGCGCCTGAAATCACCGACTTCGAGTATGACCGCCTCTACCGGGAGCTCAAGGACCTGGAAGCCGAATATCCCTCCCTCGTCAACCGGGACTCCCCGACCCAGAAGGTTTCCGAAACCACCGGCAAGCATTTCAAGACCATCTCCCACCGGGTCCCCATGTTGTCCCTGGACAACACCTATTCGCTGGAGGAGCTCCAGGAATTCGACGAAAGGGTCCGGAAAAGCTTGGGGGATGAAAAGTACCAATATGTCTGCGAACTCAAGATCGACGGAGTCAGCATCGAGTTGGTTTATGAAAAGGGTTTATTGACCCACGCCATCACCCGGGGCGACGGGGAAAAGGGCGACGATGTTTTGGAAAACGTGCGAAACATCAAGGGGCTTCCTTTGAAGTTAAAGGGCGCGAATATCCCGGACCGGGTGGAAATCCGTGGTGAGGTTTTTTTTACCGCCAAGGACTTCGAGGCGGTGAACCGGGAAAGGGAAAGGGAGGATCTTCCCTTGTTCGCCAATCCCCGTAATACGGCCTCCGGAACGCTCAAGACCATTGATCCGGCCGAGGCCGCGAAAAAGCCCCTGCATATCCTCCTTTATTATGTCTTCTCCCCCGGCAAACTCCCCTTCGACACCCAGGACGAAAGCCTGGAGTGGCTGAAAAAAATGGGATTCCCCGAGGACGCCCATTACCGCCTTTGCAAAAACATCGGCCAGGTCCATGCCTATTGCGAGGAATACCAGGCCAAGCGGGACAAGATCGGTTTTGACTGCGACGGGGTTGTACTCAAGATCAATTCCTTCTCCCAAAGGGAAAAATTGGGAACAACCTCCAAGATTCCCCGCTGGGCCATCGCCTTTAAATTCGCCGCCCAACAGGGCGAAACAACCTTGAAAGCTATTACGCTCCAGGTTGGGCGTACCGGCGCCATCACGCCCGTGGCGGAATTGGAGCCGGTCTCGTTGGAAGGCACTACGGTCAGCCGGGCGACCCTCCATAACGAGGATGAGATCAAGCGCAAGGATTTGAGGGTGGGGGACCGTGTCCTCGTCGAAAAGGGCGGCATGGTGATCCCCAAAATCCTCCGGTCCCTGCCCGAAAAAAGAAAAGGTTCCGAAAAAATATTTAAAATGCCGACCACTTGCCCCGTCTGCGGCTCGAAACTCGAGAGGGAAGAGGGTGAGGCGGCTTGGCGATGCGAGAACGCCGCCTGCGGGGCCCAGTTGGAAAGGCGCATTGAGCATTTTTGCGGGCGTGACGCCATGGATATCCGGGGCGCCGGCCCGGCGGTGGTCAAGCAGCTGTTGGAGGAGAAACTCATCCGGGATTACGCGGGGCTTTATCAATTGAAGGAATCGGACGTAGCCGACCTGGAGCGGAAAGCGGAAAAGTCCGCTCAAAACCTGGTGGGACAGATCGAGGAGAGCCGCCAAAGGACGCTGGGGCGGTTGTTGTTCGGCTTGGGGATCCGCCATGTGGGAGTCCATGTGGCCGAGATCTTGGCGTCCCGGTACAAGGACCTATGGGCTGTCAGCGCCGCCTCGGAGGAGGAATTGACGGCTATCGACGGTATCGGCCCCATTGTGGCCCATTCCATCGCGGCTTTCTTTGCCAATGGGGCCAATGTTAAAATCCTCAAGAAACTCGAAAAGGGCGGGGTGAATTTCAAGCGGTTGAAAGAGGAGGAGCCCTCGGGGGAACAGCCCTTCACCGGCAAGACCTTCGTGTTCACGGGCGAGCTCAAGGGCTACAGCCGCTCCGAGGGCGAGGGTTTGGTGAAGAAGCTCGGCGCCAAGGCCTCCGGCTCGGTGTCGAAGCTGACCACTTATGTGGTGGCGGGCGAGGCGGCAGGTTCCAAGCTGAAAAAAGCCAAGGAGCTGGGCGTGGAGATATTGACCGAGGAAGAATTCGAGAAGCTCATCAAAAAGCATAAAGGAAGTTAGCCACGGATGAACACGGATAAACACGGATGGCGTAAAGCAAACCATTGTTTGGGTTTTAAGGAGAGAGAATCTATTAGTTCTTTTTTTTCAATGAGACTTTTTAAAAACCAAAGGTTCTTCATTGGGGTATCCCTGTTCATCTGTGTTCATCTGTGGCTAAATGGCCTCGCCTTTGCCGGTCCTTCGCCGACGCCTTCCGCGGATTCGGCCTTTGACGCGGCCGCCCGCGCGCTGGACGAATCCAAGGAGCAAGTCCAGAAGTTCAAGGACCTTTGGGACAAGACCCGTTTGGAAACCACCCTCTATGACCAGCGCGCCAAGCGGGCCTACAAGAAATGGACGAAAGCCGTAAAGGGCGCCAGGGAGCAGGCGAAGGGGCAAAAGGAAAGGGCCGAGCTGGAATTCCAATTGGCCGTCGAGAAACGGAAGCTGGCCTATAACGAGTGGCAGGCGGCCCAACTAAGGATGCTGTCCCGGGAATCCCAGGTCAAGGCCCTGGACCAGGACAAGGATTCGGCGGCGATCCGGGAAAAGATAAAACGACTGGAAGATAAAATCAGCCCTCCGCCCTCCGCTGTCCGCTCTCCGCAAAAATCCACGGCAACCGGCAAAGATTAAAGCCTTAAAGTTGTTCGTTTTTGTTGCCCCGGAGGGCTGAGGGCGGATGGCGGGGGGCGGTTTTCCAACCTTGAACCTCCCCGCCAAACTCCTTATACTTAACCCTCTTTTCAACCCCTTTACTATAAAAACGAGGCAACATGATCGGCACGGTTTTAACGAAGTTGTTCGGCAGCAAAAACGAGCGGGAAGTCAAAAAACTCTGGCCCAAGGTCCAGGAGATCAACGCCCTCGAGCCCCAAATTCAAGCCCTCTCCGACGCCCAGCTCCGGGAAAAAACCAACGAGTTCAGGGAGCGTCTGGCCAAGGGCGCGACCTTGGACGACCTCCTCGTCGAGGCCTTCGCCGTCGTCCGGGAAGCCTCCAAGCGGGTGATGGGCATGCGCCATTTCGACGTCCAATTGATCGGCGGCATGGTCCTGCACTCGGGCCGGATCGCGGAGATGAAAACCGGCGAGGGGAAAACCTTGGTCGCCACCCTTCCCGTCTATCTCAATGCGCTGGAAGGCAAGGGCGTCCATGTCGTCACCGTCAACGACTTCCTCGCCGAGCGCGACAGCTTGGGCCGGGGCATCTTCAAGGGCATGGGCAACATCTACGCCTTCCTGGGACTCTCCACCGGGGTCATCAAGCACGGGCTTAATTACCAGCAGCGCAAGGAAGCCTACGCCTGCGACATCACCTACGGCACGAACAACGAGATGGGCTTCGACTATCTCCGCGACAACATGGCCACTTCCCTGGAGTACACGGTCCAGCGCCCCCTCCATTTCGCCATTGTGGACGAGGTGGACAGTATCCTGGTGGACGAGGCCAGGACGCCGCTGATCATCTCCGGCCCCAGCGAGGAATCCACGGACCTCTATTACAAGATCGACCGCATCATCCCGGCCCTCAAAAAGGGCAAGGAATTGGATTACGACACCGAGGAAAAGACCAGGTCCGCCTTCCTGACGGAAAAGGGCGTCCGGCACGTGGAAGAGCTCCTCAAGGTCGACAATCTCTACGACCACAAGAACGTCCAGCTGGTCCACCATGTCAACCAGGCCTTGAAGGCCCATGTCATCTTCAAGAAGGACGTGGACTACATCGTCAAGGACGGGGAAGTGGTCATCGTCGACGAGTTCACCGGACGCCTCATGCAGGGCCGCCGCTACAGCGACGGACTCCACCAGGCCCTGGAGGCCAAGGAAAAGGTCAAGATCGAGGCGGAAAACCAAACCCTGGCCACCATCACCTTCCAAAACTTTTTCCGCATGTACAAGAAGCTTTCCGGCATGACGGGGACCGCCGAGACCGAAGCCGCCGAATTCCAGCAAATCTACCGGCTGGACGTCATCGGCATTCCGACCCACAATCCCATGGTCCGCCTCGACGACTCGGACGCGGTCTACCGCACCGAAAGGGAAAAGTTCGAGGCCATCGCCAAGGAAATCAAGGAGCTCAACGCCAAGCACCAGCCGGTCCTGGTGGGGACGGTCTCCATCGAGAAGAATGAGATGCTCTCCCATATGCTCAAGAAAAACGGAGTGAAGCACGAGGTCTTGAACGCGAAATTCCACGAAAGGGAGGCGGAAATCATCTCCCTGGCGGGCCAG
Source organism: uncultured bacterium (assembly GCA_964624625.1). Classification (GTDB taxonomy): domain Bacteria; phylum Oederibacteriota; class Muellerivitia; order Muellerivitales; family Muellerivitaceae; genus PALSA-1180. Next base: position 15,136 of record CAZUXW010000048.1, read on the forward strand.
GCCGACGCGGTCACCATCGCCACCAACATGGCCGGCCGCGGCACGGACATCGTGCTGGGCCCCGGCGTCAAGGAAGTGGGGGGCTTGGCCGTGCTCGGGACCGAGCGCCACGAGAGCCGCCGCATCGACAACCAGCTGCGCGGGCGCGCCGGCCGCCAAGGCGACCCGGGCCTCTCCCGCTTTTACGTTTCCTTGGAAGACGACCTGATGCGCATTTTCGGGTCCGACCGCCTGAAGAATTGGATGGGCAAATTGGGCATGGAGGAGGGCGAGGTCATCTCCCACCCCTGGGTCTCCAAATCCATCGAAAGGGCCCAGAAGGCCGTGGAAGGCCACAACTTCGACATCCGCAAGCACCTGCTGGAATACGACGACGTGATGAACAAGCAGCGCGAGGTCATCTATAAGGAACGCAACCGCGTCCTGCGCGAGTCGGACATCCGGCCCCACCTGTTGGAAATCCTGGACGACGTGGCGGTTTTGGGGGTGGACACCTACGCGCCCGAGAAGCAAAGACCCGATGAGTGGGACCTGGAAGGCTTGAAAAAATGGTTCAACGGCGTGTTCCAGCGCCCGCTGGATTGGAAGGAAGAAAACCTCCGCCTGGTGGACCGCGAAGCCCTTTATGACGCGCTCAAGGAAGAAGTGATCAAGGCCTACGAGCATAAGGAAAAATCCCTGACGCCAGAGGTGATGAGGAGCCTGGAGCGGGCCATCCTCCTGGAAATCGTGGACAACCAATGGAAAGACCATTTGCTCAGCATGGACCACTTGAAGGAAGGCATCGGCCTGCAGGCCTACGGACAGAAGGATCCCTTGATCGAGTATAAAAAAGAGGGATTCGCCATGTTCCAGGAGCTGGTGGGACGGGTGAAGGAAGAGGCCTTGAAGATCCTGTTCCTCGTGCAAAGCGTGGATTCGATGGAGAACCTCTTCGCCGCGAACCAGCCGAAACAAATCAAGGAAGAGCATCCGGACTTCGATCCCAGGGCCGCCATGGCCCAGGCCCCGGCGCAGGCTCCGCCCCAGCCCATGGGATTGATGGGGGGCAACACGCCTCCCCTGGGAGCGCCCATGGGCGGCCAGCCTTGGGAAATGCCGCCGGAAGGCGGGCCCCAAGCCCAGCCCCAGAAAGTCGCCACCATCCGCCGCGAGGAGCCGAAGGTCGGCCGCAACGACCCCTGCTACTGCGGGAGCGGGAAGAAATTCAAGAAGTGCCACGGAGCGTGACCTCGGACAAGGCCTTGTTGCCACGGATTAACACGGATGGCTTAAAAGATTTTAGTTAAACCAACAGTTTTGATTTGTTCTTTATCTGAGTTCATCCGTGTTCATCTGTGGCTAAATGGGCTTATCCTTGGTTTTATTCTTTCTTAGGAGTGTTCCTAATGTTCCGAAAATCGGCTATGGCCTTAACTCTGGTGATGCTGATCCTCGCCGGCTGTTCCAAAAAAGACCCCAAGATCTACGCCCAGGACGGTCCCGCGGTGGACGGGGACATCCTGGTGGAATCGGCCATCGGCGACGCCAAGACCCTTAATCCCGCGCTGGTGAGCGAGAATTCGGGGGGGGATATCGACGCCCTGGTTTTCAACGGCCTGCTCCGCTACGACAAAAATCTCCAATTGGAACCATGCCTGGCGGAAAAATGGTCCGTTTCCAAAAACGGGAAAATCGTCACCTACAATCTCCGCAAGGGGGTCAAGTTCCATGACGGCGTGGAATTCACCGCCAATGACGTGGTCTTTACCTGGAAGGTTTTTTCCGATCCCACGGTGAACACCCCCTACGGCGCGGATTACCAATACATCAAGGACGTGGAGATCATGGATCCCTACGTGGTGAAGGTGACCTACAAGAAAGCCTTCGCTCCAGCCCTGACGAACACCTTTACCTCCATTCTTCCCAAGCATTTATTGGAAGGGAAGGACATCAACCATTACGACGAGTTCAACCGGCACCCGGTCGGCACGGGGCCCTTCAAGTTCTCCGAGTGGAAATCAGCCCAACAGATCGTCCTGGAGGCGAATCCGGATTATTGGGAGGGGAAGCCCCGCGTCAAGAAATTCATCATGAGGATCATCCCCGACCAGTCCTCGGAATTCTTAAGCCTGCTCAAGGGCGAGACGGACGCAATGGGCGCCTGGACCAGCGGAACCCTTTCGCCGGAGCAATATGCCCGCCAGACGGACACCCCGAAATTCACGGACTATTACAATAAGTACCAGACCGACCAGTTCGTCTATTACTACATCGGTTGGAACCTGGAAAACCCCCTCTTCAAGGATGTGAGGGTCCGCCGGGCCCTGACCATGGCCATCGACCGCCAAGCCATCATCCAAAACGTCGTTTACGGCCTGGGCAGCGTCTGCACCGGGCCCTTCGTGCCGACCTCCTGGGCCAATAACCCGGACGTGAAGCCCCTGCCCTACGACCCGGAAGCCGCCAAGGGCCTCTTAAAACAAGCCGGCTGGAAGTTGGGGCCGGACGGCCTCTTGACCAAGGGGAAAACGGTCTTCAAGTTCAAGCTTTACACCAACCAGGGCAACGTGAGCCGGGAAAGAATCGCCACCATCGTCCAACAGCAGTTGAAGCTCATCGGTATCGATTGCCAGCCCCAGATCATGGAATGGACCACCCTCCTGAGCGAATACGTGAACAAACGGAAATACGACGCCATGGTCATGGGCTGGCAATTCGGTCCGGAGCCTGATTGTTACCTCAGCTGGCATTCCTCCCAAATGGGGGAGCACCAATACAACCTGGTGGATTACAAGAATAAGGAAGTGGACCGGCTTTTAATTTCGGGCCGCGAAACGCTGGACCAGGGCAAGCGGGCGAAGATTTACCGCCGCATCCATAAACTGCTGGCCGACGACGTGGCGGCGACTTTCCTGTACGTCCCCTACTCCCTGCCGGCCGTCCACAAGAGGTTCAAGGGGCTGGAGACCAACCGCAACGGGATCGGATGGCACCCGGAAAAATGGTACGTCCCCTCCGCCCAGCAAAAATACGCGCAATAAAGCAGTCGACAGTCCGCGGTCGACAGTCGACAGCTAACCGGTGTTCTGTTTTAATTCTTGCCTGTCGACTGTCGACTGAAAACTGCCGACTGGGGTTATAACTTGCGTAAATTCCTGATCCGCCGCCTCCTCCTGATGATTCCCTTGATTTTTGGGATATCCCTCCTCAGCTTCCTGATCGTGCACCTGGCGCCGGGCGATCCGGCTTCGCTGAACGTCAACCTCAACGCCAAAATCGACCCCGGCTACATCACCAAACTCCGCCAGGTCTACGGCTTGAACGATCCCGTCTATGTCCAATATGGGCGCTGGCTCAAGGGGATGATGACGCTGGATTTCGGCACCTCCTTCATGGACAACCGGCCGGTCCTGGCGGTGATCGGGGAAAGGATGCCGGCCACCCTCCTTTTATCCGGCCTGTCCGAGATCCTCTTGTTCCTGATCGCGGTCCCCTTGGGCGTGGCGGCGGCCTATTACCAAGGCCGCTGGCAGGACCGGTTCATCACCGTTTTTTCCTTCATCGGTTTTGCCACCCCGACCTTCTGGCTGGCCCTGATGCTGATGCTGGTACTGGGGGTCCATTGGGGATGGCTCCCGGTTTCCGGGATGTCGGGAATCGGGTCCGAGTACCTGCCCTGGTATGAAAGGCTTTGGGACATGTTCCTCCACCTGCTCATGCCCCTGGTGGTGACGACCTTTGGGGGTCTGGCCTCCATCTCGCGTTACGCCCGCACCAGCATGTTGGAGGTGATTCGGCAGGACTATATCCGCACGGCCAGGGCCAAGGGCCTCTCGGAGTTCCAAGTCCTCTTCCGGCACGCCCTGCCCAACGCCCTGATCCCCATCGTGACCCTGATCGGCCTCTCCCTCCCCGCCCTGATCGGGGGAAGCACCATCATCGAGACCATTTTCAGCTGGCCTGGCATGGGCCGGTTGAATTACGAGGCCATCATGTCCCGCAATTACACTTTGGTGATGGGGATCGGCATCATCTCGGCCCTGTTGACGCTGTTGGGGAATCTATTGTCCGACCTGATGTACGCCTGGCTGGACCCGAGGATTCGATATGACTGACAAAAACAAGTCGGCAGCCGACAGTCGGCAGTCGACAGTCGAAAAATTGACACCCGCTGGGTTTGTGTTTTTACTGTCGACAGTTGACCGTCGACTATTGACGGCCTTTCGCCGCCACTCCCTGATTCTCCTCGGAGCCGTGATCATCTTGGGGTTGGTCGTGACAGCCCTGGGAGCCCAGTGGCTGGCGCCCTACGACCCCTCCCTCCAGGTCCTGTCCGACCGCCTCCTGGCCCCGGGCCTCCGCCATTGGATGGGAACGGACCAGTATGGCCGGGATATCCTTTCCCGGATCCTTTACAGCTCCCGCATTTCCCTCAGCGTGGGCCTGGTGGCCGTTTCCATCTACGTCCTGATCGGCGTGACCGTCGGGTCCATCGCGGGGTTTTACGGCGGATGGGTGGACGGACTGCTGATGAGGATCACCGACATCTTCCTGTGCATCCCCACCTTCCTGCTGATCCTGATGGTTATCGCCTTCGTGGGGCCGAGCATCCTGAACATCATGGTGGTCATCGGCTTGACTTCCTGGACGGACGTGGCCAGGCTGGTCAGGGGCGAGATCCTCTCGCTGAAGGAAAGGGAGTTCGTCCAGGCCGCCAGGCTGATCGGCATGAGCGACTTCCGGATTATTTTCCGGCACCTGCTTCCCAACGCCCTGGGGCCGGTCCTGGTCGTGGCGACCTTAGGGATAGGGGGCGCCATCCTGATCGAGTCGTCCCTGAGCTATTTGGGGCTCGGGGTCCAGCCTCCCACCCCCAGCTGGGGCAATATGCTGGAGGAAGGCAAGGAGCACTTGACGGACGCATGGTGGCTGATCACTTTTCCCGGCCTGGCGATTTTCGTGACGGTGCTGGGCTACAACCTGATGGGCGAGGGGCTCCGGGACCTGCTGGACCCGCGCCTCAAGGGAAGCAACCACTGAAATTAGGAATTGGGAATGAGGAATTAGGAATTGTTCAACATTGCAGATAAAACTTTAAGGTTTAGATTTAAATTCCTAACTCCGAATTCCTCATTCCTAATTAAAGGGGCTTTTCTTGACTGATTCCTACGTCGAAGTCGTTTTCCCCACCCCCCTCAAACAAGTCTTCACCTATCGCCTTCCTCCCGCCTTGGAGGGACTGGCCCAGGTGGGGATGCGCTGTTTCGCGCCGTTTGGCCGGCGCCAGACGGTGGGATTCATTACGGGTCTGACGGACCACCCGCCGGCCCATGTCAAAAACTTCAAGGCCATCGACTCGCTCTTGGACTCGGAACCCCTTCTCACGCCGGACCTGCAGAAGCTGGGGAAGTGGATCGCCGATTACTACTATTGCTCGGAAGGTGAGGCGCTTTTCGCCATTCTTCCCATGGGTTTCGTGAAAACCAAGCGCTTTCTGGTCCTGACGGAGGAAGGGCTCCAACGGAGGGAAAGGGTCCAGGAGATCCTGGAGCGGGAGGGGCCCTTGCGCAAGGTGACCTTCGAGAGCCTGGGGGAGGGAAAAGTCCTTTTAAGCCCCAGGACCGCCTCCCTGGCCAAGCTTCTCAAGAAGGCCGGGCTTGGAGGACTCAAGCTGGAAGGGTCTCAATCCCCGGAGAAGCCGAAAAAAGAGGACGGCAAATGGAAAAAGGAAAAGGGACCGGCGCTCCACGCCCAACAGCAGGTGGCCCTGGACGCGGTGGAGAAGAACCTGGGCCTCCAGGCCTTCCGCGCTTTTTTGCTCCAGGGCGTAACGGGTTCGGGTAAAACCGAGGTCTACCTTCGGGCCATCTCGGACGTCATCGCCCGGGGCCAGCAGGCCATCGTCCTGATTCCTGAAATCGCCCTGACGCCCCAAACGGTCGAACGCTTTACCCGCAGGTTCGGCGACCAGGTGGCGATCTTTCACAGCCGCCTGGGTCCCTCGGAAAAAATCCGCCATTGGCGCCGCATGGCCTCGGGGGAAGCCAAGGTGGCGGTGGGAGCCCGCTCGGCCCTCTTCGCCCCGGCTAAAAAACTGGGGCTCATCGTGGTGGATGAGGAGCATGATTCCTCCTACAAACAGGACAAGTCCCCCCGCTACCACGCCCGCGACGCCGCCATCATGAGGGCGCAAATTTGCGGGGCCACGGCCATCCTGGGTAGCGCCACGCCGTCGCTGGAATCGGTCCAAAATGCCAGGCTGGGGAAATATACCCTGCTCTCCATGCCGGAAAGGGTCAACCAAAAACCCCTGCCGAAGGTCAAGGTGGTGGACTTGAGGGAGGAGTGGGGCGTCCGCGGGGAAGAAAGGCCGATCCTTTCCATGGCGCTGGAGGAGGCCCTCAAGGCCAATTTGGAGAAGGGGCAACAGTCCATGCTGTTCCTCAACCGCAGGGGCTTTAACACCCTGACCCTCTGCCTGAAATGCGGCGCCCAGGTCCATTGCCCCAATTGCTCCGTGCCTGTGACGAGCCACAAGAGCCCCAAGGGGATATACCTGCTCTGCCACTATTGCGATTGGCAGGGGCCCATCCCGGCCCATTGCCCCCAGTGCAAGGATGGCACCATCCAGCAGGTTGGGCTCGGCACGGAAAAGGTGGAAGAGGAACTCAAGGCGAAATTCCCCAAGGCCCGCGTCGCCCGTATGGACCTGGACACCACCAAGGAAAAGGGAAGCCACGAGAAAATCCTGGATAAGTTCCGCCGGGGCGAGATCGACCTTTTGGTGGGGACCCAGATGATCGCCAAGGGCCACGACTTTCCCGGGGTCACCCTGGTGGGCATCGTGGGGGCCGACACGGGATTGGCCCTGCCGGATTTCCGTTCCTCCGAAAGGGTCTTTCAGCTCCTGGTCCAGGTCTCCGGCAGGGCAGGCCGGGCGGATAAAGAGGGGGTGATCTACCTCCAAACTTTCAACGCCGGCCACGCCAGCATCCAGGCCGCGGTCCACCATGACACCGAGGGTTTTTGGAAGGGCGAGTTGGAATTGCGGAAGGACTTGGGCTATCCGCCCTTTTCCAGGCTGGGGCTGTTAGTCTACCGCCACCAGGAAGAAAAAAAGGCCCACCGGGCGGCGGAGGAGGCGGCGGCCTTCCTGAACCGCCATGCCAGGGCCCTTAACGTGGAGGTGCGGGGCCCTGCCCCCGCCGGCATCTTCAAATTGCGGGACGAGTACCGGTTCCAGGTCCTGCTGAAATCAGAAAAATCCCTGGCGATCCGGCAGTTGATCGCCAAGCTCGACGCGGCGGTCGGCCAAACCACCGGCGTAGGCCGGTCGGTGGACATCGACCCCCAGTCGATGTTATAGGCGAAGCCATTTAGCCACAGATGAACAGGGATGAACTCGGATTTAGAATAAAAGGTCGAAAGTCACGACCGGGATATTTTCTTGTTTTATTTCATCCGTGTTAATCTGTGTTCATCCGTGGCAAAAGAATTGGTTTTTCTTCCGTTTATCCTTGCGGTGAAGAGGGCTTGTGAATCCTGATCCGAAACCATCCCAGCCCCACACCTATACCGAAACGGTGGAACTCAAGACCGTCATCAAAAACAAAAGCTCCCAGAACCTGTTGGATTTTCTCAGCCGGCGGTTCCATTACCTGACCCCTACCCAATGGCGGGAGCGCATCCTGGACGGCCGGGTGACGGTGAATGAAAGGGCCGCCTCGGAGGGCCAACCCTTGAGGGCCGGGGATGTGGTGAGGTACTGGACCACGCCCTGGGCGGAACCGGAAGTCCGGCGTGATTACCGGGTGGTCTACGAGGATTCTACGATTTTTGTCGTTTCAAAACCGGCGCCCCTGCCGGTTCACGCCATCGGCGCCTATTTCCAAAATACCCTCCTGTCGATCCTCCGTAAGGATATTCCGGAGGCCGAGGCCTACCAATTGGTCCACCGGCTGGACGC
>CAZUXW010000049.1:0-23027 GCA_964624625.1 uncultured bacterium
ATCCAGAAACTGATGACTTCCAGGTTCTTATTGGCTTGGCGGAGGCGGTTCGAGAGGACCTTGATGATGATGTCCATCAGTTTCAAGGCCGTATGGGGCTTGTCCCGCCGCAATTTTTGGTAGCCATCCAGGGAAATCATGAAAAGCTCAGCGTCGCCCGTGGCCCGGACCGCGGCGGACCGGGGAAGGCCGTCCAACAGGGCCATTTCGCCGAAAAATTCACCGGGATTAAGGACCGCGATGGTGTTTTCCTGGTTCTTCACTTTTTTCAGGATCTTGACCGCGCCCGACTTAATCACGTACATGCTGTCGCCCTTGGAATCCTCGTCAAAAACCAGGTCGTCTTTCTTGACGGTTTTTTCCTCGCCCGCGGACCCCATCGCTTCCAGGTCGTTTCCATCAAAAGTTTTAAAGGGGGCGTATTTGGCCAAGTAGCTCACGTCGGGCATTCTTATCTCCTTGAATAGGTTGAGAAGGTAATTCTAAGACGCTTTGGGAAAGACGCAAGATAAAAAAACGCCCTCCGCCTTTCGCCCTCTGCTCTCCGGGTAAAAAATCAAATCTAAGGCCCAAGATCAAAAGGCTTCAGGACGGGAAATGGGGGTTTGTTTGCTTTTTTACTTGCTGAGTGCGGAGACCGGACAGCGGAGGGCGGTTTTTAGAAGAAGCCGTGTTTGATGCCGGATTTTTGGCCCGGATTAGGAGGAGCGGCCGCGGGCCCAGGTTGAGGAGCGGTTTTTGAAACCGCCGATAGGGAGGGCATGGCGATGGGGGTGGGGGGCGCGTGGGGGCTGTCTTCCAATAAGTCATCATCGGATCCGTGATTGATGCTGATGGCCTCCACCGCCTCCAGGACCTGGGCTTCTTGTTCCAGGTTTTGGGTATCCACCTGAACGATGGCGTTCAAAACTTCCTGCTCATCCAGGACATAGCCGTCCAGGGCCGAGGCCGGAAGGGGTTGGTCCGGGGTATAGAGGGGAATGGAGGAAGAGGCTTCCTCCTCGAAGTGAACAGGGGTTTCTTCCGCTGGAACCGCCGCGGTTGGCGGTTCCGGCGGGGCAAGGGCCGCCGCCGGGGGTTCTGCCGGAGCCGAAACCGGGGCCTGAACGGGAGCCGGAACAGGCGCTGGGGCAGGGGGAGCCAGGGGGGCGATCGGGGGGGCGGAGATGGTCGAGAAATCAACAGGATCCATTTTGGCGATGGGAACAGCGGTTGGCGCAGGAGGCACTTTTTCCTCAACGGCAGGGGGGGCGGAGGCCGTTGGGGCTTCAGGCGCAGCTGGGGCAGGGACGGCAGGAGCCGCGGCTGGGGCGGGAGGTGCCGCGGGAGCCGCCGGTTGTGGGTTCTTGGCGGCTTTTGCCTTGGCCAAAACCTGCCTCAGGTACTCCTTGGGATCGGTCAACTTGACGCCGCCTGCCTCGGCGGGGGCCGCTGGCCCGGCGGGAGCTTGGTTCCCGGCGGAAGGCGCGGGAGGCTCGAGGGGGGCGGTTTCGGCCGCCGGCATGGGGGCGTCCTGTTTCTTTAAATTGAGGAGTTTGTCCGCTTCCTCCACCGTGATATTTTTAAGTTTGGCCAATCGGGACATGGCCTCGTCCACCATGGCCCCCGTCTCGTGGATGCGGACGTATTTTTCATACTCCGCCACGGCTTTTTCCGTGATGCCCTTGTTCTCGTAAACCTGGCCCAGGATGAAATGGGCGTTCGCGTAGCTTGGCTCCAGCTTGATGGCGACCCGGTATTCATTGATAGCCTGCTTATAAAGCCGGAGCTTATCGTAAATGAGCCCCACCGTATTGTGGACCTTGGCGCTCTGGGGATTGAGGGTGATGACCTGGCTGAAGGTTTCCAGGGCCTTTTGCAGATCCCCTTTCCTTTCGAAAGCGAATCCCAAGGCCATGAAGGCCGCCTCGTAACGGGGATCCAGCCTGGTCGCCTCCTGGAAGGATTTGACGGCCTTGTCCAAAAGTTCCTGCTTGGCGTAGAGGGTGCCCATGTCGAAGGCGACCTTGGATTTATTTTTTCCGGTTTTCGCCGACTCTTCCAGGCGCTTGAGGGCCACGTCCATGTTGCCGGCGGTGTCCTTGTCGATGCCCAATCGGTGGTAGGACTCGGCGTAGGAAGGATCCAACTCGACGGCGGTCTGGAAAACCTGCATGGCCTGCTGGAATTGGCCCAACTCGTAATAGACGTTCCCCAGGTTATTGTAAAAGGTGGCGACCTTGGGATTGCGGGAAATGGCGTCCTCGAAGGTCTTGATGGCCTCTTTGTACCTCTCGCAACGGGCCAGGGTGAGCCCCAGGTTATTCCAGGCTTCGGGAGAATTGTTGTCGATGGAGATGACTTTTTTGAAGACTTGGATGGCGTCGTCCTGCTGGCCCAGGTCCGAATAGATAAAACCCACGGCAGTGTGGGCTTCCTTGTAGTTGGGGTCGATATCGAGGGCTTTTTGAAGTTCCTTGAGGGCCTTGGACGGCTCGCCCTGCTCGGAAAGCTTTTGGGCGGACTCCACCAGCTCTTTCTTTTTGTCGTCTTTACTGCCGAAAAGTCCCATGAGTTTAGCCGTTTAACCTTGATAAGCCGCAAAGAGGCCTATCAACCCCAGAAGATTTCATGAACCTGGCCGGCCCGATGGAATCGTGGGGTTTCCTTTGATGAAGTGGGACACATTGTATCGCCTAGGCTTTTCAAAGGTCAACGAGGATGGGAAGCCTATTTTTAGCTTTTGTCGCGGGTTTGGGGGGGATTTTGTCCGCGGCCATGGGTCCTGTTGGCAAGCTCAGGGGGAGTGCCATACATCGGCTGTAAAAGTCGGATAGGGATAACCCCCGAGCACCCACATGGCGTTGTTAAAAACAACGCTGGTGTGGAGGGATCGGGCAGGGGAAAATTTCGTCCCGCTGGGTTGGGTCCAATTGACCCCATCGGTGGAGAACCAGGTGTCATCGGCCATCGTTCCGGAAAGGTTGAGGCCGCCTCCGATGACCCACATGGCGTTGTTGAATACCAGGCAGCTGTTCTCAAAACGACCGGGAAAAGCCGCCGAAGCGGTCGCCAAGGTCCAGGCGGCGCCATCGGTGGAATACCAGACGTCGTTGAGGGCGCCGAAAGTGGAGGGGCTGACGCCTCCGATCACCCACAGCCTTCCGTTATAGACCGTGCTGGTGTGGTAAAACCTTTGGCCGAAAGCCGCCGAGGGAGTCGCTTGGGTCCAATTGACGCCGTCCCCGGAGGACCAAACGTCGTTGTAAACCGTACTGCCGTCGGGACTGCCGCCAATGACCCAGATTTTTCCGTTGAAAACCTCGGCGGTTTGGGCCGCCCTCGGACCGAAGGCCGCGGTGGAGGTGGCCAGGGTCCAATTCGCCCCGTCCGTGGAAGACCAGACATCCGTCTTGCCGACGCCGCTGATGTCGGTGCCGGCGATGACCCACATTTTTCCGTTGAAAACCACGCTGGAGTGGGCGTAGCGGACGCTGAAGGCGGGGTTTCCCGCCACCGGGTTCCAAGTGGTTCCATTGGTCGAGTTATAAACATTGTTCAGACTGTTGGTGCCATCGTAGCCGCCGATGACCCACATGGCGTTGTTAAATGTCACGCTGGAGTGGGCGGCCCTTGGCCCAAAGCCCGCCGAGGAAGTGGAAAGGGTCCAGCCGAGGGTGGAATTGATGAGGGCGGGAGTGGCGGTGGGGGTCGGAACTGCCGGCGCTGGGGAGGGGCCCAAGGTATAGGTTTTTTGGCAAGCCAAGGTGGCGAGGGGGAAAAGTAGAATCAATAGGATCCGCCGCTTCATATGAACCGCCTCATGGGAATGGACAATAGGATTTTACACCAGGGGTTTAGGGGAGGGGTGGATAAAAGTTAAAACGGGGGATTGAAAAAAGGGCTTTACCTGGGGAAACCGGGCGGCATTCCGGCGGGAGGGAAGCCCCCCGGCATGCCGCCGCCCATCATGCCCATGGCCTTGCCCATGAGGCCGGGCTTTTTCATCATCTTGCGCATCATGTCGTATTGTTTCAAAAGGGTGTTGATCTCGTCCGCCCTCGTGCCGCTGCCTTGGGCGATCCGGCGCTTGCGGGATCCGTCCAACAGCTGGGGAAACCGCCTTTCCTTGGCGGTCATGGAAAGAAGGATGGCTTCCATCCGCTTGACTTTTTTCTCGTCCGGGGCGTTGGCGGCCATTTGTTTTTTTTGGGCGTGGTCGCCTGGCAGCATGGAGATCATTTCCTCCATGCTGCCCATTTTTTTCAGCTGGCGGATCTGGTCCAGCAGATGATCCAGGTTGAATTCGGAGCCCTTGGCCATTTTTTGTTTGTCGAAGGCGGACTGGCGGGCGATTTCCTCGGCTTTCTCGATCAAGGTCAGCATGTCGCCCATGCCGAGGATGCGGGAAGCCATGCGGTCCGGGTAAAAGGGCTCCAGGCCCTCCATTTTTTCGCTGACGCCGGTGAACTGGATGGGGACTCCGGTGACGGAAGTAATGGAAAAAATAGCCCCGCCCCTGGCGTCGGCGTCGGCTTTGGTCAAGACCAGCCCGGTCAAGGGGAGCCTCGCGTGGAAAGCCGAGGCGACCTGGACCGCGTTTTGCCCCGTCATGGCGTCCACGACCAAAAGAATATTGGTGGGTTTTAATTTCCGGTTGATTTCGGCGATTTCCCCCATCATCTCCTCGTCGATCTGCAGGCGCCCCGCGGTATCAAGGATGAGGATGTTGGCGTTGTTTTGGAGGCAGGTTTTAACCGCCCGGACACAGACCTCCAGGGCCTTTTCGCCAGGCTCCGGCTTAAAGAAGGGAACGTCGATTTCCTTGGCGAGGGTTCCCAGCTGGTCAATGGCGGCTGGGCGGACCAGGTCGGCCGCCACCAATCCCGGTTTGCGGCCGTCCTTTTTTAGCCAAAGGGCCAGCTTGGCGGCGGTCGTGGTTTTACCCGTGCCTTGGAGCCCGGCCAAAAGGATCAGGGTGGGAGGGGCAGGGGCGAATTTTAACTTAGTGGCGGACTTGTCCTTGGGGGTTAAAAGCTGGATCAGCTCCTCGTGGACGATCTTGATCATCACCTGGCCCGGGGAAAGGCTTAGGGAAACCTCCTTGCCCAGGGCCTTGACCCGGACCTTTTCCAGGAAAAGCTTGGTGGTTTCAATATTGACGTCCGCTTCCAATAATGCCAGGCGGACTTCCTTCAAGGCTTCCTGGATATTTTCCTCGGTCAGTTTTCCCTGGCCGCGGAGGTTTTTGAAGACCTTTTGGATTTTTTCGGTTAATTGTTCAAACATGGGATTTTTCCGGACAAGGGTTAAAAGGGCCGTAAATAAAAAAAGGCCGCCTTAATAGGCGGCCTTTTTGAGGAAACTCTTTTTACTTTAAGATTTCGACCGTGTCCAAGGATCCGCCCGCCATCTGCTTCAAGAGGACGGGGAAGGCCGGGTTATTGTTCAGCTTCTCGAATTCGGTGCCGGTGGCCTTCGCGGAAGCGTGGCCATCAAATACGCCCAAAACCAAGAGACCCAATCCAACGGCAGCCGCCAATGGAACAAACGAGCTGCTTCCGTTGGTGCTGGGAGTCGGGGTAGGACTGCTGGCCAAAAGGACAGCCGGAATGGATTGGAGAACCAAAGCTAAGGCTATGGCAAACGCGAATTTTTTCATTTTTGTTTTACCTTCCAAGGAGTTTGATGAGCGGCTAAAATCTTGCTTATTATATGGAAATATGCTCGTTTGACAACCTTTTATTATTTTGTATGATGACCCGTCTTCCATGCTTCATCTTAAATTTAAGGATAAAAATTCAATGATTTCACGCCATTTTTGCCTTTCGATTCCCTTCACCCTCTTGGCCGCGGTTGGCTTCCTATGCCCCCTCCCATCCCGGGGGGATTCCCAGCCGGCCTTGGAATTGTCGAATGACGCGGTCCAATTGAAGGTCCCCTTTGAGCGGCAGGAGGACCCCAAGGCTTGCGGGTTGGCGGTTTTGAAGATGATCAGCGGTTACTATGGTAAAAAATTAAATCAAGCCCAGGTTGACTGGATCAGGACCAATTCCCAGGCTGGGGAAGGGGTAATGGCGTCCGAGTTGGTCACCGTTTTTGGCGCGGCGGAATTCGACACGGCCCTGTTTCAAGGCACCATGGACAACCAACCGACCGGCCTTTTCTATCACCTGGATAAGAAACGCCCCCTGGTCGTGATGATCACCTCGAAGGATGGCAAGAGCAGTCATTATGACGTTGTGACAGGATATGATCCCCTCAAGTCGCGGCTTTTGATCTTGGACCCGGCCACCGGGCCCGTTACGGCGGTCCTCAAGGATTTCAACGAGGCTTGGAAAAGGGCCCATTGCTTTACCTTAGTCGCGGTGCCGAAAGCCTTGATGCAAAAGACGCCGGCTCCGAAAAAGTAGCGGTCCCCCCGGCGGGAAGACTCCTCCCCTGTATCCTATGATTCCATCCCCGCGCCTTGAACCAAGCCTCATTTTCTTTTTTTAAAGAAAGGGAAAAGGAGCAGTTTCCCAAAACCGACCTGTTCCCGGGATTGGTAATCCGCCAGCCCTAAGGCCATCTTTTCCTGAGGAAGTCCCGGGCTGGACCGATAGGTTTTAAAAAGCCTGTCCCACCAGGATATTGAAAAACCAAAATTGGAGTTGGATTCGTCCCAATCCGTCGAATGGTGGATTCGGTGCATGTCGGGCGTGACGAATACCCAGCGAAGAACCTTGTCGAGGAATGGGGTCAAACGGATATTGGCGTGGGTCAATAACGCGGCCAGCAGGTGGTAGCCGTCAAAAAAATAAACGGCGAAGGGCGACGGTCCAATTAACAAGATGAAGGGTTGCCGGACCAGGAATGAAACAAGGGCTTCCAGGGGGTGAAACCGGAGGCCGCTGGTATTGTCCAAGTCCATGTCCGTGTGGTGGACCCGGTGGAACCGCCAACCCCAGGGAATTTTATGGTAAAGCCAGTGGAGGCCGTAAACCTGAAAATCCAGCAGCAAAAGGGAAAGCAGAAAAAGGGGCAAGGCGGGCAACTGCCATTGGTTGAGCAGGCCCCAGCCGCTTTTCCAAGTGAAATAGGCCAGGCTGGCGGTGGTCGCCGTCGAAAGGAATTGCATGAACATCGTGTTGAGGATAAAAATGGAAAAGGTCGGAATCCAACGGGACAACCTGGGTTGGGTGGGGGCCCGCCGGGGGAGAAAAAATTCCGCCGCCGAGACCAGGACGCATAGGGCGCCATAAAAGGCATAAAAAGCGGTCAACGGATGGTCCTTGAAAAAATCCTGTGGCATGACGGTCATTTCCTTGCTGGAATATGCGACAATTCTAAACGCAACCATGAAAAAATTGCAGTAAAACAAAGATCCCCAAGCGCCCTGCCGGTCCCGGGGAAAAGGATGGCAACTTGTACGAGGGGAAAATAACCGAAACCTTGACCGGCTTGGTGGACGAATTCCTGGCCCGGACTTCCTTTTTTCCTGTTTGGAATAGAGGGGCGGGGGACAAGCGGGTTTCCCCGGCTTTTTTGCTTTCCTTCGACTCCCTCGTGAGGTCTTTTCCCTCCCTCATCGCGGCTGGCGCGGCGAGGGCGCTGGACGAGAAGACCAGGGCCGTTTTGGCGGTTAATTTATACCAGGAATGCGGGGAAGGGGATATCCGCCGGACCCATCACGCCATTTACCGGAAATACCTGGCGACGGCCGGGTTGGAGCCGGCCGCCGAAAAGGAGGCGGATTTTGCCGCGAGGTGGCGCGTCGATCTTCTCAAATATATCCAAGGAGTTCCCTCTCCTTTGGCCGCTTTGGGGGCCCTGGCGGCGGGGGAGTTTTTGGCCCAGCCGGTATTGAGCCGGATTTTTCCGCTGCTCCAAGACCAATATCCCGGCGCGGACCAGGAATATTTCACCAAGCACCTGGACCTGGAGACGGAGCATGTCCGGGAAATCACCGAATTGCTGGCTGGCCAAATCCACGGCGAAACAGGGTGGGCCGAGGTATTGGGGGGCTTCCAGTTTGGATTATCGGTTTGGGAAACCTATTTTGAGGGTTTGGCCGAATACCTCGAACAAGCTAAAGAACCAATTCACCACCAAGACACCAAGGCGCCAAGAAAGACATAAAATATTATTGAATCATTTTTGTGGTACTTGGTGTCTTTGTGCCTTGGTGGCGGGCCAATGTTTTTTTATTCAAATACCGGCAAGGGTTTGAGCCTACGGCATCCCAATTTCACGATTTCGGTGACGTGCAGCTGCATCATCGCTTTCAGGTATTTTTCCTGGGCGACCGACAGCTTGCGGCGGTTTTCGACGGTTCCACAGTAAAGCAGGATCAAGTCCCGCCCCACGGCGATGTGATGGGGCTCGTCAGCCTCGATATCCCTGATCGCGTCCATGAGATCCTTGTCGAAGAGCCTCTTGAAGATGCTGGTTTCCAAGTCGGTCATGGAGGAGAGCACGATTTCCCCGGCGAATTGGTTGGTCGCTGCCAGCTCCGGCGCGGAGGGGGCCTCCCTTTGAATCTGCTGCATTTGGACCAGGATCGGGGGAAGCTCGAACTCGGAGATGCGGGGCTCGGCGTTGAAACGCTTGAGCTGCGCGGCGAAAACGTCGTAATGCCGGGTCTCGTCGTGGATTTGCCTGGCCAGCCTCAGTTTTAAGTCCACATGGTCGTCCGAAAGCAGGGTGATCTGCCTGGCGGGGGAGACGGTCCCGAACCACCACTCGCTCCAAGCCCTGCGCCTCATATAAAGGACCAGGTTCTCCCGATAGACCTCCGGGGAAAGGGCGAGAAACTCATAGGTCCGGTCATCGTAGAGGTCGTCCCCGATGGCTTTGGCGCGGTGATAAAGTTTTTGCATGAACTCGTTCGGGGTTCCCTTGGAGAGGTCCTCGCCGCTCCATTGGGAATAGGCTGGGACCGACAGGGATTGATCGAGGATGGGCTCGGCCATTTTTTCCATGTTTTATTTTACACCAATCGAGAATTTAAGAAACCCCACAAACCCTGAAAACCCCAAGGAAAGTCGAAAACCTATTCACCACAGGTCCTCTTCGAGGACCACCGAGACACGGTTAAATTCTTAAAGCAAAATATTTTGGTTAATCCTGACTTTTTCTTGGCCAACCTGTGCCTCTGTGCGCCGCCATCGGGGGCATGTGGTGAAAAGCCTATTCCTAAAAAGTCCCTTCTTCCAGGTTGATGCCGTACCAAATGTCGATGCCGGTCACGCCGGAAGCTTCCATGACCCCTTTCATGGCGGGCGAGGTCATGAAGGCCGCGGCTTTGGAGACGTCCGAGGCCTCATGGACGACAATGACTTGGTCGGGTTTTCCGGCCAAGTGGTGGATGCTGTAATGGCTGGCCTCGTAGCCGCGGTCCGCGTGGTGGTGCCCACCCTCGGCGTCAAAACAAGCCTTCCAAAAGCCAAAGTCCTTTACTTGGTTGTTCGCGATCACGATACCGCCTGAAATTTTGGGGCGGTTCTCATATTTTCTTTCCCTCACGTCAACACCACACCAAATCACTGGGATTCCCACCCCCGCTCCAACGCAAGCCGTATGAAAATCCGAGGATTGGATATAGCCGACAGCCTTACGCAGGTTTGTGCACTTAAGGGTCAGGATGTAGGTTTTAGGGTCTTTCAGGTCCCGGTGGAGGCTGTAGGCGGTAAAGCTCTGGTCTTTCAGTTTTTGCGGGGGATTCAGGTAGGCTTTTTTGAAATCATCAATGTCGCAGATTTGCTGGCGGATGAAGAGGTTGCCTGGGACCTCCGGGAAGGGGGGCTTGAAGACGCCGCAACCGGCGGCCAAAATCAGAACCGTGAGACAGATCCATCGCTGGAAATTCAAAACGTTTCCTTTCGCGGGCAATCAAGGAATTTTATGAAATTCAACATAACAAAAAGCCGCCGGGGTTGAAAGCCCGGCGGCGCCGAAAAAATAAAAATCAATCAATGAAAGAGGAACTGGGTTCCTAAAATATAAGTCGAATCCACTTGCTGTGTTCCGTTTAGGTTGGTGTAGAAGGGAATTTGGACCTTGGCGTAAAGGGTCGATTCCCCGCTGATATTCCACCAAACCCCGGGCGTGGCGTTGATGACCGTGCCGCCAGTGCTTCCGACATTTTCAATCGCATCGCCGTCATCGTTTAAGGCCCTATCCGGATCGGCATAACGACCTTCGACCGCCATAGAAAAGGCGAGGAAATCGGATAGGTGTAATTGTCCCTGGATTCCACCGGTCAAGGCATTGCCGAAGGTGTATTGATAAACAGGGGAGGTGGCGTCCGTGGTTCCTGGGGTGGTCCGAAAGATCACATTGAAATTGGCGCTCAAGGTGAAGTCGTCCATTACCCGGTTGAGGAGCAGACCGCCATAAAGACCAAAGGCGCCGGTTCCGAGTTGGGAATGGGTGTCGAGGTTATCGCCCGTAATTTGGGAAACAAAATCGGTGCCCCCGGTGGGGATATAGGTCCCCGCCGAAACCGCCAGGCCGAGGTGCTGTTTGGCTTTCAGGTCGGTCTCGCTCAAGAAAAAATAACGGACACCGACCATAAGGTCCCCGATGCCGAAGGGAGTCCCAGTGTCAGGCGAGGCGTCGCCCGCTGAAAGGGACCAATATTTCTCGACCAGTGGCAGCATCACAGTGAGACTTAAATTGTCCGAAGGCGCGTAGGACAATGTGGTGTTTAAGTTCACCTGTCTTACCGATTCCGACTGGGTGGGATTGCCATCGCTCAGGGCGCTGGCCGTCAAGTAAACATTCTCGACGGTCAAGTGGAAGGAGCCGGCCAGAGGATGAACGCTTCCGGTTGCGGCCAGGGGATCCCCGCAACCGCAGACGGAACAGGCTTGGAGGCCCGCGGTGGCCGGGAGGATGAGCAAGAAAGTGGACAATAAAATAAATAATCGATTGAACATGTATTTTCTCCTTTGGATTTTTTTAATTTTGGACTGATTAAGGGAGAAAAACCTGTTCAGGCGGCGGTGAGGGAAGCTCGGAAGCGGGGGTTGGCGGTGAAATGAATTGGAAATGAAAAGTCCGTCGGGTGGAAGCGGGAGCGATCCAAGGCATGGCTAAAGGGAACCACTTCGTGGAACTTTCGCTGAGGAAATGGGCGGTTGAGTCGCCAGGGGCGCATCCAGCGGGGTAATAACCAGGTGCCGGTAGGACGCGATCCGAATCCGACTTATCCAAATGGACGCAACAGCAAACGGCTCCGCATTTATCCTTCATTCCGCAGGTGGAGCAAATGGAGGGGGTGCCCGGACGAGCCGGTAGGGCCAGGACCAAGAAGGGCTCAAAAACCCAGAGCAGGATCCATAATGTCAGAAGGCTTCGTTTTTTGATCACGGTGATAAATTAACTCTTCCGTTTTTTAAAAGCAATGACTTCGGGATTACAGTTCGTCGGCGCCCAAGATGAGTGTGGTGGCGAGGCTCCTATTTTTTCCGAGGGACGGAACAACTGTTCCAGGGTTCTTTTCTCGCTTGCGGCGAGATATACATTCGATAGCTTTTGACCCCAAAGTCATAATGGAGGATATTTTTTCCGATCAACCTGCCGCCGGGGAGGGTTTTACGGCCCAGTTCCTCAAGGGAAATAGGAAACCTCCCCTTTTCTTTTCGGAATTGGACCAATTCCGCCCTAAGGGAGTCCAATTGACCCTCGCAGGCGAGGGTCGCGCGGCTTAAATCCAAGCTGGAAGCGGTCCAGGAGAGGATCAACAAAAAGGGGAAGGCCGTGGCGAGAAACCAACTGTTTTTACGGCCTGGCTTTCCGAGAAACCACCCTATTAGGATAAGACCGATTAAAACAAAGCCCGCCCCAAAGGGCCCTGGCGTCAAGTCCATAAGGTTCTCGCCAAGGGTTATTCCCCCGAAAATTACCCCCAAGGCCAGTAAAATCAAAATTATCTTTTTAACCCAGGTCACATTATGTTCCATGGCGTCCTTGAAGTAGTTGACGGATCCCCTTAAAGTCCTGACGGGGATCATGAAGGATCGGCCCTCAACTATTCTATACTTAACCATGATTCGATCAAACGGGAGCCGTTGGTAACCTTTTGTTTTATTGGTTTAAAAATTGGTCCAATGGCATTTCAACGCGGTTATAGGATGGCTATGAAATTCTCTGCACGAAAAAAAATCCAAACCCATGTCCCTCCCGCGGGAAAGGCCTGGTCCCGGGAAAAAATTTATTTCCATGGGGATGATTACTTTCGGGATCTTCTCAAGGACCTTCGGGGGGCGAAGAAAAGCGTGGATTTTGAGACTTATATCTTCGAATCAGGATGGCTGGGAGACAGGGTTATCGCGGCTTTAGTCAAGGCCCGCCAGAGGGGAGTGAAGGTCCGGCTTTTGGTGGATGGGGTGGGATCCCCGGATTTCTCCAACCACTACGGACCCAGCCTTGAGAAAGCCGGAATAGCCTTCCATATTTACCGTTCTTGGCCCACTTTTTTTTCCTCCATTTTTCACCGGATCCGATTTATCCAACCCCTCAAGTCAATCCAATACGCCCTCTCGGTTTTTAACGGCGGAAAACACCGGGACCACCGGAAGCAGTGCATTGTGGACGGGACCAAGGTTTGGATCGGAAGTTTCAACGTTTCGGATTGGCATTTGGAGAAGATCAAGGGGAAGGCCACCTGGCGGGACACGGGAATGATCCTTTCAGGGGTTCAAAGCCAGGTTTTTGGCCTGGCCTTTAATATCGCCTGGGAGGATGTTTGGCCCAAGCACAATGCCCACCTCTACCGCCATACCCTCATCCGGTGGCTGGAAAACGACGTTCAAGGCGGGCCGATCCGGATGACCATCGACCGCAAATTACGCCGTTTATTCCGAAGGGAATTACTGGAAATTGGCGGCAAGGCGCGGCGCCGAATATGGGTGCTAACCCCTTATTTCATTCCCACCGGCCCGCTGTTGAAGGCCCTGGGACTGGCGGCCCAACGGGGTTGTGATGTCCGGCTGATTCTTCCCGGCAGGTCGGATGTGCCCATGGTGCGGTGGGCTTCCATGTCCTACTACGAAGTCCTCTTAAAAGCCGGCTGCCGGATTTTCGAGTTCCAGAACCGCGTGCTCCACGGAAAGACGACCTTGGTGGATTCCTGGGCCTTGATCGGCTCCAGCAACCTGGATTCCCGCAGCCTCAGGAAAGATTTGGAAGTGAACGTCATTCCCCAAGAGCGTAAATCCATTGAACAATTGGATCGTCAATTTCAAGCGGACCTGGTTCAAAGCCGGGAGGTTTTCCTGGAGGAACTTCGTCAAAGGCCCCTTGGAAGCCGGCTTCTTTCCTGGTTTTTTTTACGGTTTCGGTCTTGGTTCTGAACAACAGTCAACAGGTGTCAGTCGAAGGTCGGCAGTTACTTCTTAAAAATTAAAACCAAAAAATCATCACCGAAGAATCAGGATTTTCCCCACCGAGTGGCCCCGCGGGGCCGTGACCAACAGGTAATAGAGTCCGTTGGACAGGGCGCTGCCTTGTTTATCCACCAGCGCCAAGGGTGTTTGAACCAATCCCGCCGGGACATTGTTCAAAGTGGTTTCCTGGATTTTCCTGAAAGCGGTGGTGAAAAGCTTGAGGCTCACCTGGTCCGCGCGGTCTTTCAGGGTGAAGTCCACCGTGACCGGATCCGAGTTGGTGACGGGGTTGTAATAAATGATGGGAGTACCGACGGGGGGGCCGTCCCCGGGGGTCGCTGTGACGGTGGGGGTAAAAGTAAAGCTGGGCGTTGACGTCGGGGTAAAGGTGGCGGTGGGCCTGGTGCCGGTGGGGGTAATGGTGGAGGTGAAGGTCATGGTCGGCGTATTCGTGATGGTCGGGGTGGCGGTAAAGGAACAGCCTGTCACGATGCGCATATTGTCGATATAGAGGTTGCCGGTAGCCCCGTGTTGGCTGTTGAAGACGAAGAAAAGGGAGGTCAGGGGCTCCCCCGACGAAAATCCAGCGGCGTAGGCGCTGATGTTGAAGGTCAAATCGGTATTTTCACCGGATCCGATCGAAACAAAGTTGGATAACCGTTGGTAGCCTTTGGAGGCGGTGGTGCCGTAGAGGATCAATTGGTGCCAGTTGTTACCCGTAATGAGGCTGGAGTCCGCGTAAACATCCATTTGAATTTGGGCCACATTGTCCCACACCAAGGGGTTGGGGCCGGTCAGGGTCAGGATTTGATCGTTCCAGCCGACGCCGGAAAAGATATTCACCTGAAGGTTGTGGGACAGTTGGGTGATGGAGCCTGGGGGCGCGGCCGCGGTGGTGTCGAGGGAGAGGGTTGATTTGGATCCTGCGGCCCAGGTCCCGTTTTCGGTGAGGGACTCATTGCCGTTGAAAAGATTGACGCAGGTCGTCGAGAAGGGCGTGGCGGTGGGGGTGGAGCTGTTGGTAAAAGTGGGGGTTGGGGTGGACGTAAAGGTGTTGGTGAAGGTGGGGGTAACGGTGGGAGTGTTGGTGAGGATGGTTCCCGTGTTGGTGGCGGTGGAGGTGCCGGTATTGGTCGCGGTAAAGGTCGGGGTGGAGGTGGGGGTGGGGGTGGAGGTGGCGAAGGATTGGGATAAGGTGATTTGGTAAAGGGTGGCGGAGCGGAAAGGCAAGGAATCCGAAAAGGTGTTGGCGGTAAAAGCCGGGGCCGCGGGATTATAAATGGCCGCGGAACCGGAATCAAAACGGTAGGTGGTTATGGAAGAAATCGCCTGGCCCGCCGCGAGGTTGTTCAAGGTGACGCCGGCGGTGTTGACGCTGCTGTAGTCCTTGTTCAAGACGATGATATTGATCCGGTTGGGATGGATGTTGTCCTTGGCGGCGTAGACGGAAGTTAAGGAAACGGCGTTGGCGCCGGACGAGACGGCGGAAATGGAAGTGTCGCCGAATTTGGATCCGGCCCCGTCGTAGTTGAGGTAAAGGTTATAGGCCGCTTTCACATAGGTATCATTGGTGCCATCGTCCCACCGGCAGGCAAAAATCCCGAATTTACCGAAAATCCCCAGGGCGTCAGCCTGCGCCACCCCGCCGGAAATATCCTCCCCTGATCCATATTGGTACTCGGAGAAGGCCAGCTTGGTGCCGGGATAATATTGGCTGACGGCCGCCTGCAGCCGGGGAATCAGGGTGATGGGCTTGTTGCCCGTGGAGGAGGTGATCCAGCTGGTTTCGACATAGCTGGGATCCCAAAGGGAACGGGGGGCCTGCATCCGGGCGATCGCGACTAACGCGGTGGTGTCATCGTTGACGATGCGCACCCCGTTGCCGGTCGCTTCCGGGTACCAGTGTAGGTCCAGGTAATGTAAAAGCCGCCGGCCCGCGGTGGCGGAGGCGTTATTGAATTGTTTCAGGTAGTAGTTCAAGTAGGTGATCCCATTGCCGTTGTTATAGACGGCGGTGATGCCGGCGTAATCCGGCGCGCTTTGGTTGTTCACGTATTCCGACCAGCCGTAAGCCACGGGCCCCAGGACCTGGGCCCCGCCGTCCTGGGCCGTCAGGAGCGTGGCCGCGGTGATTCCCTTGTTGGCGACCTCCGCGCAGGTCGCGGGATTTAAGTGGACCTCCGGGTGGGTGGAGGACCAAAGGGCAGGCTCGTTGTCCAAGTCGTAATACTTGACCCCGCCCGTTGCCGCGGTCCCCTCCTGGTTGACGAGAAAATTGACGAATTCATCCAGGTAGACCACGCCGTTGAGGGTGTTGGGGGGCGTTATAAAAGGGGAGCCCTTGATGAATTGGAGGAAGTAAAAACGGGAGCTAGGGGCGTATTGGGCGGACGGCACGGGGCCTGACTGGTCCGCCGAAACGTAACCGGCCATCTGCAGGGTGATTAAGGAGTCGGCGCCTTTGGTTTTGTTTTGGTCGACGAAATTGAGGACGGTTCCGGCCGTCCCGTCGGCCGGGGAGCCCAAGTAGGTATCGTTTTGGTACAGGTAGTCGCTCCCGGCGTTGGACCAATTGGTTTCCCAATTGTAGGCGGTCATGCGGTTGCCGCCTTGGCGGTAGAGGGGTATTTGGGGGATCCCCAGGTCCGAGTTGGAGCCGTAGGCTTGGGGCTGAATGGGGCTGTTGCCGAGGGTCGGATCAATGGTAAAGCCGACCGGCGCGGCGGACAGGTTCCCGCTCAGGAGGGCTACTATAAGGAAGAGATGGGATTTTTTAATGGGTGATGCCTTTGGCGAAAGTTGCCAAAGTTTATCATAAAAGAAGTTGGGTTTTTGGGTTTGGCGGGGCAAGGCCCCTTGGTTGATTTTCAGAGAGTTCAAGTTGGGCGGCGGAGGGGGCTGTTCCGAAAGCCGTTCGGCCCCAGAGAAAGTTTACAAAAAGCGCTTTCTTTAGGGTATTGTATTGGCCCGGCTGGAGATTCAGCTTCGAAATAGCGTGATGGCCTTTTTCTTCTCCTTATTTCTCCTGACCCAAACCGACCAAAAATAAATATCACCGAGAGTCGCCCCGCCTTGCATGATTTTGAAAAAAATCATGCGGGGCAGCACCACATTCCTTTTTGAAGGCTGTTTTAAAGAAATGTGGCGCGCCAAGACCGCGAATCACGGCAAAAAAGAAATCCTTTCCTGTTTAAACATCAAAGATTTTTCTTTTTTTAAAAGATATTAAAAGCGAGCCAAAAGATTTTGTTTTGGTTTTCTTCGCGCTCTTCGCGGCAACTGTGCGCGTTTTAATTTAAATCAAGGAAAATACATTTCATGGAAAGCTTTCAAGAATTAGGTTTGCCCGCTTTTTTAGGCGACTCCCTCAAAAGGATGAATTTCGTCAAGCCCACCCCGGTCCAGGCCCAGGCCATTCCGTCGGCGCTTCTCGGGAAGGACATCATCGCCTCGGCCCAAACCGGCACGGGGAAGACCGGAGCCTTCGGCATCCCGCTGCTTAACTTTTTGTTCAACAACCCGGGCCAGACGGCCCTCATCCTCACGCCGACCCGCGAGTTGGCCGTGCAGGTTTTGGAAGTTTTGCGCAAATTGACCGGGACCCATTTCATGGGCGGGTCGGTGCTGCTCATCGGCGGCGCCAACATGGGCACCCAGCTCTCGGCCCTGGCCCGCAAGCCCAGGCTCTTCATCGGAACTCCTGGCCGGGTCATCGACCATTTGCAAAGGGGATCCCTCAGCCTGGCCAACGCGGGGTTCCTCGTTTTGGACGAGGCGGACCGCATGCTGGACATGGGCTTCGCCCCGCAGTTGGAGGAGATCCGCAAACGCCTCCCGGTGAAGCGCCAGACCCTTCTTTTTTCCGCCACCATCCCCTCGAATATCCAGTCCATGGGCTCCCGCTTTTTGAAGGAACCGGTCCGGATCACCGTGGGGGAAACGTCCCAGCCCATTTCCAAGATCGCCCAAATGGTCATCCACACCACCGAACCGCGCAAACCGGAGGAGCTGGTGTCCGAGTTGAACAGCCGCCAGGGATCGGTCCTGATTTTCGCCCGCACCCAAAGCCGCGTGGACCGCATCGCCGAGCGCCTGAAGGAGCAGGGATTCAAGGTCACCCGCATCCACGGCGGCCGCAGCCAGTCCCAGCGCAAACAGGCCATCGACCATTTCCGGGAAGGTCATTACCGGGTTTTGGTGGCCACGGACATCGCCGCCAGGGGATTGGATATCCATCACATCGCCCATGTCATCAATTACGACCTTCCCCGCAACCCGGAGGATTACATCCACCGGGTGGGCCGCACGGCCAGGGCCGGGGCCGAGGGAAACTCCCTTTGCTTCCTCACGTCGGAGGACCGCGGACTGTGGGACAGGATTTTAAAACTCATCAAGGCGCCGAAGGATTCCATTCAAGTGAAGGGGACACCGGTGAGCGGGCCTTCTTCCCGGTCGCCGCAACCGCACCGTGGTTCGCATAAGCCTTCCCATCCAGGTTCCCATGGAAAACCTTCCTTTGGATCGAGCCACCGCCCCTCGGAAGATAGGCCCGGCGGGGCGCCTCATCGCGAACACAAACCTTTCCAATCCCACAAGTCCTTCAATAGGACTCCAGGTTTTGCCAAGCCCTCCGGCGACCGGCCGCAGGAAAGGCAGGGACGTCCGGCCCACCGGGAAGGGTCCCAGGACCGCCCGTCTTTTTCGCCCAGCCGCTCCTTCTCGGAAAACCGGGGGGGACAGGGAAGGCATGACGGGGACAGGCCCAGCCATCCCTTTAAAAAGGAAGGAGCCCCCTTCGCCGCCAGGGAGGGATTCCAAAAGAAACGCCATCCGGAAGGACGGCACCAAAAAAGATCGGAAGAACACCAGAGGCGCCAGGGTTTTGGGGGGAAGGACAGCCAGGGAAGCAATCTCATTTTCCACGGCAAGGAACCCAACCAGGCCCAGCCCCAAATGGATGACGACAAACAGCCGATGGACAACCGCAGCGCTTGGGGCAGCAAGTCCCTGGGCGGGTCCCAGCAAACGCCTTTCGTCCCCAGGACGAACCGGCCCCAAAGGCCCGGAGGATTCCGCGGCGGCGCCGATAGCCGCAATTACCGCCCGGGAGTCATGACTTCCAGTTCCGCTGACGCGACCTCCCGTGTGGAGCATCGTCCTGGCGGCGGCGACCGCAGGCCCCATCGCTCAGGTCCAGGCGGACCTGGCGGTTTCCGCAAGGATTCCCGCCCCGGCGGAGGATTCAAGAAAAGCGGATTTAAACCCAGGCCTCATTAATAAATATTCATTAATATTCCCTCCTCCTCTTGTCCAACCCAGCCTTGGCGAAGGTGGATGGGGGGGAGGGCATACCGAATACATTTTGGATGAATATCCAAAATTGGCACAGGGTGAGGGGTAAATAAAATTTGATGTGGGTTTCGTAGGGGCGGGTCTTTGACCCGCCCCTTTTTTATTTCACCAACTGATGGAGGAATCCGATTGGGAAATATAAAAAAAGGAACCGGGAGCGGCCCCTGGAATATTGGAAACCACTTGTTGGCATATCTCAACCCGGGACTGGAGCGTTCCAGTTCGGGCCGAGGCAGGAATAAAGACGGGGGAATTGGCGTCTCCGGTGGTCGTGAAAGTCGTCACCCCCCCGCCGGCCACAAAGACTTGGTCCGCGTTGCCCTCGACGCCCCAAGTGACGGTGGATCCGGCGGAAGAAGTGCCTCCTCCGAAGCCCCCCGGCGCCACCTCAGTAACCGAGGCGGTACCGGCGCTTGTGACCGTCGTCAGGGAGTAGGTTTGGCCCGCTTGGTAAGCTAGGGTCGTGACGGGGGTTGTGAGGATCGAAATCGCTCCGCTGTAAAATTGGGAATAGCTGTAAAAAGCGTATGGATTACCGGAAACCGTGACCGGGCCGACGTAAGTCAAGGGAACGCTCACGGTGGCGACAACACCATAAGGCGGGGAACTGGAGAAGCCGGGACCGGTCATGGTGACGATGGCGGTGGATTCAGGCAGGCCGTTGACCGAGAGGGTGATTCCCGCGCCAAAACCTCCGAAGCCAGGCGCGCCGCCCGTGTAAACGGAATAACCGCTGATATAGGCTGAGTTCCATAAAATAGTTGAAGCGGAAGCGGGCGCGGCGGGAAGTTTGAAGGGTTTGGTGCAGGCCATGGGCAATAGCCATAAACCCGCGGAGAGAATAAAAAGAAGTCGTTTCATTTTGGCTCCGGAATAGGTTCTAGTCCTCATACCTATAGAGAGTTTCGCCCCCCTTTTATTCCCAAGTAATAGTTTATATTTTCCAACCATTTCAGGGGTTTTGAAGGTGAATTTGATTTTGGGGTGGTTTGTGTAGGGGCGGCATTCACGACGCCTGGCTGTTGGTTTGTTCTTTGGTTTGCGCGGGGCGAGGGAAATTTGTCTTCCTTCTCCCTTGAGGGGAGAAGGCTAGGATGAGGGTGATTTAAATTTTCCGGGTTTTCCGCAAGTCTTGCTGATATCGGCTGAAACCAACTCGAAATGGCCGTTCACCTCAAAGCTTTGCCCGATCATTCCGTCGTGTTTGTGGCAAAGGGGAAGGATGTACCATTCTTGATCGGTCTTGCTGTCCTTCTGGACATGGGCCGCGGTCTCGATGGTGTTCATGCATTCGGCCACGGGACAATAGGAAGGTTCCTGGCCGCTGAATTTAAGCCAATGGTCCAGCCAGCTCTCGCATTTGCAGTCCACGTCGGGGATTCCGTTAACGTTGATGACTTTCATGTTTTCCTTTAGATGATTTTCCCTCGCCCCTTGCGGGAGAGGGTAGGGTGAGGGGGATAATTTTCCTTCTCCCTTGAGGGGAGAAGGCCAGGATGAGGGTGGTTAAAATGATTTTGCTTTATTCATCCCTATGCTGCCTCCGTCGGTCCCTGGCCTTTTCCTTGCCGCCCATCATGCGGGCCCCGCCGCATTTGGTACAGACGAACTTCCGCTTCTTGTGGGCCGAATGGGGCATTTCCCTCATCTTGATTTTGCATTTTCGGCAATACATAACGGCTCCATCCCGGAAATTTTAGGTATCAACCATGGGTCAGTCGAACGGCGTCTTGGGGCTTCCACTCATTTTAGGCGAATTACTGGAAAAGGATGAAACGAATAAAAATGCAGGCGGCCACTAAAAGCTCGATCGCTGCCGAAACCCACAAGGCGCGCCGAACCTTTGCCTCCGGCGCGATGAACGAGAGAATCCCAAAAGCCCCGGCCATGACGGGGGTGGCGAATATTCGGACCAGACCCAAGAAGTCCAGGAAGGCCCAAGGGCCTTTCCAAAGCGTGAAAACCCGGAAGACCGCGCAAACCAGCACCGCGAGGGGAGCCGTGAGCGCCAGGGCCGGCGCGGCGTAGGCCAGGAAGGCCCACAATTTTTTTTGCGGCCGCAGGAACCAGAATCCCAACGCCGTGGGAGGGATGGACAAAAAGGCGAGGGCTCCCGCGAACACAAAAGATTCGCTGAAAGCGCCCATGCCTTGCGATGGCTGGGGAGTGAGCAGGGACTGGCGGAGGTTTTCGAGAAAGGAAGCCCCGAAGGCCCCCGCCAAGGCCAAGCCGTAACCGCCTATAACAAGGGACAACTTCCCGAAACGGTTCATCTGATCTTATTTACCTTTCAATAGTTCTTCCGTTTTGCGGGTGCAAACCACCAACCCGGTGGACCAATTCAACTTACAAACATGGAAATCTTTCAACGCGTCCAGTTTTAAGTTCAACTCGTCCACTAGGAGTTGGTGCCCCTCCGGCCAGTTTGGCTGGGGGAGCATGTCGTCCACAATATAAAATCCGCCGGGAGCTACCAGCTGGAGCGTTTCCTCGAAGGTGTTATATTTTCCGGGCCAAGAATCGGCGAAAATAAAATCAAAGGTTTGCCCCGCCAAGGATTTGATGAACTCGGCCCCGTCAGCCACTCGAGGAGTCAATCTGGCGTCAACCCCTAAAAATTTTTCCGCCACGGAAACGAAGTCGGGGTTGTTATCAACGGATAGAAGAGTAGATTGGCCGTCCATCCCGTTTAATATCCAGGCGGCGGATAATCCCGTGCCGGTTCCGATCTCTAAAAACCGTCCCTTGGGTTTTGCCGCCGCCAAGGTTCGCAAAAGGGTTCCAGTTAGAACGTCGGATCCCATTTTGAAATCCATGGACTTGGTTGCCGCCAATAACTCAGGATATTGGGGAGGGAATCGAACCGATTTTTCGTCCATCAAAGCCAAACTCCCGCAAGGTTTTTTTCGTGTCGATCCGAAGCAGATTCCTGGTCAATGAATATTCCCGATTTTAACCCATTTGAAACCCACGAGGGGCAGTTCTTGTTCATGGGGATGCCGGTTTTATGGGCGCTAATTCGGAAGGGCTTGAACTACGCGTTAAGTGGGTGTGGGTGTGACCGTGAAAGTTTTGGTGGGGGTGGGGGTGGGGGTTGAGGTGAACCAGGTTCCAGTGGGGGTGTTGGTAATGGTGTTGGTAAAGGTCGGGGTAAAACTGTTGGTGAAAGTGAGAGTCCAAGTGGGGGTCGGAGTGGCCGTGAGGGGAATAAAAGGGCAGCCATTCGCGTAAACCGATAATTTCCCTCCTGAAGCTACGACCGAACCGGTGAAATTATTGGGCGGACCGCTGGAATGGCTGGGATACAAAATGGCGTAGGGGTATCCGCTCCCGCCCGAATAACCGACAGCTCCCGAATCCAAATCGGCGCCGATCCAATAATAGGTTCCGGCGGAAACCGGCAGCGAGGGAATAAGCGTATTCGTGGTCCAACCAGTGCCTGATGCCGTTTGGGTGGAGGTTTGGGCCAAAAGCAGGGCGGGGGAGGTTCCCGAACCGTTATCCGCGTAAATCACCAGACTATAGATTGATCCGGCCATTAAATAAGCGGTCAGGCTCACAACCGTTGTATTGGTGGAGGATGTTACCCGGCTTAAAAAAAGTTCGGTGGGGCCGCCCACGGTATAGGGCTCCACCAAATTATCGCCCATCACCACTCCTCCCACGCAAGCCGTCGCGGTGATGTTGGGTGATGATGTCCAAGTGAGGGTAGGGGTATTCGTTGGGGTCGAGGTGAACCAGGTTCCGGTGGGCGTGAAGGTGAGGGTGGAAGTGTGGGTATAGGTCGAGGTAGGGGTTAAGGTATTCGTACAGGTGCTGGTGTTGGTCGCGGTGGAGGTAAACCAGGTTCCCGTCGGCGTGGAGCTAAGGGTCGGCGGAATGGTGAAAGAAGGTGTGTTGGTCCTGGTGGGGGTCTGGGTGATCGGGGGACTCCCCGTTAAAGTCCAAGTGGCGGTGGGAGAGACTGGCGTGGGGCTTAAGGTTTGGGTCGAGGTGGCGGTGTTCACGGAGGTGGGCGAACTAGGCGTTAAAGAAGGGCTTAAGGTAACCACCGGGGTGTTAGTAGGAGCGGACTTTGGCGTGGTTGGCGTTAAAGTGAATGGTTTGGAACAGCCGGTTAGGAATCCGGTGAGGGCAAGGGTAAAAAGAAAAATGGTTCGTAAGTAAAATTTTATATCCATGGCCGTCTATTTTCCGCCCTTAAGGGAGGGGGCTTTATGATCTGCTTTCTAGACGGGTTTTTGCCTTTTTAATCCCAATAATTTTAAAAGTGGGTGTTTTGAATGCCAAACTGAGGTATTTGGTTTTCCGCGACGGGTCCCC
>CAZUXW010000050.1:0-22979 GCA_964624625.1 uncultured bacterium
CCGGAGACCCACTGCTTAGAAGGCAGTTGCTCTATCCAACTGAGCTACAGGCGCGGAGAAAAAAGCCGGGAAACAAAAAAGTCGAACCAAAGATATAAGGAAAAAAAGGAAACCCCGGGTGGGTGGGATTCCCGGACTTTCAAACTTCTTGAACATTTTTTGGTCGGGGCGGTGAGATTCGAACTCACGGCCCCTTGGTCCCAAACCAAGTGCGCTACCGCTGCGCTACGCCCCGGCCAAAAAAGTCCAACGGTACGGCCCCTCGGTCCCAAACCAAGCCCGCTTCAGGCTTCGCTCAGCACCACCCGACAAGCCGCCCTCAACGATACCCAAGCCAAGAACAACCCCTCGCCTTGCCCTCTCCCGCAACAGGCGGGGATAAGGATGCCAACTGCGCCGCTTAAAAAAGGATTTACCGCAACAACTCCTTGGCTTTCACCAGAGCCAGTCCGCGATGGCTGATTTCATTTTTCTCCTCCGGCGATAATTCGGCGAATACTTTTGAAAAACCATCCGGTTGAAAAATGGGGTCGTATCCGAAACCCTTCCCCCCCCTGGCCTCTTCCGTGATGACGCCGGCCACTTCCCCCGCCACTTGTTGGGCCGGGCGGTCCGGGTAAAAAATCGTGATGACCGTTCGAAAAGTCGCCTTCCGCCGCCTTCCCTCAATCCCCCTCATCAACCCCAGCATTTTTCGGACATTGTCCTCGTAGGAGCACTTTTCCCCCGCGAAACGGGCCGCGTAAATTCCAGGCTGGCCGCCCAGCGCCTCCACGAACAGTCCCGTGTCGTCCGCTAAGGCCGGAAGGCCGGTGAACTCGGAAAGCATGCGGGCCTTCTTCATCGAATTTTCCTCGAGGGTTTTGCCGTCCTCTTCAACCTCCGGTGCGCCTGGGAATTCAAAAGCCGGAATCAGCTCCCAGGAAATCCCTTCGAGGGCCTCCCTCATTTCGCTGAACTTATTTTTATTCCGGGTGGCGATCAGCAGCCTTCTCATTTGGCCAAGACCTCGGCCTGGGCCGCCATCACTTGGGCAATTCCGCTTTCAGCCAATTTCAACAATTCGTCCAATTGGGCCCGGGAGAAGGCCTCTTTTTCGGCCGTGCCTTGAATCTCGACGAATTTTCCCGACGCGGTCATCACCACGTTAAAATCAACATCCGCCCCGGAGTCCTCCTCATAGCACAAATCAAGGGCCGGCAGGCCCTTGACCACGCCGACGCTGACGGCGGCGACCGCTTCCTTCAAGGGAATCCTTTCGACCAACCCCCTTTTTTTTAGGAGGTTCAAGGCATCCACCAGCGCCACATAAGCGCCGTTAATGGCGGCCGTGCGGGTTCCGCCATCCGCTTGGAGGACGTCGCAATCCAGAATGATCTGCCGCTCCCCCAAGGCCTCGAAATCAAGGACCGACCGGAGGGATCGGCCGATCAGCCTTTGGATCTCGTGGGTGCGCCCATTGATTTTTCCCTTTACCGAATCCCGGGCGGTCCTTTCCGAAGTGCTGCGGGGAAGCATGGAATATTCGGCGGTAACCCAGCCCTTGCCCTTTCCCTTTAAGAAAGAAGGAACCTCCTCGGACAGGGTGGCGTTGCAGAGCACCTGGGTGTTGCCCATGGACACGAGGACGGACCCCTCGGCGTAACGGGTGTAGTTCCTCTTAAATTGGATCGGTCGAATTTTATTGGTCACAGTCCCTCTTGTCCATGTGGTACGGCCTGAAAGAAAAAAACCCCATCCGGCTGCCCAACCGCGGGATGAGGTTCAAACAACGGAGGTTCTTCGCGAACTTCCGAAAAGCAAGGGATTCTATAAGCGCTTTTAGCCCTTGTCAACTTCCCGGCGTCCCCCCCGCCCGCGAAACTTACCCCTGGGACACATATCCGTTTAAACGGGTTAATATCGCAGGGTCTTTTCCATCCCGCCCGGCCTTTTGTATTTTTTCGGCGATCCATTGGACCAGGTGGGCGCGAACCTTGTTTTTCAATCCCGATCCCAGCCCCTTTTCCACCGCCTGCAGGCGGAGATTCAGCAGGGCGGACAAGGCCGTGTCCAAAACTATTTCCGCCTTTGAGGAATCCAGGCTGTTCTTATTATCGATGATCCTTTGGCTGTCCACCGATCCATCCTCCAGTAAATTCCCGGACGCGTCCCAATTGGCGTTGCGGAATATCTCCGGATATTTACCCCTGGCCAGTTCGACCGTCCTGCCCAGCATGGTGTAGGTTTTCTTTTCCCCCACCAAATCCTTGAGTTCATGGGAAATAATATTCCTGAATTCATCGTACAACATTAAGAACTCATGATCCGCTTGGAGTTTTTTGAGTTGTTCCGACTTTTGCGGATCGGCCGGCTCTTGGGCAGCGCTGGACGCTGCGGGCTCCGCCCCGTCGCCGGCGGGAGCCGGAACGGCGACGACCCCCATGAAGGGAGGCGCGATGGGAGCGTTGAAATCAATCAGGGGTTTTTCCGGGGCTGGTTCGGGCGCAGGCGGAGGCTCTGGTTCGGGGGTAAAAAGAACCGGGGCCTCGGAAACCTGGGGCATTTCCACCGGCGCCTCGATCACCGGAACAGGTTCCGGCAGGGGGGGCGTCTCCGGCTCCGCCGCGACTTCCGCCGACAGGTCGAGCGAAGGGGAGGATTTTTCAAGATTTTGCTGGGCGTGGATTTCGTGGAGGCGCCGTTCCAGTTCCTGGGACTTCAGCTCCAATTCCTTTTCCCTGGTTTCCATCCATTCCTGGAACTTGGATTCCCTTTCCGAATGCCCCTCGGAGGACCCGTTGGTTCCCCCGTGGGTTTGGGTTAAGGCCTCTTCGCCCTTGGGCGAGGAATGAAGCTCCCCCCCAAAAAGCTCGGAAATGTCGATTTTCATTTCATCATCCGGCCGTCGCATGAAAACACCCTTTCGGTAATCGCGTTCCTTCCTATCATAAAGGCTGGCGATGCCTTGTCAACGCATCAAGCCCCCCCTCCCCCATGGCGGACGGGCCCTCCCGCCGGGAAAGTGCGTTAAAAAACCAGCTGGTGGGGCCTAGAAATTTTTTCGAACTTGGGCCGATAAAATATTCTTGATGTAATATTGCCCCGCCTGGTCGGCCTCACTGCGGGCCCGGCTTACCCCAATACTGGCCATCCATTGGGGGGACCATTCCCAGGTGGTCCGGATGGACAATAAATCCTGGCTGTCCTCATCCACGAAACCCAATTGTAAATCCGGCGAGATCAAGGGAGTTACGTCATAGTTTTTAAAATAGAGCCTGAAAAAAAGCTGTAAATACAAGGTGGAAACAGGCCGGACGACCCCGGCCCAAGAAACACTTTCAATGGTGTTGGAAAACCCGTAGCTGTTGGAATTGGTCCTTTGCTCCTCGAAATTGATGTCCTGGAGGATGGACTCAAAGTAGAGATGGGCGTTTAACAGGAGGCTCCAGGTTTGATCCACCTGGGTCCCTGGCAGGTTCATCGGTTGGGCGGGATCATTGTTCATCAAGCCGATGGGGTTCCGGCGGAACTCCCGGTTGTTATAGCCACCCTCCAATTTCAAGGACAACCGCTCGGTAAAAGTCCTTTCAACGCTCAAGAGCAGGGCTTGGTCCACGAATTCCAGGGACCGCACTGAAAACAACGGGGTATCCGCCGAGTCATTGGTATATTGCCGGTAATAGTTCTTGTATTGGACCTCGTAACTCCAGGGGCCCGGCGGCGTCCAGAGGAGGCCTAAGAGGTTATCGTCGTCGACATAGTCAAACTCGAAATATTGGCTGTTCCGGAAGTAATACTCCTTCTTGTAATAAATACTGAGGGGCCCCGGATCCGCCGACAGGAACAGACTCAGGTCGTTCTTCAGGTTGCTTAAGGTCGAGTAGAGCTGGTACTGGTCGGCGCCGAAACGGTAACTCAAGCTGCCGCTGAAAATATCCAGGCGGGCCCCCAATTCCCCGCCCAGGTTCACCAAATAAATTTCATCGGAAAATCTTCCGTTAACCGAAACGGCCCGAAAGACGTTATCGTCGAATCGAAAACCAAATTCAGCCGGCTCCAGCTTGGCGCTGACTTGGAGATCCGCCGGGGGCTTGTCCTGGCTGAGGGCGGGCCAGGGCGCGCCCCCCCATATCGCTAGTACCAGCCATAAAATTTTCCTCATTTGGACTTCCTCTCGTTCAAAGAATCCAATTGATGTTGAACCCTCTCCATCAATTCCGTTAATTGGGCCAGGTTTTTTTGCCCCAAAATTATTTTTCCATGCAGATCATTGACGCGGGCCTCGATTTTATTTTTCTGGCTTTTCCCGACCACGCCTTCCAGTTCATTGTGCTTCAGCCCGCCCCGGGGCAAATCCGAATCCTCGTTGATTTGGCGGATGTCCTCCAGGAATTCCTGCATTTTTCCCTGAAGCTTCATTTCATTTTTGGCCTGGTCTTCCTCCAAGGACCATTTTTCCAGCCGGTCCGTGAGGTCCTTTTTCCGGTCCCGGAAAAGGTCCAGGGTCAATTGAAGGTTGTCTCGGTCATGGGATTTCAGGGGATCAAAGGAGGACAGGGGGATAAGTTTTTCGTTGTCGTTTTTTTTGCGCCGCTCGACCAACAGGGACTGGACTTGGTTCCTCTTTTGAACCAGGGCCGTCAGTAAATCCAGCTTTTGGTCAAGCCGGTTCAATTCCGCTGGAGGATCCATCGCGACCAATTCCCCCTCGATGCGTTCGTTATAAAGGGCTGTCAAGGACAGGGCCTTTTGCTCGAACTCCTTCTGCTTTTCATCCCACTGGTGCTGGAGGTTTGAATTTTCCTCTAACTTTATCTTGAGGTCGTTTAAAAGGCTTTTCAGCCTGATTTCGCCGAACACATTCGATCCGCCTTGGGCGTCCCGGCGCAGGGCCGCGACCTTCCCCTCCAGCTTGGCGATCTCAGCCTGGGTCGCCTGCAAATCGGACTTGGTTTTATCCAATCCCTTGGCGCCGGAAAGGACCGATTCCTCGAATTCGGCCAATACCGAGGACCACCGGTCGTTGGACAAGGTTACCCCCGAACCGGATGGGGCGGATAGGGAGGAAGCCCCAGCCCTTGGTCCCAGCGGAAGGGTCAATAAGAAAACTAGGAAAAACCCCAGGCGGTTGCTCATTCTTTCAAGTCAACCTCGCTGTTGATGTCCGACAACAAGCCGTATTTTTTTAATTTATAAATGAGGGCCGTCCGGTTGATGTCCAGGAGTTTCGCGGCCTTGGTTTGAACATGCCCGGCCTTCTCCATCGCCTTGAGGATCAACTCCTTCTCATAGTTCTCCACCTTTTCCGTCAAGCTGGCGTCTTCCTTCAGGTAATGCAAATAATCGTCTTTTTGAAAAGTTTGGATATCCAGGGGAAGATTCGTGGGATATATCGTGTCCGAATCCGCTAAAACCACGGCCCTTTGGATGGCGTTCTCGAGTTCACGGACGTTTCCGGGCCAGTTATAACGCGTCATCAGATCCGAGGCCTTTTTATCGATTTTATTTATTTTCTTGTTGGCTTCCAGGCTGTACCTGGCCAGAAAATGGGAGGCCAATCGTTCCACGTCCTCTTTCCTTTCCCGGAGCGGCGGGACAAAGATAGGCACCACGTTCAGGCGGAAAAACAAATCCTCCCGGAAATGGCCCTTTTTAATCGCTTCCTCCAAATTTTTGTTCGTCGCGGCGATAACACGGACATCGGCGCGGATGCTTTCCGTTCCACCCACCCGTTCAAACTCCTTTTCCTGCAATACCCGCAGCAGCTTCACTTGCGTCGCGGGGCTGATGTCCCCGATTTCATCGAGGAAAATGGACCCTCCATTCGCCAGCTCAAACCGGCCGATTCTTTTGCCCGCGGCTCCCGTGAAGGAGCCCTTTTCGTGGCCGAAAAGCTCGCTTTCCAACAGTCCCTCCGCCAAAACAGCGCAATTGACCTTGATGAAGGGTTTCTCCTTGCGACGGCTGTTGAAATGAATGGCGTGGGCCACCAGTTCCTTACCGGTGCCCGAATCCCCCCGGATCAGGACGGCTGTATCCGTCGGGGCTACCTTTTCGATCAGTTCGTATACGGGCTGCATGCTGGAACTGTTTCCGACAATCCTTTTGTAGTTATATTGGTCGTTTAATTTTTCCCGGAGATACTTATTCTCGTATAAAAGTTTTTGCCTTTCGATCGCCTTATCCACCGTCAGCTTTACCTGCTCGGTCGAAAAGGGCTTGGTGATGTAGTCGTAGGCCCCCAGCTTCATCGCCTCAACGGCGGTCTCAATCGTTCCATAGGCCGTCATGATGATGACGACGATTTCCGTGTCGGATTCCTTGATCATTTTCAGGAGGGCCATGCCGTCCAGCTTCGGCATCTTGATGTCCGTGATCACCAAGTCCACATGTTTGGATTTTATGGTTTCCAGCGCCTTTTCCCCATCCTCGGCTTCCAAAATGAGATTTTGATCGCTTTCCAATGTTTGCTTCAATACCTTCCTCATGCTGGATTTATCATCGACTAGCAAGATGGTGCTCATTAAACCGCCTCCCTCTTTTTTTCAAACATCGGTAATATCATCAAAAATAAGGCCCCGCCCTCGGGCCGATTCGCCATCGAAACGGTCCCGCCCATGGATTCCAGTATTTTTTTCGTGATCGACAACCCCAGGCCAAACCCCTCGGTTTTCGTCGTAAAAAAAGGGGTGAAGAGCTTCTTGAAATTTCCCGGCAAAATACCTGGCCCCCTATCCAAAACCCAGACACCGCACCAATTGGCTTCCGTTTCCACCGGCACCAAATCCGTAAAACCCTTTTCCCTCAGGAAAGCGGACAATTCGGGCCTTGTAAAACTCTTGGAATGGATGGAAACCACCTCGTTCTTGGGAGAGGCTTGAATGGCGTTCAACGCCAGGTTCAGGAGGGCCCTCCGGAATTGCTCCACATCCAGGTAAAGGTCGATTTTTTCCTTTTCGTCGAAAAGAATCGTGATCTTTTTTTGCTCCGCTTCCTTCTCGATCAAGGGCAGGACGCCCTGGATGGCCTCGGTCAGGTCCACCTCCTGAGCCTCGATCGCCGTGGGTTTGGCGAAAACCAGGAAATTAGTCACGATCTTATTGAGGATCTCGATTTCCGAGGCGATGTCGGCGACCATCTCCTTGGCCTCCGGCTGGTTCCCTAATTTTTTTTGCAGGATCTCGGTGAAGCCCTTCATCGCCCCCAGCGGGTTCCGGATTTCATGGGCGATCCCCGCCGCGAGCTCGCCGATCGTCGCCATTTTTTCCGAGGTCTTGATCTGGGCTTGAAGCTTACGGAGCTGGGTCTCATCGGTGAAGATGATTTCCGTCCCGAGTTCCTGGGAATCGGCCCCCAAGAGGGGGGCGCTGCGAAGCCGGACCCATTTCGGGAATTCCTCCGAAAGGTTGACCTCCTTATTTTCCAAATGCTGCCGTTTCACATGGGCCGAGTGGATCGCGGTCAAAAAGCCCGCGTAAGCCGTAAAGGCGGTCCAGTAGGGCTGGCCCAATACCTTTTCCTGGGGCATTTCCAGGATTAAGGAAGCGGCCCGATTAAAGGTGGTGATATGGCCGTTCAAGTCCAGGACCAGGAGCCCGTTGGACATGCTTTCCAAAATATACTCATTGTGGCTTTGCAGCCTTTTGGTCATTTCGTTGAAGGCGTGGGCCAGGGCTCCCAACTCATTTCCCGAGGTGACCTCGATTCTTTGGCTGAAGTTCCCCTCGGCAATTTTTTGGGAAGCCTTCGCCATTTCCTCGATGGGGAAAATGAACCGGCGGCCGAAGGCGTAAAGCAGCCCCCCCATCAAAAGAAGGCATACCAGGCCGGAGGTAAAAAGGACCCGCGCGAATTGGTTCAACCCGCCGATAAATTTAGCGCTGGCCTCCACTCCCAGCACCGCGATGATTTTTTTATTCTTGTAAAGGGGGGCATAGCCGATCTTGTAGACGCCGCCGTCGCTTTCCGGGAACAAAATGGATACCGAGGGATAGCCTTTCATCGCCTGGGCAAAGGGCTCCGAATCCAAATCCTTCAGCCAATTATTTTCCTTAAAATCGTATTGGCCGTTCGCGTCCACCAAAACCCGGCCGTCCGGATCCAAGATGAAAATATTCTTGGCCTGGCTTTCCGCTTTTTTCCGCTGGAGGAACTCGCGGAAATTTTCATAGAGCTGGTTCTTGCCGTTCAAAAAAGGCAAAAACTCGGGTTTGGCCTCCCCCGCGGATAACCGCGCGATCGCCAAAAGCCTGTCGCCCATTTCCGCGTCAAAGGTTTTCTTTGAAAGGTAGTAGGTGAAAACACCGTAAAAAAACAGGATGACGATCCCCACAAAGAGGGTCCGGCTGACTAATTCGGCGAGAACGCTTCCGCGGAAATATGGGGATTTTTGCTTCATACCTGCCTCATGCCTGGATCCAGTGAAGTGGGCCGAAAGAACCATGTTTCGGATTGTCATTTTATTGACGCCCTGGTTGGATAATAGCACCTGGAGGGGGTTTTGTGAGAATTTTGACTATCCCAGGTTCCACACAAGCCTTTTAAGGGTGAAAAGCCTTAAAGAGATGGTGGGCCAGCTCTTTGGAAAAACCCGGTACGGAAGCTAAGTCTTCCAAAGGCGCTTCCTGGATCGCCTTGACCGATTCGAACCGGTTCAATAATGCCCTCAAGCGGGTGGGCCCGATGCCCTTGACGCTGGTCAACATGGAAGAGACGGCCTGGCGGTCCCGGATAATCCTGTGGTATCCCACGGCGAACCGGTGTGATTCATCCCGAATCCTTTGAAGCAAATGGCGGATTTTCAGATGACCCCTAAAATCCACCGCTTTTTCCCTGCCTGGAATAAAAACCTCCTCCTCCCGCTTGGCCAGCGAAGCCAACCCATATTCCCCTTCCAGTTCCTTCGATAGGACCGCTTGGACCGCCCCCAACTGCCCTTTTCCCCCGTCGATGAGAAACAAATCCGGGACGGGGTTGCCTTCCCTTTCCAATAAGCGCAGATAACGCCGCATCATTTCCTGGTGCGACCGGTAGTCATCCTGGCCCGCCACCTCCCTGATCTTGAATTTCCGGTAACGGCTTTTTTCAGGAACCCCATCCCTAAAAAAAATAGCCGATCCCACCGTAAAAGTCCCCTGCAGGGTGGAGATATCAAAGCAGGCGATGTTGCGGGGTATTTGGCGCAGTCCCAATAATTCTTGAAGGCCCTTCAGCAGATTTGTCTGTTGAACGTCCTCCTTCAAGGCCGAGAGGACGTTCTGCTCCGCCATCCCCATTAAATCAACCCGAACCTGCCCCTGGGCCTTGGCCAGCTTCACGGGTTTTTCCCTATTTTCTCCCAGCCAGGCGGCGAGGGAAGGATCCAAATCCCAGTCCGAGGGCACCACCACCTCGTCCGGAATGAAAACACCGGGGGCGTAATATTGCCGCAGGAAAAGGGGAAGGACCTCTTCCAAGGGCTGCTCAAGCTCGTTTTCCAGGGTTAGTTTGATGTGCTCCACCACCTTCCCCTGCCGGACTTGCAGCACCGACGCCAGGACCTTGCCCAATCCAAAGGCCAGGGCTATCACGTCCATATCGGTTTTTTCCGGACCGATCATCGCGTAACCGTTTTGCATCTGCTCAATCGAGGCCAATAGATCCCTGCTCTTGGCGGCTTCCTCAAATTCCTGGCGCCCGGCCGCCCGGAGCATCTCCTCCTTGACGTACCTCATCAATTCCTCATGTTTCCCCTCCAGGAACCACTGGACCCTTTGGACAAGGGGGCGGTATCCCTTGGCGTCAACGGCGCCGATGCAGGGGGCGGGACATTGCTTGATCTGGTAGCTCAAGCAGGCCCTTTCCAAACGGCCGTCGATCTCGATGTCGCAGTCCCGGATATTGAAATAGCGGTAGATCATCTTGACGATTTCCCGCAGTTTTAGGTTGGGATAGGGCCCGTAATATTTGGAGCCGTCGCTGGAGGGACGCCGGGAGATCAGCACCCGTGGAAAATCCTCGGTGACGGTCAACTTTAAATAGGGGTAGCTCTTATCGTCCCGAAGCACCACGTTATACCTGGGACGGAAGCGTTTGATGAGGTTGCTCTCGAGTAAAAAAGCCTGATTTTCATCGGCCGTTAAAATATATTCCAACCGATGGGCTTGGGAAACCAAGGCCCTGATCTTGGGAACCTCCTGGTTGTTCCGGTTGAAATAAGAGGCGGTTCTTTTCCTCAGGGAAACGGCCTTGCCAACGTAAAGCACCGCGTCCTGGGCGCTTTTAAATAAATAAACCCCGGGGGAGTCGGGAAAGGATGCGCTTTCCTTTTTCAACCGGTCAAATTTAGTTTCAGCGGATTCGGCGTCCATTTTTACCCTCGAGGCTGAACTCAAACCGGATGTTTGATCCGCTCCCGCAATTGACGGATTTGGTCCCTGAGACCCGCGGCTTTCTCGTATTCGTACTTCTGGGCGAGTTCCATCATTTCCCTTTCCAGCGCCACGATCTTTCGGGGAATCGCCTCCGGGATCAGGTAGGCCTCGTCCTTTTCCGCGGCCACCGGGATCGTGTAATAATCAGCCTCATAGACGGTCGTCAGCAGCTCCCGGATTTGCTTCTTGATCGTGGCGGGGGTAATGCCGTTTTTACGGTTGTAGGCTCCCTGGACCTCCCGGCGGCGCTTGGTTTCAGCGATGGTTTTCCGCATGGATTCGGTTTCCTTGTCGGCGTAAAAAATAACCCTCCCCTCCACATTACGGGCGGCCCGCCCCGCGGTCTGCAGGAGGGAGACTTCGGACCTCAAAAAACCTTCCTTATCCGCGTCCAATATGGCCACCAGGCTCACCTCCGGCAGGTCCAGCCCCTCCCGCAGCAAATTCACGCCGATGAGGACGTCATAGGTCCCGAGGCGGAGGTCCCGGATGATCCGGATCCGGTCCAAGGTCTCAACATCCGAATGGAGGTAGGCGACCTTGACGTCCAATTGTTTTAAGTAGCTGGTCAGGTCCTCGGCCATTTTTTTAGTCAAGGTCGTCACCAAAACCCGCTGGTTCTTTTTGACCCGCAGCCTTATTTCGCCGATCAAGTCGTCCACCTGGGAAACCGCGGGTCGAACCTCGATTTCCGGGTCCATGAGTCCGGTCGGACGGATCACCTGCTCCACCACTTCCCCTCCCGAAAATCTCAGCTCGTCTTTCGAGGGAGTGGCCGACACGTAAATAACCTGGCCCACTTTTTCCTGGAATTCCTCGAACCTCACCGGGCGGTTGTCGAAGGCGCAAGGCAGGCGGAATCCGTATTCCACCAAATTTTTTTTTCGGGCGAAGTCGCCGTTGTACATGGCCCGCAATTGGGGCAGGGTGACGTGGGACTCATCAATGAAGGTCACGAAATCCTTGGGGAAATAATCCAGGAGGGTAAAGGGCGGCTGGCCCGGCTTTCGGCCGTCAAAATGCCGGCTGTAATTCTCGATCCCTTGGCAATAGCCCATTTCCTCGATCATTTCCAAGTCGTACATGGTGCGCTGTTCCAGGCGCTGGGCCTCCACCAGCTTATCCGCCTTTTTCAACTCATGGAGGCGCTCCCGCAACTCCTCCCGGATGTTGTGGAGGGCTCCCTGGATGACCGATTTGGGCATCACGTAATGTTTCGCGGGATAGATGGCCAGGACCTTCCGGCGGTTTAAAATCCGTCCCGTGACCGGGTCCACCTCGCAAATTTTCTCAACCTCATCCCCAAAAAACTCCAACCGGAAAGGGTTTTCGCCGTAGGCGGGAAAGATCTCAACCACATCGCCCTTCACGCGGAATTTGCCCCGGCTAAACTCGATGTCGTTGCGGGCATACTGGATTTCCACCAGGTCTTTCAACAGCTGTTCCCTTGGGGTTTCCTGGCCCTCGCGGACGACCAAATGCATTTTTTTGTAATGCTCCGGCGATCCAAGCCCATAGATACAGGAGACGGACGCCACGATGATCACGTCCCGCCTCTCCTGAAGCAGGGCCGTCGCCTCCAGCCGGAGGCGGTCCAGCTCCATGTTGATGGAGGCGTCCTTCTCGATGAAAGTATCGGTGTGGGGGATGTAGGCTTCCGGCTGGTAATAATCATAGTAGCTCACGAAATAGGCCACGGCGTTCTTGGGAAAAAACTCCTTGAATTCGCTGTAGAGCTGGGCCGCCAGGGTCTTATTGTGGGAGATGATCAGGGCCGGCCGTTGAACCCTCTCGATGACATGGGCCATGCTGAAGGTCTTGCCCGAACCGGTCACCCCCAAAAGGGTTTGGTGGGCCGATCCCCTTTTTAAATTACTCGTTAGTTTTTCAATGGCTTGGGGCTGGTCGCCGGTCGGTTTAAAATCAGAAACAATCTCGAAATCCATGGAGGCATTGTGGGATACCTCATCTTCGATTTCAAGCCGGCAATTCAAGAATTGCCGCCCCGCCTCGCTCGTTCCGGCGGCGCGATCCGCGGAAGCCATCCCGCGCACCAAGGGTAAAAAAAGGCCCTCCACTGGGAGGGCCTCGGCGCTGTTCAGCTTGGTTTTTACCTTGCGGGTCTAATAGAAATAGAGATTATCGACAAAGAGGTCGGCATTGGCCCCTGGCGTCGCGTTATCCGCTTCCCAGGTGACCCCAAAGACTTTGGTCTTGTCCCAAGTCACAGGCGGGCCGAATCCCTGCTGGACCAGATTCCCGGCGCCCGACAGGAGCGGTACCGTGTATTGAACCCAGCTGGTCGTGATGGTTTTCTGGATCTGGTAATGGTCGCTGCAATTGGAGGATGTCCCGCAGCTTCCGCCATCCGCGATCGCGGTCGTCAAGGGAAGGGGAAACTGGACCCGCCAAAGGGCTGCCGTCCCGGCCCCGATCTTGGCGTAAAATTTTACGCCCGTATAGCTGGTCAGGTCATAGCTTTGTTTGGGCCCGCCGTTGGTGTTGATAAAGTCAAAACCCATGCCCACGAAGGGACAAATCTGGTAGCTGCCAGTGCTCACGGGATCGCTCGCGGTGCAGGCCGGTCCCACCGCGCCCTTCAAC
Source organism: uncultured bacterium (assembly GCA_964624625.1). GTDB lineage: Bacteria > Oederibacteriota > Muellerivitia > Muellerivitales > Muellerivitaceae > PALSA-1180. The sequence continues at coordinate 12,999 of CAZUXW010000050.1, forward strand.
TCGGCGCAATTATTCGAAAGATAACCAGGGGCGGACATCACAAAGGTATTGGTGACGCCGTTCGTCCAGGGGCTGCTTCCGCTGGTGCCCGTATTGGCTGAACTTTGCCCCCAGACGATCGTGGTTCCGGCCGGGACCGTTCCCACGTTCAAGACTGTCCCCGTTTTTAGCAGGGTGATGGGGTTGCTCGCGGCCGTTTCCCCTCCCACAACCGTCAGCGGTTTGGAGGATAACACGATGGGGGTATTCACAATACCGGATCGGTACTGGTCCAAGAAACAATACCAAAAGCCGTCCCTGCCGTTCTGCACGCTGATTTGATTGTCGTTATCCTCCATCGTATCGATGAGCAGGGGATCCGGGGTGGGAGTCGAGGTGAAGGGCGGCGGGGCCGGGGCGTTGGTAAATTGGAAATCATCGACCTCCAAATCATAGGCCGTATTCTGGGTTGTCAATTTCCATGAAAAGCTGAGGGCCGTGGAGGGATCGAACATGTGCCCAGGCGATCCCCAACCTTGGCTTCTCATACGGTTGAAAAAGACGGTCACGGGCTGCCAACTGGTCGTCACCGTTACCGTCACCCCGGCCGTATCGTTGGTCGAGCTGGTGGTCGAGTCCGAAACGCCGAACCAAACCTGGGTGGTGGCGGCGTTGCCTTTAATATAGAAAATGAACCCGGTGGCGCTGGGAACGTTCGACGAAATGCTGTAGGAGGCTTGCGGCGCCAGGAAATCCCCCTGGAGCGAGGCGAAGATGGGGATATTCACAGGGTCCGCGGTCGTACCGGTGGTTCCCGTAATGATCGCGGCGTTAGGGGAGCCGTTGCCGGGCCCTCCCAAGGTAAAGGGCGAGCCGGGGGAAATGGAGGAGCCATTCGTATCGGCGACGCTGTACCAGACCCCGGACAAGTTCGCGGAAGTGCCGGTCACGTCGGCCGCGCCGCCTTCCTCAAAATCAGCGATGATGTAGGGGTTCGGCGGAGTCGGCGTCACCGAGGGGGTATTGGTCGGGGTCGAGGTGACCGTCACGGTGGGAGAAGAGGTGGCCGTATTGGAAATGGTCGGGGTCGGGGTGTCGGAGGGGGTCATGGTGGGGCTTCCCGGGGTATCGGTAATGGTGTCGGTGGGGCTGTTGGTCGGCGTATCGGTTGGGCTAGGCGTCGGTGAATTGGTCGGAGTATTGGCGCTGGTGGTGGTGGGGCTGTTGGTAGCGGTCGGGGTCGGCGTCACGGCGGGGATAGGGGTGGGGGTTGGTACAATAGCCGGCATCACCGCGAGCTGGCGGGTACAGCCAAAAACCAGCGCTAAACCGACGAAGCTGGCCAAACCCAATCCACCCACAAATCGCCGCCATGAATTCATCGGTCTTCCCCCTCGGATTTGGAGTACTACGGTATTACCGGCAAAAGAAATGCCAAGTCACGGAAATCAATTCAGCGCAAAAAGCGTTTTATCCGTCTGAAGCGGAGCCTATCTTAGCGATCAAAGGGCGAAACTGTCAATTAAACGTAAATCCTTGTTTGGTTTTTGACGAAAAAACCGGTTTCACGCGGCCGGGAATTCACGGCTCAAAACCGTTTTCCCCTGGTTGCTTTACATGCCCTTCAAGCGCAGGAGGTCCCGTAACTTTTCCCGCACGTCCTCATTGTGGGGCTCATCATTCAATATCCGCTCATATATTTTTAGGGCCTCAACATAAAGGCCCTGCTTCGAGTAGATATCCGCCAAGGTCTGTCGGATAAAGGGATCCTCGAGGACTTCCGGGGAGGCCAAGGGGACGGCCGAGCCAACCGTCTCCACAACGGCCATCCTTTCGGGCGCCGCCGGGGAGGATGGGGGCGGTTGGCTTTTCGTTTCTTTCTCTTTCTCTAAGCGAAGCCGTTCCATCCCCTGGTGGATTTCCTGGTTGATTTTGGCGCGGGCCATCTCCTGGTCGCGCTTTTGCAGGGCATATTGCCGCCGCTCCTCCTCTTCCTTCCGCCTTTGCTCTTCCTCCTGCTGAAGGGCCGCTTTGAGCTGGGAGTCCTTCTCGCTCTTTTCCCTCATTTCCCTCTCGACCTGTTCCCGAATCCGCTGCTCAAAGGAGCTCTTGGTCTCCTCCAACTCGGCCTTTAAGCGGTTGTAAGAATCGTTTTTTTCCTTCTCGAGGATGTCCCTTTCCAGGGAGAGTGCCCTTTGTTTTTCCTCGTACTCACGGGCCAGCTGCAGCCGTAATTCCCCTTCCTTCGACTTTTGGACCTGCTCCAAAAGTTTGGATTCCAATTCCTGCTTCAGCTGCAACTGCTCGAGTTCCCTTTTACGCTCAAATTCGCGCTGGTGCTCCTGAACGACCCTGGCCTGCTCCTCCAGTTCCCGACGCATCTGCTCCCGCAATTCCTTTTCCAACTCGGTTTTAATTTCCTCGGGGGAGGGATATTTCTCGGCAGGTTCCATGGAACGGGCGACCAAGGCGTAGACCTGCTGCAGCCTTATCCGGATATCGGGCAGATCGGGCCAACGCTTGAGCATATCCAGGTAAATGTCGATGGCTTGCTCATAAAAACCTTTTTCCGTGAAGGCTTCGGCCTGGGCGAGGTGGCCGGCCTGCTGTTCCGCTTCAACCTGGGCGACTTCCTCCGGCGAGGGGCCGGCCGGCGCCGCGGCCTCCGGCTCGGCGCTGACCAAATGCTGGTCCAGGGCGTATCGCTTCACGGCCTCGTTTTGGGGGTCCAATTCCAGGATGGTTTGGCGGACTTCCCGGGCCTCGTCCAATAGGTCCTCGTTAAAATAAACATCCAGGATTTTAACGTAGACGCCCACCGCGTCCTGCGTTTGGTTCAGCCGTAAAAAAACCAGGGCCAGGTACTTGAGGGCGCCCACATGGGAATCCTGCTGCTTTAGGAATTTCTCGAAGGCGGTCCGGCTTTCAGGGTATTTTTGCTGGTTGAAGAAAATGACGCCCAAGTGATAAAAGGTATTTTGGTCCCCCAGCTCGATGGCTTTCTGGGCCGCCTCTTCCGCCTTGCCCATGTCATTTTTGCTGATGAATATCTCGATCAGGTCCTGAAGGCTCTTCAGGGCCGAGGGCACCTGCTTGGCCTTGATGAAGAGGTCGACCAATTTCTCGCGGGCCTCGATGTTGAGGGGATCGATCTCCGTCACCGCCTGCAGCACTTCCGCCAGCCGCCCCGTCTGGGTATCCGTATCCAACCCCATGGCGAAACCCATGAGGGTCTCCACCGCCTCAAACTTTTGGCCCTTTTTCATCAAGAGCTTGGCGTACTGCAGGTTGGCGTCCATGCGGTTGGGTTCGGCCTTCAAGACCGAGCGGTAGATCTCGGAGGCCTTCTCCACGTCCTGATCTTCCATTTGAACGGCGCGGGCCAGGTATTTATCGATGAGATTCTTGACGGCGTTCAGGAGGTCCGGGTCATTGGGAACCAATTTCAGCATGCGCTTATAAACCTGCAGGACCTTATCAACCTGGTTTTTTTGGTCGAAACCCTGGGCCACCAGGTCGTATTGCTGGAGGGCTTCCTTGGCGTCCCCTTTTTTGGCGTAGATATCCGCCAGCATATTGTGGACATTGAGGTCTTTGGGGTCTAAATCGGCGAGCTTGTGGTACTCTTCGATGGCCCTATCCCAATCACCTTTTTGGTAGTAGGAATAGGCGGTTTTGATGAGGACGGCTTTATCTTCGGACACCGCGGGAAGACTCCTTCAGGGGAAACCCAGCCCACTTCCTTTTTGAGGCATCCCATAAAAAAAGTGGAAAAACAATTTAACATAGCCCTTTTCTTAGGCCAAGGGCTTTGTCAAAACGCCGGTTTCCCCCGAATCCCGGGAAAGCCGCCTGTTTATTTGGCGGGAGTCATTTCAAAGCAGGTGATGGAATAGGGCGGAAAAGTGTATTCAAAGCGGTTTCCGACCGCCTTGGCGGCCTTCAAGTGGGCCGGTCCGGAATTGATGACCGCCCGGTACAAATTCTCGCTCCACTGGTACTCCTTGGAGCTCAACTCGTAAATGTCAAGCTTCACCTTGCCCTTGAGACCGCCTCCCAAGTTCAAAGAGGTTTTAAAGGTGGCTTTGGGGTTCTTGTTGATCACTAAGACGTATTTCTTCCCGCGGGCCGTGCTGGCGTAGGCGGAAAGGTCGTCCGTGTTGGAGACGGCCTGGTAAAGGGTATTTCCAAAATAATGTTCCAGCATAAACAGCGCCCAGTAATGCGCCCTCGGCGCGTAAGGCCGGTCCGGGTCTCCGGTGGGGTCGAGCATTCCATGGCCCCCGCCTTGCCCCGGCTTTTGGGTGAACATGTCCCAAATGTTCGTTTGGTTGACGCCCCACAACATCATCTGGGCTAGGTAATCGGCGCAGAAAATGCCGTTGACCAGCTTGGCGGTCGTGGAGTTCTCGTCCCCCGAGTTCCACTCGCTGACGGCGATTTCGATATCCTGGTAGCGGTTCGGGATATTCTTCTTGATCGCTTCCCGGATCTTGGGGATATATTCGGACCAGAGGCTGGTTTTGGAAAGGAGGTTGGAATCGCTGTCGTTGCTCCAGTAGGGATAGCTGTGGACGGAGACCACGTCCACGTAGTCCCCGCATTTTTCCAGGAAACCTTCCACCCACCAGGGCGAAGTCTCGGGAGCCAGCCAGGGCGAACCCTCCTTCCGCTCGTGGTTTTGGACCTGGGCCGGGGTCGGTCCCATGATTTTAATGTCGGGATACTTGGCCCGGATGGCCTTGGCGAATTCCAGGTAATGCTGGCAATAGTTGTCGATGACGGTCCAATATTGCCCCTGACCGTCGTGCTGTAGGTCCGCCTCGTAATCGGGCTCATTGCCCAATTCCACGTACTTGATCTTCAATCCCTGAGCCTTCGCGTCCGCGATCCAATCCATCATGTTTTGGACATCCATCGTCATGATGTTGGCGATCAACAGCATTTCACCGTTCGGCAGTCGCTTGATGAAATCCACCATCTGCGGCCAGCCAAAGGGCCAGGTGGTCTGAGGGGTCTTGCCGTCTTTTTGCAGGGACACGCTGGTCTTCCACTGCCAAATGTTGCCATAGGCCCCGCCGGGAACCCTTATATAGGATGAGATGTCGCCCATCTCCTTCATGGCCGCGGGGTCGGTGAAGCATTTGGGGTCATGCCAAGCGGCGATATTGTTCCCGAACATGTAATGGGGATTGAAAGTCCGGATTTTTTTGTCGAAAAACACGTCCACCACCGCTTTTTTGAGGACGGCGGTGTCCGGCTCCAGAACCACGGTCCAGCTGTTGTCCTTACCGGAGCCGACTTGCACGGTTTTTTTCTGGGATTTGTAACCGGGAGCGAAAACCTCCGCCGCGTACTCGTCCTCGGGAAGATCCATTTTAAAGGTGCCGTCGGATTCGGTCTTGACCAGTTTTTTCGAAATAGCGACGTCCGCCCCGGCAATGGGATTGCCGGCCTTGTTGGTCACCTTTCCTTTAAGGGACGCAGGAGCCCCCTTTTGGACCCCCCGGATGTTATCAAGGATGATGGAGCCGGTAATGGGACCGCCGGAGTTAAAGATGAAAAAGATCTTGTTGACCCCGCCCTTGAACTGGCTCGAATCCACGTCGGCCTTGACGTGGTTCCAACCCTCTTTCATCTTGACCTTGATCGCCTGGTCGAAATTGTTCGCGGGGCTTGAGGTCGTCACGAAAATTTCAGCGTAATTGGCCTTGTCCAAGCTTCCCTTGGGGTAATAGGCGTCAAAGGTGATCGTCTTGAAATTTTCCCATTGGTTCGCCATGGGGACGGACGAGCAGGTCGCCAGGTTTTGGTTCCAGCCCTGGGAGCCGTCGGTGTCGACGCGAAGCGCCCCGCTTCCCTCGGAAACGGTCGTGGACTCCGCCGAGACTTTACCCTCAAAACCGCCGACATCCCCGTTGAAACCCCAGATCTGGGTGCCAAGGGTGGAGGCGTCCTTCTTGCCGGCCATGGGATCCATTTCCACCGATTGGGCCCCCGGCATGGCTTGTTTACCGGCCGTATTGACGAAAACCGTGTCGCCTTTGAATTGAAGCGATCCCCACCCGGAAGGGTCCTGCCAGCTCTTGTCCTGCTGGGACCAGGCCAATTGAAGCGCCCTGGTCTTGGAGGTCGGGCCCACGTCATCCACGGCGATATCAAACCCGACGGCCTTGCCGGGACCCATGTCGAGCTTGTAGAAATAAACCAAGGGGATGGAAAGCTCCATCGTGTAGCCGCCGGTGTTCAATTTCGTCGCGATTTTGGCGCCGGGAATGTCGCCCTTGTCCGTCACGCTGTAAACTTCCGCGCCTTCCCCGCCTTTGCCCGGCGAAACGACAATTTGGACGTCCGTCGGCGAATAGGATTTCCTCTGGGGGTTTGAGCTGTCCGTCCCGAAATAAATCTCGAGCGCGTCACCATTGTAAATGTCCGCGGCGTTCATGGTGTTGAATTGGGGGTTTTTGCTGGTGATGTCGGCGCCGATATAAAGGTTGGTTTTGTCGTAGGTGATGTGGACGCGGGCGCTGGCGAGATCCGGCCCCGTCCAATCGCCCGCTCCCACCACCACGTTTTCTTTTTTATCCAGCGTGATCACAGCGGGGGAGGTCCAATCGGAAAGATCCCCGTCCACCCGGATGGGCGCGGCGGTATCGGTAATGGAGGCGGTAGGCCCGGCGAGAAGAGCGAGAGGCGCGAGGAAAATCGAAAAAACGACCGACAGAAACAAGGCCCTCTTCATCGTGGTGACAGCCATTTTTCCCCCCGGATGTATTTTTTGAAGTGAGATGGTTTTAGTTTTATAGAAAGGAGCAGGCAATTTATAGCACCTTTCCCAAGGGCCTTCAACGCCAAATTAGGAACCGGCACAAAGCATTTTCGCCACGAAGCCACGAAGACGCGAAGAAAGGCTTTATTTAAGCCAAAAACAAAACCGAAGGGAAATGACGCCTCAAGGCTGTATTAATCTTTGTTTAACTTCGTGTCTTCGTGGCGAAAAGGTTTTAATCCTGGAATATACAGCGTAGTGAAAGCGGTTTTACTTGGTGTTTTGTTTTTGGTCGTGGGAATTTTTTAAATAATAGCCGCAGCTTTCACGCACCACCAATTTCGTGGGGAAAAACCTGTGGGTATACTCCAGCGGTTTTTTCTCGATTTGGTTCCATAACATCCTCGCCGCCTCATAGCCCATGTCGAAAGCCGGTTGGTGAACCGTGGTCAAGGCCATGTCGCTGGAGATGTCGTCAAAGCCGCAAACCGCCACGTCCTGCGGGACCCTCAGGCCCTGCTTGCGGAGCTGCTTGATGGCTCCGACCGCCATGATGTCGCTGGACCCGATGATCGCCGTGGGGGGATGCTTGGTCTTCCAAAAAGCCTCGACGGCTTTCGCCCCTGCCTGCTCCGTCCAATTCCCCGAATAGACATGCTCCTCGTGGAAAGGAAGGCCGCGTTTTTTCATGATGTACTTGAAGGCGTTGAAGCGGTCCAGGGAATTTTTGGAGTATTGGACGTCCCCCGCGATAAATCCGATCCGCTTGTGGTCCAGGTCGATCAAATGGTCCACCACGTCGATGATCCCCTGGGTGTTGAGGCAGTCCACGAAAAAGACGTTCGGGTCGTTCACTTGGTAATTGATCAGGACGTAAGGCAGGGTTCCCTGTTTCAAATCCTGGAAAAACCGGGATTCCACCGGCGGCGCGATGGCCAGGACCCCGTCCACCAGCCCCGAGTTGACGAAATTCGCGTAGACTCCCTCATTTTGGATGTTGCGGCTGAAGGTATTCATCAGGATGTTGTAGCGCTTCTCGCTGATGAAACTGATGATCCCGTCCAAAACGCGGGTCAGGTAGAGGTCGCTTAAGGAAGGCTTCTCGTACCAGAAAAAAACCACGCCGATGTTAAAGGTCTTGCGGGTTTTCAATCCCCGGGCCATGGTATTGGGGTAATAACCGAGTTCCTTGAGGATCTTCTCGATCCTCTGCTGGGTCTTCAGCCCGACCTTATGGATGTCCTTCTGGTTCACGACCCTTGAAACGGTCGCGACGGAAACTCCCGCCTTCTGGGCGACATCTTTGATCGTAATGGCCATGGCTTTAACCTGACTCGGGATGAATTATGTACATATTATATAACAGATTTAATAAGCGGGGAAACCATCCCCCTGCTTACTTCACCACGCCGCTGGGGAGTAAGGTCACCTTGGTCATTTTATCACCCACCCGCAATTGGGAGACATTTTCCATGCCTTCCAGGACCTGCCCAAAAACCGCGTAATTATTGTCGAGGAAATGGGCGTCCTCCAGGCAGATGTAGAACTGGCAGGAAGCCGAGTCCTTGGCTTGGGATCGGGCCATGCCCAATGCACCCTTGTTGTGGAGATGGGCGGTGATTTCCAGCGGAATGTTCTTGCCCGAGCCTCCCCCGCCGGTCCCGGTCGGATCGCCGCCCTGGATGACGAAGTTGGGCTCATAGCGGTGGAAGGTCAGGCCGTCATAAAAGCCCTTGGAAACCAGGTCCACGAAATTTTGGGTGGTGCTGGGTACGTCGGAAAAAAGCTCGACGATGACGGTTCCCTTGGTGGTCTCAATCTTGACCTTGGGATTTCCCGAGATGGATTGGGTTGTCGCTGCGCTTTTTTTCTTCTTCTTTTTCTTGGCCACGGTGTCTCCCCCGAAAGCGCTGGCTGAAAAGCCCGCGAGTATTAAGCAGCAAAACATCATCATACCGATTTTCCGAATCATGACGCCTCCCCAATAGGAATCGAGTCCGCCTATCATAACGGCAGAGGTTCGGCCCGTCATCCACCCATCGGATTTTTTTTAACCGGCCCGCCGGCTTGGCACCTCCGGTTTGCGCCGTTAAACCTCGTCATTTACCGTCCTTCCAAAAGCTTCCTTCCTTGACATCCCCAGCCCCGTCCCCTAGAATTTCCTCTCTTTTATTGGGATTTTTTCAAAATCCAAAACAAAGACCCCATCGTCTAGAGGCCTAGGACTCCAGGTTTTCATCCTGGCAACACGGGTTCGAATCCCGTTGGGGTCACCAATTTTCAAACCCACCCCCACAACCACCGGAGGAAACCATGATTAAGGTCGGAATTTACGGCGCCACTGGTTACATGGGCGGTGAGGTTCTCCGCGTCTTGATGGACCATCCGGATGTTGAGATCGCCTGGGCTACCAGCCGGAGCGATTCCCAAGTAGCCGACTATCACCCCAATTTATATGGAACGGATTTGAAATTTATCCGTCCCGAAGAGACGACTCCTTGCGACGTGGTCTTCATGGCCCTTCCCACCGGCGTTCCCCAGGAATTGGCCCCCAAGTTCCTGAAAGAAGGCGCCAAGATCATTGACCTGGGCGCGGATTTCCGTTTGAGCGACCGCAAGACCTGGGAGACGGTCTATAAAAAGAAACACAAAAATTGGAACCTGATCAAGAAATCCGTTTACGGAATCTCCGAGCTCCATCGGGAAGAAATTAAAAAGGCCCAGATTATCGCCAATCCCGGTTGTTTCGCTTCCGCCGCCATTTTGGGTCTGGCGCCCTTGGTCAAGGCCGGCCTGATTGACACTTCGAAGATCGTGGTCGACGGCCTCTCCGGAACCGCCGGAGCCGGCGCCGAGCTGGCTCGCCCGGCCCACCACCCTGAAATTGGAAACAATCTAGTCCCCTACAATGTGGTCGGCCACCGCCACACCTTCGAGGCGGAGCAGGAATTGTCCGCCCTTTCCAAGAAGAAAGTCCAAATCAGTTTCACCCCCGTTTACGTCCCCATTGTGCGGGGCATCCTGGACATCTGCCATGCTTTCCCAACGAAGAAGGTCACCCGGGCCAAGGTCATGGACCTTTATAAGGAATTTTACAAGAACGAGTATTTCGTAAAGGTTTACGATTTGCCCAAGGAAGAAAAGGCCTCCTGGCAGTACAAACCCTATCCCTGGGTCAACAGCGTCTCAGGCACCAACTTTTGCTTCATCGGCCTGGATGTGGATGAGGTTCG
>CAZUXW010000051.1:0-22276 GCA_964624625.1 uncultured bacterium
TGCTTCCAGGGAACTTTTTCCCAATAACGGGATTTGGGACTCCAGAATGAGTCCCACCCCCCCCACGAAATTATTCCGGACCACCCCCCCGTAAGAGGCGCCTCCCACATGGTAGCAATGGGCTTGGGCTCCCAAGGCGACTCCCGGAAGGCAATAGAGGCGCGCGGAGCCGCCATAGTCGAAAATTTCACGGCTGGAGGCGGTCAAAAGATGCTGCCAATTGAGGAATAGATCCGCCTGAACCGCCTCATCGTCTTGAATCCATTGCATTCCATACTCGATGGGCCTGGTAAGTTCCAAAATCGTGATTTCCATAGGCTCGATCAGTCCATGTCGCTTTACCGGCAACAGAGTTCCGAAAATTCCTTCCGATTCGGGAGTCTTATAAATGAAGGAAAGAATGGGAAGAACCTCGGTGGAAGAATCCAGGGCACTGCGGTGATTTGCGAATATTCCGCCCCGAACCGAGGTATGGATCCCTGTTTCCGCCTTTAGGAAACTCTCCAACTGCTGTCCCAGGTTGGTTTCCCGCAAGCGGAAGGGCTCGAAGAATTCCGTATTGTCCCCATAGAAGGTCAGGTTGTTTTGAAGCGTGAGATTGCCCGCGGCCGCCGAAAGGCGGGATGCCTCGAATAATAAAGCCACCGCGGGAAGCAAAAACTTGAGCCTCATGAAAGCCGCCTAAAACAAAAAACGGGCCCGAGTCGGGCCCGTCTCAAGAAATTTTAATAACGACCTGGTTTAGAACGAGAAGGTCAGGTCCACTCCGCCGATAATCCCGCTGAAATCCAGCGTGAGGGGCGCGATCGGATCGCCCAGGGGAATATTGGAGGGGATCGACTTGGACGCGACGCCCACTCCCGGAACACCCACCGCGCCGGTCTTGGTATCCACCGCCAAAGTGGCCCCTCCCTTTTGGAAATTCGTGGCGTTCAGGTAGCGGAAGCCCACATAGGGCCCCAGGGCCAGTCCCTTGCCCAGCGAGATGTCCATGCCCAGCATGGCCTGTCCATTGATGGCCATGGTGGTATAGTCCCCCGTGCTGTCGTCCTGGGCGACGCGAGTGCTGTTGGTGGAGTCCATGCTGTACTTGCTGAAGGTCATGCTGATGGGGGAAATGCCCCCGCTTAAGCCCAGATAACCCGTCACGTCCTTGTCCCCGAAAAGGATCTTGGCGCCAAGGTCCGCGGTGATGATATTGGTGTTAAACGTGTAATTCCAAACATCCGGGACCAAGCCGTCATTAGGATCCACCCGGCCGAAGTCAAAGGTCGTATAGGACAGGTTGCCCACGGGGAAATAGCCGAAGGCCAGGTTGATCTCAAAGGCTTTCGCGATCTGGATAAAGGGCTCGATCTCCGGGAAGGGGATGATATTGGGCGTCAAGCCCGTCAAGGAGACGCTTCCGGCGGCCTTCACCACATCGGTGATCTGCGCCGGGTCGGCCAGGATATATTCACCGCCCATCCGGATATGGAAGCCGAAATCAATGTCGCTCTTCTTGTTGGAAGGGGATCCGGCCATCGCCGTCCCGCCCACCGTGTACTTGGAAACCATGTCATCTACCCATTGCTGTCCCTCGGGCTGGAGGGCGGATTTGATGCGGTCCGCGTAGGCTTTAATGGAGGCGTTCGGCTGTTTGGCGTTGGCCACTCCGAAATAAAAGGCGGCGTAACGGGCGTTGCCGGTCATGTAATAGGCGTAACCGGAATAATAGTAGCCCCGGTAGTCGTTGGGGTTCTGTTGGATGGCGGCGCGGAAATAAGGGATGGAGGCTGCATATTGCTTCTGCTTGAAGAGCTGGGCGCCGTAGCCAAGGTAATCACGGGCCGCGGGAGCGGCGGCCGGAGCGCCGGCCATGGGGGCCGCCGGAGCCGAATTCACTTGGGCGCTTAAGTTCCGGACGAATTGGGCCAAGGCCGCGTTCGCCGGTTGAAGGGCGGAGGCCCTTTGATAGTAGGCCAAGGCGTATTTTTTATTGCCCAGGGCGTAGTAGCAATTGCCCGTGACCTGGTAAGCGGCGGCATTGTTGGGGTTCATCTTGATGGCGGCGTTGAAATATTGGACCGCTTGGGAATAATTCTTGGCGGCGTATAACCTATTGCCGTATGCCAGGTACTGGTCCGCGCTGGGGCTTTGAGCGGTCAGGGAATAGGGCGTCGCGATCAACACCACTGCCATCAGAAGCCCAACCACTCGATTCAAACCTCGCATTGCCGCCTCCAAGTTTTGGTTGTAAATGAAAAAGGGAACGTTTTTAGTTCCGAAGCAACAGACATTATAAAGTTTAAAAGAAACCCGTCTAGACAAATGATTCCCGATTTGCCCCGCCAGGTTTAAGGTGATTTTAACTATTTTTAACGCTTTTTCGGCGATGGGGCTTGTGGATAACCCGCCTACACTAAACCGCGGTTGAAACCACCGCTTCCACTTCCCTAACGCCGTCCTGCGGCTCGTTGATAAAGGCCTGGGGGAAAATATTGACCTGCTTTTTATACTCGCCCTGGACCCTCTTCACGAAATCCTCCGCCTCCGCCGCCTTCACGAGGCACACCACTTGCCCGCCCCAGCCGATGCCCGACATCCGCGAGCCCAAGCAGCCAGGTTGGCGGCGGACCACGGCGGTCAGGATGTCCACTTCCTGGCAGGTGACTTTCAACTTATCCGCCAGGGAATCATGGGATTCGCTCAATAGCTGCCCAAAGGCCGCGTAATCACCCTTCGCCAGGATGTCCTTCGCCCGGCGTACCCGGCCGTTCTCGTAAACCACATGATCCAGGCGCTTGCGCAGGATGATGTCGATGTTTTTCCTGGCCGAGTCATAGACGTCCTGGTCCACATCCCGGAGGGAAATGACTTTCGGGACGAATTTCCTGATTTCCTTCAACAGCTGCCCAAACAATTCCAGGCGCTTCTTAAACTCATCCTCCCGCTCTTTTTTCCGGACGCCGCTATCCACCACGACCAGCTTGTAATTCTTGGAGTCGAAGGGCAGATAATCGGGCTTGAAACTCCGCGCGTCGAAGACCACCAGCTTGTCCTTTTTACCGAAGCAAACCGCGAAGGGGGAAAAGTAATCCCCGCGGATGTTGAAAAATTGGCTTTTCACCCTTTGGCAAAGCTTGGTCATGGTCGCCCCGTCCAAGGGGTTGTTTCCCAAAAGGTCGCAAGCGACCGCCGTGGCCACCGTGATGGTCGCCGCCGTTCCCATGCCCACGCCCTCCGGGATGTCGCCAGCCAAAACCATTTGGATGCCTTCCACCTTCCGTCCCGTCCTCTCGTAAAAGTAAAGGACGCCCTTGGAATAATTGGCCCATCCGTCCGCCCGGTCAAATTTCAGCGTGGACATGGAAACTTTAATTTTTTCGTCGTATTTAAGGGAGTGGATGAAGGCCATCTTGTCGGCCCTGCGCTGGGCCGCCACCACCATGTGATGGTTTCCCGCGGCCACCAAGGAAAAGCCGTCCACCGCCTCGGTGTACTCGCCTCCCAATAGGGTGATCCGGCTGGGGGCCGCCACGAAGGTCACTTTTTTAGTCGGGTCTCCCCCGTATTGGTGCAGAAATGTCGAATGGGCTTTCTTAATCAGGTCTTCCAAAGCCATAAATCCTCCAGGCTACTTATGAATGAGAATCCAGTAATAAAAAAGAACCGGGGCGTTGAACAGCAAACTGTCAATGCGGTCAAAAATGCCGCCGTGGCCGGGGAAAAAAGAACCTGAATCCTTCGCCGACAGGCTCCGCTTGATGACCGACTCGACTAAATCACCCACCTGCCCGAAAAACGACAGCGCGAGGGACAAGAGGATCAAATCCATCAGCCGGTAGGTTTGGGAATAAAAGGGCACAAACCACCACAACAGGCCCAGCCCGGCGCCTACCAAGACCAAGCCGCCCGCGCAGCCTTCCCAGGTCTTTTTGGGCGAGGCCAAGGGCGCCAATTTGCGCTTCCCCCAAAACTTCCCCGCGAAATAGCCGCCCGTGTCGTAAGCCCAAGTGGCGGTATAGAGCCACAGCAAATGCCAGGCCCCGTTCGGCAATTCCCTCAGGCGGAAAAAATAAACTCCCAGCAGCCCAAAATAAGCCACGCCGAAGAAAGTCACGCTGACGGAGGAGATCATCTCCTTCACCGGCCTGGAGGACCACAAAAAAGAAAGGGTGAGGATCCACATCCCCATCAAGAGGGCGCCCTTCCCCTCCCAGGTGACCGAGGGCCGGAGGATCCAAGGGAGGAGGACGAATCCCAGGGCAAGAAGTCCTTCCACCCGGAGGGTTTTGAGCTTCCGCGCTTCCGCCAGACTTAAAAACTCCCAAAGAGCCAGCCCCAAAGCCAAAACCCATAGGGTCTTGAACAAGAAGGTGTAATCCCAGAATGTGGCGAACAACAGGACGAGAATTGCCGGAATTGCCACTAGGATTCGCTTGGTCAACGGGCCCATGAGATCACGCTCCCCAAAACGCTTTCGACCCCGCCGAAACGGCGCTGGCGTTTTTGAAAATCCTTAAGGGCCGCGATGAAATGAGGGGTCCTGAAATCCGGCCAAAGGGTTTTTGTCACATGGAACTCCGAGTAGGCCAGTTCCCAGAGCAGGAAATTCGACACCCTCATTTCCCCGCTGGTGCGGATCAAGAAATCAACTTCCGGAAGGTTCCCCGTCGAAAGCTCCCGGGTAATCGTCTCTTCCTGGATCCGGTCCGGTTTCATTTTTCCCGCCGCGACCTGCCCGGCGATTTTCCGGACCGCCCTGGTGATGTCCGCCCTTCCGCTGTAGGACAAGGCCAGGATCAATTTAAGGCCCGTGCAATGGGCCGTGGACTTCATGGCTTTCTGGAGTTCTTCCTGGATTTCCCGGGGCAGGTCCTGCGTATTGCCGATGGTCCCGAGCCGGACGTTGTTTTTCTTGAGTTCCTCGACTTCGCTGCGCAAATATTGCTTGAGCAGCTGCATCAGCAGGCTGACCTCCCGCTTGGGCCTTTTCCAGTTTTCGGTGGAAAAAGCGTAGAGGGTCAGGGCCTCGATCCCCAGCTCGCCGCTCAAGCGCACGATTTCCCGGATGGACAAGGCGCCGGCCCGGTGGCCCGCGACCCGGGGCAGGTGGCGCTTCTTCGCCCAACGGCCGTTGCCGTCCATGATGATGGCAACGTGGCGGGGCAAGTGGGGCTTCAGGCGGTAGCGCTTCAAGTAGGGGGCGTTATTCATGGGAGGATGGAGGTCTCTTTACTTTAAAATTCGAGGATTTCTTTTTCCTTATGCTCGCTGAGTTTGTTGACTTCCTCCGCGTAGAGGTCCGTCATTTTTTGGATGCGGTCGTGGAATTTCTTGAACTCGTCCTCGGCGACATCCTTTTTCATGTGGTCCAGGGCCTTATTGGCGTCCTGGCGCACGCCGCGGATGGCGACCCGCCCGCCTTCGGCGAACTTATGCACCATCTTCACGAATTCCTTGCGCCGTTCCTCGGTGAGAGGAGGGATATTCAAGCGGATCACTTTTCCGTCGTTGTTGGGGGAAATGCCAAGGTCGCTTTTCTGAAGGGCCTTGTCGATTTCCTGGAGCGCGTTGGCGTCCCAGGGCTTGATCTCAATGGTCCGCGAGTCAGGAGTGGAGACGTTCGCCACCTGGTTCAGGGGAACGAAGGATCCGTAATATTCCACCTTGATGTGCTCTACCAAAGAGGTGGAGGCGCGGCCCGTGCGGACTCCCTGGAAATCCCTCTTCGTGGACTCAATGGTTTTTTTCATCTTGGCTTCGGTATCCGTCAAAATCTGGTTCGCGTCCGCCATTTGAAACCCCTTTTGCCGCAAATTCGCGCAAATGAACGCAAATAAATTATTTTTTTCTTTTCGACTTAACCGCGATAATTTGCGTCCATTCGCGGCCGGTTTAGTTCTTAACAACCGTCCCGATCGGCTCGCCCCACACCGCCCGCCGGATATTGCCGGGCTGGTTAAGCGCGAACACCACGATGGGCAGTTTGTTTTCCATGCAGAGGGTCAGCGCGGTCGTGTCCATGACCCTGAGGCGCTTATTAATGGCGTCAATGTAGGTCAGGTCCTTGAACTTTTTGGCGTTCGGGTCTTTTTTAGGATCCGCGCTGTAAATGCCGTCCACATTGGTGGCCTTGAGGATGGCGTCGGCGCCCATCTCAATGGCCCGAAGGGCCGCGGCGGTATCGGTGGTGAAATAGGGATTGCCCGTACCGCCGGCGAAAATCACGATCCGCCCCTTTTCCAGGTGCCTCATAGCCTTGCGGCGGATGAAGGGTTCGGCGACTTTGGACATCTCGATGGCGCTTTGGACCCTGGTATGGGCTCCGATTTTTTCCAAGGCGTTCTGGAGGGCTAAGGCGTTGATAAGGGTGGCCAGCATTCCCATGTAATCGGAGGTGACCCGGTCCATGCCCATGCGCTCGCCGTCCGCGCCCCGGTAGATGTTGCCCCCTCCGATGACGAGGGCGATTTCCACGCCGCTCTTTTGGACGTCATAAACGGCCTTGGCGATCGACTGAACGACCTTTTCGTCAATCCGATGCTCGTTGTCCCCGGCCATGGCCTCGCCGGAAAGTTTGAGCAATACGCGCTTATAGGCTGGTTTGGACTTGGAACTTTTGGAGGAAGCTGGAGCCATTTCATTTCCCGAAAAAAGTCTTAAAAAAGCGACCGAAAGATTAACCTCAAACCTATTTCGCACCCCCCGGTTCATGATTCTATTCGAATCATAGGGGGTAGCACCGCCCTCTTTTAAAATTTTCAACTGAGGGGCGGCACACAGATTAACACAGATGAACTCAGATAATTCTTCTAAAAAACAATGCTTGTCCGTGTTTATCCATGTTCATTTGCGGCAAACAGACTTGGTTTTCTATTCCCCGAGCTGGAGGCGGGAAAAGCGCTTCACGACCACGTTTTCTCCCACCTTGGCTGCCACATCGGTCACCAACTGCTTCACGGTCTTCTTGGGCTCCCGGATATAGGGCTGTTCCATGAGGCAGACCTGTTTATAGTAGCTTTCAATCTTACCTTCTGCGATTTTTTGTTGGACGGCTTCCGGCTTGCCGGATTGCTTAGCCTCGTTGAGGTAGATGGCTTTTTCCGCCTCAAGCTCGGCGGCCGGGACTTCCTCCCGGTTCACGTACTTCGGGGAGGAGGCTGCCACCTGCATGGCCAGTTCCTTGGCGAGATTCTGGAAATCGTCGGTCTTCCCCACGAAATCCGTCTCGCAATTAACTTCCACCAGCACCCCCACCTTGCCGCTATGCACGTAGCTTCCGATCACGCCCTGGTTGGCGCTGCGGCCGCTGCGCTTGGCGACCTGGGACATGCCCTTTTCCCTGAGCCAAACCACCGCTTTTTCGAAATCACCCTGGGTTTCCGCCAGGGCCTTTTTACAATCCATCATGCCCGCGCCGGTTTTCTCGCGCAGATCCTTCACCGCCGTTGCCGTGATTTCCATTTTAAAGCACCTCGTTCTTTCGTCTTAGGGGGTTATTATTTATTCTGGTTCCACCGGTTCAAGGTACGCGCCCCGGCCGCCCGCGGAGGGCGGACAGCGGAGGCGGCCGTATTATTTTTGCGGCTTGTCGTCGCGGACATGCTTGGTCTTGATGCGCTCGAACTTCTCGTTGGCCAACTCGTCGGCGATGGCGCTGACCGTGGCGGCGTCACCGGCCAGGGTCTCCACGCTTCCCACCAGCAGATCGGCTTCCACTTTCTTTTCCTCGGCAACTTCCGCCAGGGTTTCTCCCTCGGACGGGGTCGCGGCTTCCTGCTCGGCGGCGGCCAGCATCTCTTCGCCCACTTCACTGGGTCCGGTCATGCCGTCGGCGGAAACTTCCTTGCCTTCCAATTCCTTCGAGCGGCCTTCCAATATAGCGCTGGCCATCACCGAGGTCATGAGCTTCACCGCGCGAATGGCGTCGTCGTTGCCGGGAACCACCACGTCCACCTCGCTGGGGTCGCAGTTCGTGTCCACCACCGCGATGACGGGAATGCCCAGCTTTCGGGCTTCCTGCACGGCGATGTGCTCTTTCTTGGTGTCGATGACGAAAATCGCGCCGGGCAATTTTCCAACGTTCTTAATTCCGCCGAGGGAGCGCTGGAGCTTCAGCTTATCCTTGTTCAATCCCGACTGCTCCTTTTTGGAGCGGGCGGCCATTTCGGTTTCGGAGATGCTTTCCAACTCCTTCAAGTAGCCGATGGACTTCTTGATGGTGGCGAAGTTGGTGAGCATGCCCCCCAACCAGCGGTAATTGACGTAGGGCATTCCGCAGCGCTCCGCCTCTTCCTTGATGGCGTCCTGGGCCTGCTTCTTGGTGCCCACGAACACGATGGTCTCGCCCGAGGCGGCCAGGTCCTTGACGAACTGGTAGGCTTCTTTGAGTTTCTTGACGGTTTTCTGGAGGTCAATGATATGGATCCCATTGCGTTCCCCGAAAATATAGAGGGCCATCTTGGGATTCCAACGGCGGGTCTGGTGTCCGAAATGCACGCCAGCTTCCAACAATTGCTTCATCGATACAGACATCATGGTGCGGCTCCTTTAAGTTGTTCCACCGCTTATTCTTATCACCCCTGGGTGAATCCTTTCCAACTTCTATATATAGAAGCCACTGAAAGGAAATTCGAAAAGCGTGAGAAATAGGCCGCCGCTTGCGCGCCGTGCCTCCCCTAATAGGAAAGAAACTCCTTCGGGGGGTATGGTTATAGCATAGCGGCCTTGGCGCAACAAGGCCCTAATGCCCCCCCACCATTGAAAATCCAAGGAATTGTATTGGAAAATTGAAAGCCACAACCCAGGGCGTGAAGATATTTACTGGTTGTCCGGTATTGTTATTTTCAATTCAACCCGGCGGTTAAGGGTCCGTCCCCCGGCGGTATTGTTGGAAGCGATTGGTTGGGACTCGCCCATGCCCATTACCATGATATTGGTGGAATCCATACGGGTTAGCATTTCCGCCTTAACGCTGTTGGCCCTTTGTTCCGAAAGCTGCTGGTTATACTCGCCGCTTCCTTGGCTGTCCGTGTGTCCCATTACCACAATCCTGTCGTCGGGATACTTGGCTAAAATGTCCCCGATCCGGTCGATTTGATTGGCTGAATTCCCTTTTAAAGATGAGTTGCCGGAATCAAACAAGATGTCGCCTTTCAAGCTCACCAGAATTCCCTCGTTGGTCCTTCGGGTTTCGGCGACCTCAGCCAGATCCTGGGCCTGACGGTCCAAAATGTTGCCGGCCACCCCCCCCGCAACAGCCCCGACCCCCGCGCCAATGAGTATGCCCCGTCCAACGTTGCCGTCTCGGCTTCCAATGAAGGCTCCAACACCAGCCCCCAATAACGCCCCTCCTCCGGCTCCAATGGCTGTCCTTTTGCCCGGCGTCGTAGTACAACCCGAAACCAACAGACAACCAACGACAACCCCAACGATGGTCCTTTTCATGATTTTTCTCCTGGGTTTTCTTGAATGGGGACTAGTTAAAACAGCCGAAGGATGAAGGGAAACAATTCAAGCCCCGGATAACCGGAGCTTGGGCTTCGGGCAAAACCTCCCGGTCAAAAGTAATCGAGGGGAAGCGTCTTTCTCGGTTCGTCATGGTGCTTGAAGGCCGGGGTGTCGCTGGCCAATTGCCTGGCATGGCTGACCTGGTCTTCCGATTGTCCCTTGGGGATCATCAAAACCTGGCCCGGGGTGATCTTATCCGGATCTTGGATCTGGTCCCGGCCCGACTTAAAAAGCAGGGGCCATTGGAAGGAATCGGAATAAATCTCCGGTTGATGCGAGATCGCCCAGAGGGTATCCCCTTCCCGAACCACGTACTTCTGCATGGGTTCCGGCGTCGGCTCCGCGGCTTCCGCCTTCACCGGCTCATTGGCAACCGGCTCTTTCGGAACTTCGGTGGTCTCCATTTTTTTCGCGCCGCAGCCCCAAACCATCAAGGCCATGATTCCCAGCAGCAGGAACATTCCGTCTTTCTTCTTCTTTTTTGCGATCTTTTTCATTTTCTATTCCTTTCAATTTCCGAAAAAGAACCGCGGGTCCGGCGCTTCACCCAAGCCGCGGTTCCGGTAAATCTCAAGTCCCCCATCCTACGGGGTGGGATCGGTGATGGTGTTGGACAATAAGGTGACGTTGCCATTTTCGCCGAAGGCACGGCCATTCAATGTGGCGAGGGTGTTCAGAGTGACCGAGTTATAGGCCAGGATCGTTCCCACGAAATGGACCGTCGTTCCCAGCGAGCAATAATCCGTTACCTGCCAGAAGACGTTCTTCGATTGCGCCCCGGTATTCAAGAAAACCTGGCGGCCCGAGGTCACGTCAAGAATGCCCGAAACCTGGAAAATAAAGATGGCGTTGGGGTTGCTGAGCGCGTCGAGGGTAAGATCCGCGGAGGATATGCTGAGGTTTCCATCACAGGTATAGAGGCCGGGATAAAGCGTCAAGCCTCCGATATCCGTGCCGCCCGGCAAAAGCACGCCCCCGGACCGTCCCGCGATATTGGTATAGGCGGTGCTCAAATCCGTTTTAGCGGTAAGCGCGGCGCCGTTGGCCACGTTTTTAACGCCGCCGCAGATATTCACGATTCCTCCATCCACTGAAGACCCCGGATGTAATCCGAGGTTCCCGCAAAGCGTCGTAGCCCCTGAGTTGGTAACCTCAGCGTAAGTCAGGACCGCGTAGCTCGCGGCCGACCCAAGATCCACCGCGGCTTGGACCGTCGGGGTCACCGTGGGAGTCCTGGTTCCCACCGGAGTATCGGTGGGAGTGGAGGTCCTGGTCCTGGTCCAGGTTATCGTCGTGGTTTGCGTTATGGTTCTCGTCGAGGTATTGGTCGGGGTCGCGGTTGAACCGGGCGCTCCGGGACTGGACGGCGTCGATTTATCCCCGCAGCCAGCGATAAAAGCCGCCGGAAGCAATGTCACCATGATTAACCAACCTATAAGCTTTTTCACTTTTGCTTCTCCTGAGAATATTTTTTTAATTCCAATTCGGCGGTGGAACCAGACCTTGACTAGAGCAAGGAACATGCCGCGCGAAAGACCAGGGAAGGCCCGGCGGAAACTCCCCCAGCCTCAGGAAACGAACTTTTCAAGTCATCGGCGGAAAATTAAAACGCCCTTCGCAAAAAAGACAATCAAATTGATCGGCCCAGGCCCTCATATTGATTCCCCTCGGCGGCAGCAGCGCCCATCAGGCCTGCTTCAATTTGGGGCGCAAAAAAGAGGACGGGTTTTTCCCGCCCTCGCCCTGATCGGTCTTGGGTCCCTGAATCTTACGGAGTGGGTTTGGTAATCGTATTCGTTAATAAGGTGACATTGCCGTTCGAAGCCAATGCCCGGCCCAGAAGAACGGCGCCCGTATTAAACGTAACCGAGGTATAGGCCATGATATTTCCAGCGAAGGAAACGGTTGTGTCCAAGGAGCAGTACCCCGACACGGCCCAAAAGATATTGCCCGATTGGGCGCCTCCTGCCAGGATGACCTGCCGGCCAGGATCAACCACGAGATTGCCTCCGGTCTTGACCTGGAAAATAAAAATACCCGTCGGATCACCCGAGGCATCAAGGGTTAGATCCCCCGAGGATAAAAGAAGGTCGCTGTTAATGGTGTAGACCCCTGGATAAAGGGTTAAGCCGCCTAAGTCCCCCCCGGGAGCCAAAGTGGCGCCCGTGGGTCGTCCCATGGCATCAGTGTAAGCGGTTCCCAAGTCCAATTTCGCCGTACCAGCGGTGCCGTCCCCGACGTTTACCGCCCCGCCGCAGCTTTCCACAATCGCGGGTGATCCGGTAATGGAGGTCAGTCCATTAGGAGATAAACCGTAACCACCGCAGGTAGTGCTAGGCCCGCTGTTCGAGATCCCCGTATAAGCCAAAATGACATAGTTTGCGGCGGACCCAAGATCCACCACGGCCGGATTGGCCCGGGGGGTTGAGGTGGGGGTGGTGGTTGGAGTCTCGGTTGGCGTTGACGCAACGGTATTCGTCGGAGTTTCGGTCGCAGTCCGGCTTGGGGTTCCCGTAGAGGTCTCAGTGGCTGTCGAAGTGGTGGTTAAAACGGCTGTCGCGGTTGGCGTTTGGGTCACCGTTCGGGTCGCGGTCGAAGTCGGCGGAGCCGGAAAAACCGGTATTGAAATTTGCCTGGTGCATCCCGGCATAAAAAACGCCGGCAACGAAGCCATTAGGATCAACCCGCCCATCATTTTTTTCACTTTCGCGTCTCCTCATTCATTCCGAATCCCTTCGCCTGGAATTCGTAGGAGAAGCTAAAGCAAGGAACATGCCCTATAGGAATGTGCTTATGAAAAAAAGAACATCCCACCAGGGAAAAAACGGCCATTCCGGCCGCCAGGCCTTCCCGGCCGAAGCCCGCTCCTGGGCTCCCGATCAAAAT
Organism: uncultured bacterium; assembly: GCA_964624625.1. Lineage (GTDB taxonomy): Bacteria > Oederibacteriota > Muellerivitia > Muellerivitales > Muellerivitaceae > PALSA-1180. The sequence goes on from CAZUXW010000051.1 coordinate 12,382, forward strand.
GAGGTTTTATCCCTCATAATGATTCCGACCGGTCCGGCGATCCCATTCAATATTTCCGCCGCTTCATTTTGGCCGACGGCTCCAAATCCCTCTCGCCCTTAATCGAGTTGGTTGGTTTTCGCCATCGATTTTCCGGCGCTGCGAAGTGATTCGGGACAATCCATGCGTCCGGTATGAATTTCGATAAATACCAAGCTGTCCGCTTTAGACGCCTTGTCCAAAGCCTCCTCCAATTGCCCTTCCGTATGGACATCCAGGCCCAAGCCGCCGCCGAAAACCTCAACGAGCTGGTGATACCGCCAAGGCTGGAGATCATTGTAAGGGTGGTCCACAATCACCCTTTCAATCGTATAACCATCATTGTTTATCAGGAAAATGATTGGTTTAAGTCCCTGCCGGATCATCGTTGAAAGATCCTGGCCAGTGACCTGGAAAGCGCCGTCGCCCACAAACAGGACCGTATTCCGGCCCCCCGCCGCCAGGCTCGCGCCCAAGGTCGCCCCAACCGTATAGCCGATGGATCCATAAAAGGTCTGGCCTATAAAAGTCGCTCCCTCAGGCATCAGCAACTCCGCGGCGCTGAAGAGCGAAACACCCGTCTCCGCGAGAACGATGGAGTCGTTTTTCAGAAAATGGCTCATCCGGTCGAAAAAACGCTTGATGGTCAGGAGTTTCGGCGGTTCCGGGACATAAGATTCCGAATAACGGTGGAGAAAACCTACTGCGGCGGACTCTATCTCCAGGGTGGCCGGATCCCGGCGGGAAAGTTTTTCGCCCACCCCCCGGATAAAATCAGGAAGATTCACGTTGTCGTAATAGTGGTGTTTTATTTTTACGGTCCGAACATTGGCACTGATGGTTTTGGAATCATCAAAGTTGGCGGTAAATCCCCCCGTGTTAAAATCGGTCATCAGGGGTCCCAGGTGGAGGATGCAATCGGCGGATTCGACTCTTTTCCGAACATAGTCGCGGCTCCGATCCCCCTCAAAGAGGCCGATGAATTGGGGGTGATGTTCCGAAAGGACCGTCTTCCCCATCATGGTGGCGGCGTAGGGATAGCCCGTTTTGCTTAAAAACTCCTCAAATTCCTTTTGGAATTTGAACCGGATCAATTCCACGTCGCCGAGGACCACGGGTTTCTTAGCCGAGGCCAGCATTTCCACCGCCTCTTGGACCGCCTCCCTCAATGAGTCCTTGTCGCTGGGCGCAAGACTCGGGAAGCGGAAAGGATTCGGTCGGACGCATTTCATCATCACCACGTCCGAGGGGAGGCTGATGTAAACCGGCCGCTGGCTGGAAAGGCAAACCGACAAAACCCGGTCGATTTCGGCCGGGGCCGTTTCGCCGGAATAAAGCTGGGTAGAGGCGGCGGTAATTTTCTCATACATTCTCAGGGGAACCTGGTAATCCCCTAAAGTATGGTGCAGCAGGGGTCTGGCCCTGAAATTGATCGTGGAGGGGGAGCCGGTAATGACCACCACCGGAACCCGTTCGGCGAAGGATCCGGCGACCCCGTTGAGGGCGCTCAGTTCCCCGACGCCAAAGGTCGAGGCAAAGGCGCCGATGCCCCGAATCCTAGCGTAGCCATCCGCGGCATAAGCCGCGTTGAGTTCATTGCAGGTGCCCACATATTTCAGGTCGCTTTTTAATACCTGGTTGAAAAAGCCAAGGACAAAATCCCCCGGAACCCCGAAGAGGTGGTCCACCCCCACTTCTTTCAGACGGAGAAGGAGGTACTCCGCCACCGTCATTTCCGTAAGGTCCATAAAACGGCTTTCCTCTCCCCGAAAGGGGCCTTTTTTTACCGGGTTCCAAAATCCGGAGTCCCGAGCCGGTTACTTCTTGGGAAACGGCGCCGGATTCAGCTTATCCAATAAATTAGCCATATCGCTGGCGTGTTCCTCTTCCGAAGCGAGAATGTCCTCCAGCATCCTACGGGTGGTGACATCCTCATCCCCCACATAGCGGACCATTTCAGAATAGGAATCGATGGCGATTCGTTCCGCCACCAAATCCTCCTGGATCATCTCCGTTAAGCCCTTCCCCTCCTTATATTCGGAGTGGCTCCGCTCCGCGAGCCCGGCCGGGTTGTAATTAGGCTCGCCGCCCAATTGGGTAATACGGAGGGATATCCTATCCGCATGGACCTGTTCTTCGGCGGCGTGCTGCTGAAATTCTTCGGCGGCGTTTGCCGAGTCAATTCCCTGGGACATGAAAAAATGCCGCTTATAACGCAGGACGCACACGATTTCAGTCGCCAGGGCCGCGTTCAGGATTTCGATGATGACTTCCCGGTTGGCCAAATAGCCGCTGGTGACAGCCCCTCTTTCCATGTGTTCACGGGCTCTTTTTCGGATTTCCTCCAGGTGATTCACAAACGGTCCTTTCGACATAAATCCTCCTTTTACTTTTCTTTAATTCTTATCCAATTAAAAATGGATTTTTGTTGGAATTTATTCCCACGGGCTACCGGTTACCGCCTTGGGCCATCTCGGCCCTGGCTTCATCAATAGTGGAAATCACGGGATAAATTGATTCCTTTAACTTTTCCCCATCCTCAATGGCTTTACGGACGACCGGCGTGATGGACTCGACGCCTTTCGGAGTGAGATCGGTCGATAGGTAGGTCTTGATCTCTTCCAAACCGGACATATAAGCCTTGAAGGAGCCTTTTACTCCCACGCTGGCCTCGGATATTTTCACGAAGGAACCACTCAAATCCTCACGGCGCTGCTCACTCAGGGCCTGTATTTCCGGGTTGGTATAGGCATTCCCTTGTTTACGCCATTCCTCGAAATATTCCTTTTGCTGGGTCCTCATCTTGTCCGCGTGCCCAAACAACCTTTTTCCGATCCCCTTCATTTTTTTGACATTGTCCGAATATTTCTCAAATGCTTTTTTCTCATCCGTCTGGTCCATTTTGACCAAAGTCTCCAATGACGCGTTGGTATCGCTCACCCGGACAATAGCTAGTTGATAATCGTCCTCCACTTCCTTCATGGTGGTTCGGGTGTTCGTGGATCTCTGCATTCCGGTCGTCGCGCAGCCCAATTGAATCAGCGCGGCCCCGAAGATCATGGCGTTCAATATAACGGGCGTCTTAAATCCCAACTTCATGGTATTTCTCCTTTAATTTATGGACATGTACACATCAACGATCAGGAGGGAAGTTAGAGCAAATATCGTGCCCTGATTGGGTTTCATCTTTTCGAGACAGGGGATAACTTTTTCGAAATCACAAAGGAATCAAAATGATACGGCGCCGATCATTTCGATTGAGTGAAAAGGCACAAACATTCAAGAGACCCGTTACCCTTGGTTGAACTTGATAACTTTCTCCCCTTCCTCCAAATGGATCACGGGCGCGAGCGGACGCCTGGTTAAACTTTTTCGGGTTTTCCAATTGACCCAAAAGGCCGCTCCGGAAGCCATCAAAGCCAATAATGACAAGAGGTATAAAACCCCAAAACCTTTTTCATTTTCCCCGAAACGCCTTTGATTAGCCGCGTCCCTGTCATCCGACTTGCCCACGATTTCATCCAACCGATTCAAATTTTGGGTTTGGCCAGCAATCATGACGCGATATTTTTCTTGAGAGTCAACGGAATTAAGGAAGGAAACGATTTGAATCCGGCTTTCCAATTCCTGCAATTTTCCAAGACCCAGGATGGCCGTGATAGGCCTTTGGCTAATCCCTTGCGTTTGCACGTCTTTTCGCTTTCGAATTACCCTGGATTTCCCTCCTATCCATATCTCCGTTTTGGGAGTCCAACCCATTTCCGAGGTCAAAACACTGAAAAGAGCGTTGGCCTTGGGGTGGGACGGCTCCAACTCAAGGGATTTCGAGTCCATGCTAAAAGCCTGGTCAAAATCCCCTAAAAGATAGGCCTGTAAAGCCATCCCATAATAATCATCCGCGTTGCGTTGGTTTGGACCGCCCGCCAGCAAAAATACCGGGATCCAAAAAAACCATAACCACAAACCCATTGTTTTTAATTTCATCGCGTCACCTCAAAAAATTATTTAACTTCCAATCTTCGTCTTGCCCAATCCACGTCTCAGAAAGGCATTTTCGGCTTGTTTCCCTCCGGCACCAATCCACCTTGATCCGGAGACTCCAGCCTCAAATGAAAATCTTTAAGTTCATAATCACGGGGGTCGATCTCCTCAGCCTTCCGGATGGCCGAAAGCGCCTCCGACATATGTTTACGGCCAAATTCAATCATGGCTTTGTCATAGAATTCCTTGGCTTCCGTGGCCATGGGTCGGGCCTTGGCGATCAATTCATTGGAGAGGTATTTTTCCTTACCCTGAACAATCGAACGAACATAGATATGGTATGGGAGGCCATTGAGAGCCCCCCGCAGCAGGCAACTATCGCCCTGCAAAGGATCAAGCCGGGCCCGGCGAAACTCTTTGTCGTTATCGGTTCGAATCCAAATCATGTATCCGTCCGCGAGGCTCCCGCGAGGAATTTCCCACTTAAGATAAATTTGCCCGTCTCCCGGAAACGATTGAATAATGAGAGGCCGCGGTACCGGATTCTCCGGACTATCCTTGTCCAATAACAATCCAAACGAACAACGGTAACTGTCGCCTAATTGGGGATGACTTGAAAAAGCGAGATCAAACGACAGGTTGGACGCCCTCAACCCCGCGCCAACACTGAACTCGGCTGGCAGCGTTAGAAAACTAATGACTCCAGCTCTTAACCCAAGCCCGCCATTGAATAGCCATTGCTCCGCTCCCCCGCGAAATCGCACATTTCCCCAGCCTTGGCCCCCTAATACAATATCGTTGTTCAACATCCAAGGAATATCGAAAGAAAAGAGGGTGGAACGCCCCCATTGATAAGCCAGGCCGGCGGTTAAGATCGGAGGAACGGCTTGGTCCAGACCATTCGCGTCAAAATGCACCGAAGTTGAGATGTCCGTAAGGGTCAAGGCGGCTTTGAACTGGCTTTGAACCGTTAATGGAAGCCGCAAAAGCATTCCCAGGTCCGCCGCCGCGCCTTGTGCCGTTCCATTGCTTCCGCCCTCACGCGCGTAAAGGTATCGAAAACTTCCGCCCAGCAAGAACCGCTTTTTCGGGATAAAATCCGTAGGAATGGCCACGGACAAGGTGAGTTGATCCTCTTCTATTCCCGGCGCCTCAGGAAAGAAAGAATGATCCACGCTGAAAGCCGCGTGAATTTCATTTGGAAAGGGACAGTGGAAAGATAAATACAAATCCTGATTCAATCCATTCAAATAGGACCCATACATCCCCAAAACCTCAGGAGTCTCCATTTGGGCGAGCCCCGCGGGATTCCAATAAGACGCGCTGGGGTCATCGGCGACCGCCGTAAAGGCCCCGCTGAGGCCCATGGCCCTGGCTCCGACGCCGATAACGCCGCCACGGTCAAACAGGGCGAAGGATGGTGAAGCGACGATTCCCCAGAGAACAACCCCCAGAAAAGCCCGCCTGGTCAAGTGATACCCTTTTTTATAATCGCGTTGTTGAGTCGTTTTGATACCGAGCATTTCTTCAAACTCCCTTTTAATGAATAACCATCACTTTCACAATTTTCCTTGCCCCCACTCCAGTTCTGGGATCCATCCCATCGAGGACCACCAAGTAAGTACCGGAAGCCGCAAACCAACCACTCTGGTTTGTTAAATCCCAAGCCGCGGTTCCCGCGGAAATGGTGAGAACGCGGACTAATTCCCCGGAAACCGCGTAAACCTTGAGACTGCTTCGATCATCCGCCGGCGCGGCCCCGAAAGAAGCGAAGAAATAAATGGTTTCGCCTGGATGCCCCACATTGGGCATGGCCGTCAGCGAAACCGCTTGGTTGTGATAAGTCATCACGAAAGCGACTCGTTTGTGGATGATTTTTTTACCGGCCCTATCGGTCGTTTCGATGACGAAGTAATAAGTTCCATTCGGAACCCAGCTTCCACTTTCATTGGTCGCGTCCCAGGCCGCGACGACCTGGCCGTTGAGGTTGATCTCGATAATTCCACCTGGTCCGTTCAAATTGGGAATGAAGCTTGAAAGCGACATGGAAAGGTCGGTTCCAGGCGGGAAAGAAGTCAAAGCACATAAAGATTTAACCCATTCCCCACGGTCGTCATAGATGGTGATGACCTGTCCCGCGCAATTGGTGACTCCCATCGGTGTGGTTGTGGAGGTAACCGTAGCTGACTGGGTGGCTGTCGGAGAGAAGGTTGGTGTCAACGTCAGCGTCGATGACGGAGAATTCGTAGAAGTGGAAATTGGCGTGTCCGAAAGTGCAATCGTTGGAGTTTCGGACGGAGTATCACTAGTTGTCGAAGTGGGAGTATTTGTCGAGGTGGCCGCAGGCGTGTTTGTGGATGTGTTAGTGAGCGTGTCAATAGGTGTCTGAGAAGGCGTATCAATCGGGGTTGAAGTTGGAGTGTTCGTCAGTGTCATGGTTGGGGTATCTGTCGATGTATCAGTTGGAGTATTAGTCAGCGTATCAGTAGGCGTGTTCGTTAGTGTCGCTGTTGGCGAATTTGTAAGCGTAGCCGTTGGTGTTGAAGTGTCAGTCGGAGTGTTTGTCCACGTATCCGCCGGCGTGTCAGTAGGTGAGTTAGTTGGCGTATTCGTCGGAGTGTTTGTGGGCGTCAAAGTGGGTGTATCGGTGGGTGTCTGAGTAGACGTATCCATCGGGGTTTCCATGGGTGTATTCGTTGGCGAAGGTGTCGGCGTGTTAGTCGGCGAATTCTTGGGTGTGTCTGAAGCTGTATTGGTTGGGGTGTTGGTAAGGGTATCAGTCGGGGTGACAGTTGGAGTATTAGTCGATGTGTCCGTTAGAGTCAGTGTCGCGGTAGGCGTATCCGTAGGTGAATTCGTGAGTGTGTTGGTTGGGGTGTCAGTAGGTATATCCGTTAAGGTGGCTGTTGGTGTGTCGGTGGGTGAATTCGTGGACGTTGCCGTCGGAGTGTTCGACGGCGTGTCAGTAGGTGTATTGGTAGGCGTGTCCGTAAGAGTCGCAGTGGGAGTGTTGGTTGGCGAATTCATAGGTGTGTTAGTTGGTGTGTCGGTAGGAGTCTGGGTAGGCGTATCCGTTGGAGTATTTATAGGCGTTTCAGTTGATGTATTTGTCGGTGAATCCGTTGGTGTATCGGTCGGGGTGTCGGCAGGTGTTTGAGTAGGCGTATCTATCGGTGTCGAAGTTGGAGTATCGGTCGAAGTATTGGTCGGAGAATCCGTTGGCGAGTCCGTCAGTGTCGCAGATGGCGTATTCGTGGGAGTCTGCGAAGGTGTAGCGGTTAGTGTGTCGGTGGGTGAATTCGTAGAGGTTGCCGTCGGAGTGTTCGATGGCGTGTCGGCAGGTGTATTAGTTGGGGTGTTTGTCAACGTGGCAGTTGGCGTGCTCGTGAGTGTATTGGTTGGGGTGTCTGTGGGCGTCTGGGTAGGCGTATCCGTCGGGGTTTCCGTAGGTGTATTCGTTGGTGAATCCCTTGGAGTATTTGTAAGCGTATCGGTAAGCGTATTGGTCGGAGTATCTGTTGGTGTCCAGGTAGGCGTGTCGGTTGGCGAATTCGTAGGTGTATCCGTTGGGGTGTTTGTCAACGTGGCAGTTGGCGTGTCTGTCGAAGTATTGGTCGGCGTATCAGTGGGCGTGTTCGTTAGTGTCGCGGTTGGTGTGTCAGTAGGTGAGTTAGTTGGCGTATTCGTGGGTGTCTGTGAAGCTGTATCAGTCGGTGAATCAGTTGGCGTATTCGTCAGAGTGTTTGTAGGCGTCAAAGTGGGGGTATCCGTGGGTGTCTGAGTAGACGTATCCGTCGGGGTGTCGGTAAGGGTTTCAGTCGGGGTTTCTGTTGGAGTGGCAGTAGGTGTTTGAGTAGGTGTATCTGTTGGTGTCCAGGTTGAGGTATCAGTCGGAGTATTGGTCAGAGTATCCGTTGGCGAGTCCGTCAGTGTCGCGGTTGGTGTGTTAGTAGGTGAGTTAGTCGGCGAATTCGTCGGAGTTTTTGTGGGCGTCAAAGCGGGTGTATCGGTAGGTGTCTGAGTAGACGTATCCGTCGGGGTTTCCGTGGGTGTATTCGTTGGCGAAGGCGTCGGCGAATCCGTAGTTGTGTCTGAAGGCGTATTGGTCAGTGTGTTGGTTGGTGTATTCGTGGCCGTAGGTGTCGGAGTGTCAGTCGGAGTATTCGTTAACGTGTCGGTTGGGGTATGAGTCGGAGTATCAGTTGGTGTCTCTGTAAGTGTCGCGGTGGGAGTGTTTGTCGGAGTTTTTGTCAGCGTGGAAGTTGGCGTGTTTGTGAGTGTATTGGTTGGGGTGTCTGTTGGCGTCTGGGTAGGCGTATCTGTCGGGGTTTTCGTAGGTGTATTTGTTGCTGACTCCGTCGGAGTATTTGTCAGCGTATCAGTCGGCGTATCGGTTGGCGAATTCGTAAGGGTATCTGTTGGGGTGCTTGTCAACGTGGAAGTTGGAGTGTCTGTAGAAGTATTGGTCGGCGTATCAGTGGGCGTGTTCGTTAGTGTCGCGGTAGGAGTGTTGGTTGGCGAATTCGTGGGCGTATCCGTTGGAGTGTTTGTCAGTGTGGCAGTTGGTGTATCAGTGGATGTCGGAGTAGACGTTTCCGTTGGGGTATCGGTTGGCGTGTTCGTCGAGGTATTGGTCGGGCTATCCGTGAGAGTATTTGTTGGTGAATTTGTAGGTGTATTAGTAGGAGTATCAGTGGGCGTGTCCGTAAGTGTTGCGGTGGGAGTGATGGTTGGCGAATCCGTAGGCGTATCCGTTGGGGTGTTTGTCAACGTGGCAGTTGGCGTATCAGTGGGCGTTTTCGTTAGGGTCGCAGTTGGTGTGTCAGTAGGTGAGTTAGTTGGCGTATTCGTCGGAGTTTTTGTGGGCGTCAAAGTGGGTGTATCGGTGGGTGTCTGAGTAGACGTATCCGTCGGGGTTTTCGTGGGTGTATTCGTTGGCGAAGGCGTCGGCGAATCCGTAGGTGTGTCTGAAGGCGTATAGGTCAATGTGTTGGTTGGTGTATTTGTCGGAGTATTTGTCAGCGTGGCAGTTGGCGTGCTCGTGAGTGTATTGGTTGGGCTGTCTGTGGGCGTCTGGGTAGGCGTATCTGTCGGGGTTTCCGTGGATGTATTGGTTGTTGACTCCGTCGGAGTATTTGTCAGCGTATCAGTAGGCGTGTCCGTAAGTGTCGCGGTAGGAGAGTTGGTCGGCGAATTCGTGGGCGTATCAGTTGGTGTGTTGGTGGACGTCAATGTGGGTGTATCCGTGGGTGTGTCTGAAGGTGTATTGGTTGGAGTACTGGTAAGGGTATCAGTTGGGGTGTCGGTAGGCGTCTGAGTAGGCGTTTCAGTCGGGGTTTCCGTGGGCGTATTCGTTAGCGTTTCGGTAGGTGAGTCAGTTGGCGTATCTGTGGGAGTATTCGTCAGCGTAGCAGTTGGAGTGGCCGTAGGTGTTTGAGTAGGCGTATCGGTTGGTATGTCGGTAGGTGAATTCGTGGACGTTGCCGTCGGAGTGTTCGACAACGTGTCGGTAGGCGTATTGGTCGGAGTATTAGTCGGCGTAACGGTTGGGCTATCCGTGAGAGTGTCCGTTGGTGAGTTAGTCGGTGTATTGGTTAGAGTTTCCGTAGGTGTATTCGTTAGCGTGTTGGTGGGTGAGTTGGTCGAGGTATCTGTTGGAGTGTTCGTCAGCGTAGCAGTTGGAGTGGTAGTAGGTGTATCGGTTGGTGTCGAAGTTGGAGTATTGGTCGGGGTAGCTGTTGATGTGTCGGTGGGAGAATTCGTGGACGTTGCCGTCGGAGTGTTCGACGGCGTGTTGGTCGGTGTATTCGACGCGGTGTTGGTAGGCGTGTTAGTGGCAGTAGCTGTGGGAGTGTTCGTTGCCGTGGGGGTAGGTGAATTTGTAGCGGTTGGAGTT
>CAZUXW010000052.1:0-22072 GCA_964624625.1 uncultured bacterium
AGTACTTTTTTTTAAGCGCATTGTTGGGGCTCGTATTTTTCAATTTTTTCGTCCTACTCAATCCCTCGCAGATGAATCCTCTTAATGACACCCAGGTCAAACCCGATTTCAAGCTTTTCATCCTGGCTTGGTCGGCCTGTCCGGCCTTGGGCTTTTTTTCGGCTTACCTGATTCACCGGGTCAAGACCCGTTGGTTTTCCGGCGCCGCCGGATTCTACCCACTTTTCCTCCTCCTAAATGTTTTGCTCTTCCTGGTTTACCTCCAGCCCAATTGGAGGGCCCGCTTTTACCAGGGGGGATGGAGTTTTCTGCTTGCTTTTGGCCTCCTGCAATTGGTCGGATTGGGTTTGTGGACGGCCATCCAAAATAAAGAAAAAACTCCTTCGGGTTCGGTGGAAGATCCCTTCCATTTTTACCGCGGGATTCTTGTCATATTCATTGGATGGGTTTTATCCATTCACAGCCTGGACCACATGTTGAGGGACTGGCGTACCCTCAATTACCTTTTTCTGGTCTCGGTCCTCTGTTTTTTCTATTTCCTCGTCCCCTTTGGAAAAACGGGGCTTTCCTTCCCGGGGGCCAAATGGAAAATCAGGAGTCTGATCGGTTATGGATTGGTCTTTGCCGCGATCGCCTGGCTGGTGATCGACCCCTTTTTCCCCTTTCAGCCCTACCATGGCTCCTATTATCTGGGCCCCCTTTCGGACCTCATGGCCGGAAAGTCGCTTCTTTACAACATCAACGCCCAATACGGCGTTTTCGTGTTCTATTTCCTGAAGTTTATCTTCCGTTTTATACCCCTCGGGTACACGTCCTTCAGCTGGGTTCAGACCATGCTGATCGTTGTCCAATACTGCCTTTTTTACTTTATTGCCCGCCGCTTATTTAAGTCGGGTCTTTATTCATTGTTGGTTCTCGCCGCCTTGATCCTGTTGAATCATTTCGGCCAAACGCCCAGGCCAGGCATCGCCCCCTCGGTGGGGCCATTGCGGTTCGGGTTCATCTATATCCTGGTGGCTTTGGTCCTCGTACGGAATCAAAATCCAGCCTGGAGAGGCGCTTTGCTTTGGATGGAGTCCATCGTCCTGGGGACGGCGTTCTTTTGGAGTTATGAGGTTTGTTTTTACACCTTGCCGCCCTATCTTGCCTTTGTTTTTTTTGAGGCCGGTTTTTTTGAGAGGGGATTCGGGATGGATTGGGGCGGGCTTTTAAAAAGGCTCCTCAAGTTGGGGGTTTGTGTCGGAACCATGGGGATCTTCCTATATTTGGATGTCCACGCCCGTTCAGGCGATTGGCCCCATTGGGCCTATTACCTGGATTATATTTTTCTTTATAAGAGCGGTTTTGGGACCATGCCTCGGCCTGGATTGGATGTCTGGTGCCTGATCGCGGGAACTTTATATTTTTCCCTTTTCACGATACTCGCCTTGTCCTTCAAAAGGGAAAGCGCCAAACCCCTTCCCGAAAATATAAACGTTATGGCTTTGTTGACCTTTTACGGGATCTTTCAATATCTTTATTTTATCTACCGCTCCCATCCCAACAACCTCTACCACATTTCCATGCCCAGCCTCCTTCTTTTCGCCTATTGGTTGTATCTTTTCCGGGCCGAAGACCCCTCCTTTCTCCCTGGCGAATCCAAAAAAACCCTATTCGCCATCGCCGTGGTTTTCGTAGGCATCTATCTTCAAACCTTGGTCCCGGAAGCCGTCGTTAAAATCAAGGAACAATATCTTCCCCTGCCGCAGTGGTGGCAAAGGGTGGTTGATGGAGCCCATAATCTGCCGCGGGATGATCAATTCGCGCTTGGCGCCGAGGAATTGTTCCGGAAATATTCCGGAGACAAAAATCCCATTCCCTATTTTTTTGGAATTAAGGGAACTGATTCGGATGATTACGTTGATTTTGGCTTGGATACGGTCATGGCGACGGGACGCGCAAAACTCTTTCCCTATAATGACCTTTCCCAGGCGAGTATCTGTCCTCCGGTGATCGCCCGAATCAAGGCCTTCAACCCGGTCCTCCAAAAGGGGGAATTTGTTTATTACCGGCCCCCGACCAAGAAGGAACTGGAAAAGCCTTTCCGGGAGAATGTCGGTTTTGAGAAGGAAGCGGTTGACCGGATCTTTGCCCGTTATGAAATGAAATTGGTGGAACAGAAATACGGCATCAATGTTTACCAGGTGTTGGGAAACCGTTGAGCGGAAGATAAGGGAATTCGATGGTCTTTCCGGAAATAATGGGGATTCGTTACAGGGACCTTCAGGGGGCCTTGGAAGCCCTTCAAACTATCCAAGTTCCCCTGGTGCAGCGGGTCGGAGGGGCCTATGTGCCGGTGGGCCTCGGCGATGACAAGGGGTCCTATTACTTTATTCCCGCTTTGGCCAAGGACTTCGGCCTCCCTTTAGATTCCGCGATCCATTGGTTTTATGGATTTTTCACTTTTTTTCCCCTGCTTTTGGCTTTGGCCGGTTTCTGGATATTATTGAAGTCCTGGCGGGCAAAGGGTTGGGTGATTCTTGGATTGGGTTGGTTTTACGCAACCGCGAAAATCTGGGATGTTTACCTGGCAGGTTCCTTTGCCGTGTTGTGCGTGATTCCATTCCTCCTTTTTGCCTGGCACAAAGGGGTGAAAATCTGGCAGTGGCTGGCGATCCTGTCCCTGGGCGGCCTTTTTTGCGGCTACGCGGATTTGATCCGCTCGAACAGCGGGCTGGAAGTGGTCCTCTTTGGCCTGGTACTCCTTGCCCTCAACGAAGGCCTGGACCTCCGCCGGAAAAGCTTGTTCTGCCTTTGTCTTCTGGTTTTTTTCATGATTCCGCACGGGCATCTGCGTTACCTCGAGGGACAGAGAGATCATTACTTGAGCAAGGTGGTCGGAACGGCATATGAGAAGAATACCGGCCATTCCTTCTGGCATCCGGTCTATATCGGCCTGGGCTATATTTCCAATCCCTATGGAATCGAATATCGCGACCAGGTGGCTTATGAGAAGGTGAGCTCCATTGACCCTAGGGCCATTCGGTTCTCAAAAGAGTTTGAGGATATCCTTCGGGACCAGGTTTTTCTTTTGGCTGAGAAAGACCCGGGGTTCATCTTGAAAAATATTTTCGTGAAATGCGCGAAATTAATGTATTACGCCCTGAAGTTCGGCAACTTGGGTTGGCTCGCGCTGCTTTATTGGGGTATGTCCCGGCCCGTCGTTTCGGCTTTCCTGGCTTTAGGGATTTTCAGCGCCCTTCCCTCGATTTTGGTGGTGCCGGGAGTTCCCTACGCGGCCGGTTTCGTGGCGGGATCAACGGTCTTTGGGATCTACGCGGCGGGGATGGCGATCGATCAATACCTGGCGAAAAAGGGTTTGGCATCCAGATGAAACTTAACCAACAAGTTCGTAGCTATTGGGAAAAGGAGCCTTGCGGAACGGCGGAAGAAATCGTCGCCGGCGCGGAACCCCTGAGCAGGGAATGGTTCGATAAAATCGAGGAATACCGCGACCAAGTGGAACCCTTTATTCCCGAGGTTGTCGGTTTCGAATCTTATAAAGGAAAAAAGATCCTCGAAATTGGGGTGGGGGCCGGCAGCGACCATCTTCGTTGGGCCAAGGCAGGGGCCAAGTGCTTCGGCGTTGATTTAACCGAGGCGGGCATCAAAACGACCCGAAAGCATCTGGCTTACCATGGCTTAAAGTCCCAGTTGAAAAGGATTGACGCGGAGCAGCTTCCTTTTAAAGACGGAACCTTTGACGTGGTTTATTCCTGGGGAGTCATCCACCACTCGGAAAAACCGGAAGTCATCGTCCGGGAAATCCAACGTGTTTTAAAACCTGGCGGGGTTTTTATCGGGATGTTTTACGGCCGCTATTCGCTGGTGGCTTTCAAGCGCTGGGTAAAATTCGCGCTCCTGAAGGGACGCCCCTGGCGGAGTTTTTCCGACGTGATCTGGCATCACATGGAAAGCGTTGGAACCAAAGCCTACAGGGTTGGGGAACTGCGGGAAATGTTTGGGGCGTTTAAAAGCTTTGAGGGGCGGCAAATCCTCACCTGGCATGACATCGTGAAATTTCCCCGTTGGATTCGGGGGTTGTTTCCCCAAAAGTGGGGCTGGTTCATCGTGGTGAAGGCTTTTAAATAAGGTTTAATTTTTTTGACGGCTGATATTTCGGGTTTGGACCAGGCCTTCAGGAAATGAGAAACCAAAGAAGAATCCCCCTCACCCTACCCTCTCCCGCGAGGGGCGAGGGAACAAAAGATAAAGTCTTTGGCTGGCACCCTCTCCCCTTGCGGGAGAGGGCAGGGTGAGGGGTGCAGTAGGTCTTGAGGTTTTAAAAGGAAAATAAACACTCCCTGCCCACATCCTTGTGCGCCTTTTTCCCCGACTTTTGATACATTATTCCCTCGATTGCCTTGAACCCATTCTTAAAAGGCCATTTATGTGCGGGATTGTCGGCGCCCTTAATTTCAAAAACGGATCTTTTCCCATCACCGAGCCCTATATCGCCAAGATGCGCGACACCATGGCGCACCGCGGGCCCGACGGGGCGGGGGCCTGGATCTCGAAGGACCAAAAGGTGGGATTGGGCCACCGCCGCCTGTCGATCATTGATTTGTCGACGGACGCGAATCAACCCATGTCCAACCTGGACGGCACCCTCCAAGTGGTCTTCAACGGGGAAATCTACAACCACGCCGATATCCGGCGGGAGCTCCAGCAGGCCGGCAGGACGAAGTGGAAGACCGACCACTCGGATACGGAGGTGGTCCTGCAGGCTTTTGAGCAATGGGGGATTGAGTGCCTGCATAAGTTCCGCGGCATGTTCGCCATCGGCCTTTGGGACGGGCGCAAAAGGGAGCTTTGGCTGATCCGGGACCGGATCGGAGTGAAACCCCTTTACTACAGTCTTCACCATAACCGGCTCACTTTCGCCTCGGAAATCAAGGCCCTACTCCAGGACCCGGACCAGAAAAGGGCGGTCCAGGAGGAGGCTTTTTTCCATTTCCTCTCTTTTTTGACGACTCCGGCGCCACAAACCCTTTTTGAGGGCATCCGGAAATTGCCCAGCGGCACCTGGCTGAAGGTGCGGGAGGATGGAACGACCCAGGAGCAGCGCTATTGGGACGTACTGGACCACACGACCCCCTTGACCGGCGTTTCCGAGGAAGAGATCGCCGAGAGGCTTTTAGCGGAACTGCGGACGGCAGTGAAGCTCCGAAAGGTCAGCGATGTGCCGGTGGGGGTGTTCCTCTCGGGAGGCATCGATTCTTCCACCAACGCCGCCTTGTTCTCGGAAGGCGAAAACCAAAAAGTGAAGACCTTCACGATCGGCTACGAGGGGAAATATGACTCCTACCAAAACGAGCTTCATTACGCCCGCCAAATGGCGGACCTGGTAGGCGCCGAGTACCACGAGAAATTATTGAATATCGACGATTTGATGAATTTTCTTCCCCGGATGGTCCAACTCCAGGACGAGCCCATCGCGGATCCTGTCTGCGTGCCGGTATATTATGTCTCTAAGCTGGCGCGGGACAATGGCGTGATTGTTTGCCAGGTGGGGGAGGGGTCCGACGAGTTGTTTTGGGGCTATCCCAGCTGGAAAACAGCTTTGAATCTTCAGAACATGGATAACTTGCCTGTCCCCAACTTCCTGAAAAAAATCGGCTTGGCCGGCATCAAGCTCTTGGGAAAAGAAGAATCGCTCCATTACGAGCGCCTCCGGCGGGGATCCCTGGACCAGCCGGTTTTTTGGGGCGGGGCCGAAGCCTTCACGGAGGCGGAGAAGCACCGACTGCTTTCGCCCCGGCTCAGGGCCAAACTCAAGGGTCTAACCTCTTGGGAAGCTATATCCCCCATCCACCGGCGATTCCAGGAAAAAGCATGGGAAAAAACGCCCCTCAACTGGATGAGCTATCTCGATCTCAATATGCGGCTTCCCGAGCTCCTGCTGATGAGGGTCGACAAGATGAGCATGGGCGTCTCCTTGGAGGGCCGGGTGCCTTTCCTGGACCATAAGTTCGTGGAGCTGGCCATGAGCATTCCCCAATCCGTAAAAACCAGGAATGGCGAATTAAAACACATCCTCAAGAAGGCGGTAAGGGGTTTGATCCCGGATGAGTTGATCGACCGGCCCAAGCAGGGTTTTGGGGTGCCGGTTTATGAGTGGTTGTTCGACAAGCTGGGGGACAAGACCCGCCAGGAACTCAATGATTTTTGCGACAAGACGGATTTTCTCGACCGGGACGTGGTCATGGAGCATATGGACCGGGGGCGCGGCGCCAAGGTTTGGTACCTGCTTAATTTCGCCTTGTGGTGGAAGGAGTTTGTGGGTGAATAAGCATAAGGCCCAAACCCTCAAGCAATGGAACTCCAATCCTTGCGGCGCCGTCGGGGCCGATGGGAAGGCGCCTTACGGATCCCTGGCTTTTTTCGACTCCGCCCGGGAAAGCCGCTATGGAAAGACCGATCGTTGGATGAGGGAGGAAATCGATTTCGCCCCGGGAAAAGGAAAGAAGGTGTTGGAGATCGGCCATGGCATGGGTTCGGACCTTTTAACCTTCCGCGAAAATGGGGCTGAAGTTTACGGTATTGATATTACCCCTGAACATCACCGATTGGCCAAACTGAATTTCAAGCTGCACCGGCAAAAGGCGGTTCTGAAATTGACGGACGCGGCCAACATCCCTTTTCCCTCCAACTATTTTGATATCGTCTATTCCAACGGCGTCCTCCACCATACGCCGGATACGGTGCGCTGCCTAACGGAGGCTTACCGGGTCCTGAAGCCGGGAGGCCGGTTGATACTCACCCTCTATTACACCTACAGCGCCTTCCACCTATTCTCCAAATTTTTTGTGGATGGACTGTTGAAGGGGAAACTGGGAAAGCTGGGCTACGCCGGACTCATGTCCACCGTTGAATACGGAGCGGACGGGATCAAGGTGAAGCCTCTGGTGAAAACTTACGGTAAAAGACAGCTTCGAAATATCCTGGGAGATTTTTCCAGGGTTGAATTGAAAACGGCCCATTTCAAGACCGAGCACCTTTCCAAACTGGGCTGGCTGATCCCGCGTTTTCTGGAAAAACCCTTGGGACGGATCATGGGTTGGTACGTCATCGCCCTCGCGACGAAATGAGAATGACCCTATGCCGTTGAAAAATTTTTATCGTGAACTTCTACAATCGGATTTTGTCCGTAAAGTCGCGGAAACCTACCTCGTTCGTGTCATCATCATCGGGCTGGGGGTGGTGGTATCCGTGATCGTGGCGCGGGTGCTGGGTCCCCAGGGCCGGGGGCTTTACGCGGTGGCATTTTCCTTGGGCAACATCGGCATCCAATTCGGCAATTTCGGGCTCCATTCCTCCAATATCTATTACGTATCCCGGGACAAGAGGCTTTTGCCGGGGCTGGCGGCCAACAGCCTGGTCGTAGCCTTCGTGGTCGGTTGGGGAGGTTCCCTGGCGGCTTGGGGGCTTTTTCAACTTTATCCCTCCTTGGCGCCTGTGAATGGGGGGCTTCTGATCCTCAGCCTGCTTTGGATTCCTCTGGGGCTCTCTTATCTCCTGATCCAAAACCTGCTGGTAGGGATCCAGGACATGAGGTCCTACAACAAGGTCGAACTGGGGGGGAAAGTCCTGAACCTCGTGTTGGTGGGCGCGATCATCGCCGCCGGGGTCGTTTCGGTAGAGTCCTTCTTCGGCGCCGCGGTCGCGGCCCTGGGGATCACGGCGGTTTGGGTTTTTTTCCCGCTGGCCCGGAAATTCACCTCAGCCTTCCGGCCGTCCTGGGATCTCTTCAAAGGCGGGCTTCACTTCGGCCTGAAGGCCTACCTGGCCGGTTTTTTTTCATTTATGGTTCTCCGGATTGACTTGCTGATGATCAAGCATATGTTGGACGCCGAGCAGACGGGGTATTACTCGGTGGCCGTGAATATCGCGGATTTAATCGGGGTTCTGCCCGGCATCATTGGCATGGTCCTTTATCCGAAACTGTCGGCGACCTTAAGCGAGGCCAAGAAGTGGGAATACATGAAAAGGGTCCTTTTTCACGTGGGGATATTGATGTTGGGTTTGACGCTGTTCCTGGTCGTGGCCGCCGGTCCCCTGATTGGACTGCTTTTTGGCAAGGCCTATTTACCGGCGGTCCCGGCCTTTTTATGGCTTCTGCCGGGGGTTTTCATGATCGCCATTAACTCTCTTTTAATGAATTATTTCGCGTCCCAAGGCATGCCTTGGGTGACGGTTTATTCCCCGGGAATAGCGGCCCTTCTGAACATTCTTTCCAATCTCGTCCTCATTCCCCGCTACGGGATCGTAGGCGCGTCCCTCTCCTCCGTGTTAGCCTATGGCTGTATGTTGGTTTTTAGCGCGGCGGCAATATTCAACGCGAGGAGAAAAAGGCTTGGGTAACCATTATCGAAGGGAGCTTTTCGAGAATTACCACTCCACCCACGAGAGTTTCGTGGATTTGGATGATTCGACTAAAACCCAATGGTTCCTGGATTACGTCGGGGACAATTACCTTCCCCTGCTTTCCGGATTGGACAAGTCGAAGGCGGCGGTTTTGGAGATCGGCTGCAACAAAGGCTTCGCCTTGCTGGCCCTCGGCCGTCTTGGGTTTAAAAACCTGTTCGGGATTGATATGTCGCCGGCGGACATCCAAAGGGCCAGGGAATTGGTCCCTGGCGCGAAGTTCCAGGCAGGGGACGCCCATCCCTACCTGCGCAAAAACCGGAAAAAATTCGATGTCATCCTCCTCAAGGCGGTTCTCGAGCACATCCCTAAGAACGAAGTGGTGCCCTTTTTGAAAAGCATCCGGGAGGGATTGAGGGAGGGGGGCCTGGTGATCGTGGATGTTCCCAACATGGACTGGATCGCCTCCCACCATGAGCGTTATATGGATTTCACCCACGAGAACGGCTTCACCCGGGAAAGCCTGGGCCAAGTGATGAGGAATGTTTTCGCCTCCGTCACGGTGGAAAAGGGGAAACCGGTGCTGTCCAAGGGCCCGCGGGGCCTGCTCCGGGACATGATCCGCCCCGTGGTTTTGGGCTTGGTGAACCTGGTCCTCCGGCTGGTCGGGGAAGGGGCCTCGGACATTTGGTGGGATTGCCGGAGCATCATCGCCGCGGGTAAAAAATAATTTACGGTTTGGCCCCAATTTTCATTCCAGAGGCAACATGAGTCTTTCCCTTCTTATCATTTGGCGGACGCCCCCGATGGACTCGCCCGAAGACAGCGGGCTAAAATCCCAAAGCCGGACATCGATCACCTTTGACGAGCTGAAATATTGGCTGGAATCCAAAAAAATATTCAGCCGGCTTTTCCGTCACCAAACCGCTGTGATGAGGGTTTACGACCTGCGATTGATGGCCCAGCCTTTCGCCTCCAGCCTCCTTCTGTGGCTTTTGGCCTGGGGAAAAAGTGTCATTCGGGACAACCAAGGAAAAGAGTCGAAGGTTCGTTTTTGGGTGGTTTTGGGCTTGGGGGTCAAAAGATTTTCCGACTCCCTGAAAATTCCCGGACTTCTCGCGCGAATCGAATCGGAAATAGCCGCGCTGGCTGGCGGAAACGCCCAAAAAATTAAACTCGACCATGGTGGCAGGCCGGTTTATTTAAGGACGGATTTGACCTTTGGGGTCGCCTCCGGGGGTTCCGTCGGACATATCGCGGGAGTCTTAAATAAGCTGGATAGATTTGTCCATCCCCCCATTTTTTTGACCACCGACAAAATCCCGACGGTCCGCGATTGCGTCGAGGAACACAGGATCACTCCCGGACCTGATTTTTGGGACTTCAAGGAAGAGTTGCCGCTCGCCTTCAATCGTAAATATTTCGAGGACGCTGCGGCCTTCCTGGAAGGAAAGTTCGTTTCTTTTATTTACCAGCGTTACGGGTTGAATAATTATTCGGGCGTCCAATTGGCGGCGAAATATAGGGTTCCTTTGGTCCTGGAATTTAACGGCTCCGAGGTCTGGGTGGGGAGGCAATGGGAAAAGGGCTTGAAACATGAAAAGCTTTCTCAAAGCATCGAGATCCTGAACCTTCAAAAAGCCGACCTCGTTGTCGTCGTCAGTAAGGCGTTGAAAGAGGGACTGCTCCGACAGGGTGTTCCGGAGGGGAAAATATTGGTCAATCCGAACGGAGTGGATCCGGATGTCTACTCGGCGGAGGTTCCCGGCGGGCCCGTTCGAAAAAAATACGGCTTAGAGGGGATGAAAGTCATCGGCTTTATCGGAACCTTTGGAAAGTGGCATGGCGCGGAAGTCCTGGCGGATGCCTTTGGGCGGCTGATCGCGAAATTTCCGGTATTTCGGGATTCGGTTCGGTTGTTGATGATCGGCGATGGTTCGGCTCGGCCACTGGTCCAGGAGGCCCTGGCCCGGCATGGCGTTGCGGACCTCTGTGTCTTGACCGGCGCCGTCCCGCAATCGGAGGGGCCAACCTATTTGGCGGCCTGCGACCTGTTGGTTTCACCCACCGTTCCCAATCCCGACGGCACGCCCTTTTTCGGCTCGCCCACCAAGCTGTTCGAATATATGGCCATGGACAAGGGAATCGTGGCGTCGGACCTGGACCAAATTGGCGAGATATTAAAACACGATCAAACAGCCTGGCTCGTCAAGCCGGGGGATCCGGAGAGCTTGATGATGGGATTAAAGGCATTGTTGGATGATGAGCAAAAGAGGGTTCAATTGGGGAAAGCCGCCCGAGTAGAAGTCGTTGCCAAGTACAGTTGGGAAGAACACACCAGGAAAATAATCGAAAAACTGAAAGAAGTCTGCGCGTGAGAATCCTCCACTATTTAAAGCGGGCCCTATCCTTGCCGCCCCAGGCGACGGTGCAGAAGGCTTGGCGGAAGGCCGCGGGGACGTTCCGGGAAAAAAACAACCGGCGCCGGGATTTCAAGTCCCCCACTTACACCCCATCCAGCCTATCACGGGAGGGAAAGCTGAATTCGTTTTTTAGCGGGTCAGACATCGCTTTGGCCCGGCCCTGGGGCGATCTTTTGACCCGCAACGCCGAAAAATACCTGAGGCATGAGTTTGACCTGCTCGGCTCCGGGCCGGTTCAGGTGGTCCATGGCGTGAAAGGCCGGGGTGTGGGGGGATTTTCCTTCGACGCCCAACCCCCTGTGACGGCGGATTCGGAAGGGCGATGGCTTCAGGGCCTGGTCAATGGCTCCAACCTGGGCGAGGCACGCCGCTTGTGGGGGCTGATCGAGCAAAATTACGTTCCCATCGACTGGCAGTTGGATTTCAAGTCGGGATTCCGGTGGAGCGAGAAAACCTGGAGCCCGGATATCCAATACGGCCTTCAACCGGGAGCGGACGTGAAGGTGCCCTGGGAGCTGGCCCGAAGCCAGCACCTGCCCCAAATGGGACTGGCCTACGCCTTGTCCGATCAGGAGGATTTCCGGAGGGACCTCCAGCGTGAGTTCCGGAACCAAGTGCTGGATTTCATCGCGGCCAACCCCCCCCGCTTTGGCGTGAATTGGGTTTGTTCCATGGATGTGGGCATCCGGATCGCGAATTGGCTGGCGGCTTACGATCTTTTCGGCGCCTTCGGCGCGTCCTGGGACCGGTCATTTGAGGAGGTTTTCCTCGATAGCGTGCATGACCACGCCAGGCATATTTTTACCCATTTGGAATGGGATCCGGTGCTCCGGTCGAACCATTACCTGGCGGATATCGTCGGACTCCTCTTTGCCGGCGCTTACTTACCCCGGTCGCCGGAGGCGGATAAATGGTTAAAATTTTCAGCGGAGGAACTGCTCAAGGAAGTGGAGAGCCAATTTCACGAGGATGGGAGTAATTTTGAGGCCTCCACCAGCTACCACCGGCTTTCGGCGGAGATAGTGGTATATGCCACGGCCCTGATCATGGGCCTCCCCGAATCCAAATGGAAGGTGATCGGGAAAAATCCAACAGAACTATTTTCCGAGTCCTATCGGATAAGGCTGGAGAAAATGGCTGAATTTACCATGGCCATCACAAAACCAGACGGGTTGGTCGTCCAGACGGGGGACAATGACAGCGGCCGATTCCTGAGGATCCTTCCGGAGGTTGACGGGTTTTTGGACCATCGGCATTTGGTCGCGGCCATCAACGGCTTGATACCGCGGAGGGAATTTACAGCCTTCGCCGAATCAAGGGCCTTTGAAGGGCGCCTCGTCTCGGCCTTGGCGGGCGGTAAGGGTTGGGCTAGTTTGTTGAAGCCGGGACTGGATGAAAGGCAAAAATCCTATCCGGATTTCGGCCTCTATGTTTGGAAAAAGGAACCCTTGGCGGTTTACGTCCGCTGCGGCGCCGTGGGCCAAAAGGGCAACGGGGGCCACGCCCACAATGACCAGCTTTCCTTTGAATTGTCCGTCCGGGGAGTCACCCTGGTCCTGGACCCGGGAACCTTTGTCTACACGCCCTTGCCGGACCAGCGGAATCTTTTCCGTTCCACCGCCGCCCATAACACCATGGTGGTCGGGGTGCTGGAGCAAAACAGCTGGGAGCCGGGAGTCGAGGGGCTTTTCCGGATGGAGGACAAGTCCCAGGCAAAGGCCGTCCAATTTGACAACCGGGCTTTTATCGGGGAGCACAGGGGTTTTGGCTCGGTCGCCAGGAGGACCTTGAATTTGAAAGAGGGCCGGTTGGAAGGATTGGATGAGTGCGATCATTCCGGCCTAAAATCCATCTATTTCCACCTGGCGCCAGGCTGTCAGGTGCAGTTATACCCTCCCGTTGAGGCGAGGGTGAGTTTGGGTTCGGCTTATATCAAATTGACCTCCCAGGACGGCCGATGGGAACTGGAAAAGGGTTATTATTCAAGGGCTTACGGCGAGAAGGAACCGGCTCAGGTATTGGTTTTGAAATCGTCCGTGAAAAGCGCCGGTTGGAAAATTCAAACTCTGGATTGATGATGGCTCCTCAAAAAATCCTCATGGCTTGCGCGAACCATTGGACCTCCCCCTACCAAGTGGGGAGCCACCAATTGGCCCGGGAGTTTGTCCGGCGGGGCTATGAGGTGGCCTTTATTTCCGATCCCATTTCGCCGGCCCATGCCTTGAGGCCAGGAGGCGGTTTGGGTGAAAGGTTCCGGATCTATTCCCGGGGAGGGATCCGCGATTTGGGCGGCAGGCTTTGGGCTTACGTGCCGGGAGCCCTGTTAACCCCCCATAACCAGCCACTCCTAAAATCCAAGTGGGTCCAGGACTATTGGCACCACCTGACCTATCCCAGCCTGTTATTTAAGACCTTTCAGCAAGGTTTCGGCGAGGTGGACCTTCTTTATCTCGACAGTGTGGCCCAATCATTCTGGCTGAAATATATCCGGGCGAAAAAAAGCATCTTCCGCATCGCGGATAATAATTCGGGTTTTGATAAATCGACCGGCGCTTCCCGGGCCGCGGAAAAGGAACTGGCCCAAGGGGTGGACGCGGTCGTTTATACCGCCGAAAGTTTAAGGGGTTTGGTGTCGTCCTTGGAACCCCGGGCCATGTTCCATCTTCCCAACGGAGTTAACTTCCAGCACTTCCAAGAGGCCCCCCGGGAAAAGCCGGAGGAATATTCGGGCGTGGCGGGGCCCATCGTCGTATATGTGGGGGCCCTGGAGCGTTGGTTTGACAGGGATTTGTTGTTCCGGACCGCCGAGAAAATGCCCAAGGTCTCTTTTTTTATCATCGGCAAGGGGGAAGTGGGCCAAGGAGCCCAGTGCCCGAAGAACGTAAGGTTCTTGGGAACCAGGCCCTATGGCCGGATCCCGGCTTATCTTTGGAACGCCGACGCCGGTGTTATTCCTTTCAACGTCCGAAAATACCCCGGCTTGGTGAACTCGATCCATCCCTTGAAGCTTTATGAGTATATGGCCTGCGGGCTGCCGGTTGCGGCGGTCGAGTGGGGGGAATTGAAAAAAGTGAAAAGCCCGGCGCTGTTGAGCCACGACGCCGCTTCTTTCGCCGTGAATTTAGAAAAGTTGTTAAGGGAAAAGCCGGGCGGGAAAAGGTATGTTCAATATGCGAAGAAACAGGATTGGTCGGGACGGATGGACCATCTCTTGGAATTTATCGGGGGTTTGCCATGAATCCGGTGGTGACCCTGGACGCCCGCATGATCCATTCCGCCGGGATTGGCACTTATCTACAGGGGCTCTTGCCCCGCCTTGTCCGATTACGGCCTGATTATCAATTCCGGCTCTTGGGCCGCTCGACCCAACTTCAAGACTTTGATTGGACGAAGGCCCCGAACGTTCAAGTGATTAATTGTATCGCGCCGATTTACGGCGTCCGGGAACAGCTGGAAATGTCCAAAAAAATTCCAAGGAACACGGATTTGTTCTGGTCCCCCCACTACAACATCCCGTTATTCTTCAAGGGGAAACTTCTGGTCACGGTCCATGATGTTTTCCACCTGGCCATGCCCCAATACACGGGGGGCTTGCACAAGCGCCTTTACGCCAAATTCATGTTCTCGTCGGTGCGGAAAAAAGCCGCGGCTATTATTTGCGTTTCCCGATTCACCCAAGGCGAGCTTTTGAAGTATACGGGGGCAGAGGGGACCCAGCCGGAGGTTGTGTATAACGGGGTGGATGAAAGCTGGGGAAAAATCGCCCCAGGCCCCAATCCCAGGACCCGGCCTTATATCCTTTATGTCGGGAGCGTCAAACCCCATAAAAATTTATTGGGTTTGATCGAGGCCTTTGAGAAGGTCAAGGACCGGATTGCCCAGGATCTGGTCATCGTTGGGAAAAAAGAAGGATTCATCACGGGCGACCGGAAGGTCATGGACCGGGCCGAAAGTTTGGGCGATCGGGTCCACTTTACGGGGGAATTCCAACATGGGGAGGAGGTTTTCCGCCAGTATTACACCCACGCGGATTTCCTGGTCCTGCCGTCGCTTTACGAAAGCTTTGGACTCCCGGTGCTGGAAGCCATGGCCTGCGGCTGTCCAACCTTGGTTTCCAACCTGGCGGCCTTTCCCGAGGTCTATGGCGAGGCGGCTTGTTATTGCAATTCCTACCAATTCGACGATATCGCGGACAAACTCCTGCTCCTGGCGTGGGATCCCAACCTTCGGAATGAATTTTCAAAAAAGGGATTGGAAAAGGCTAAGACCTATACCTGGGACAAAAGCGCGGACGGGGTGCTTAATGTGATGGAAAGAATTTTAAAACCTTAAAGAAAATCTAAACGGCGAACCTCTTCACCACGGGCCCTGTCGGGCCACAGAGGCACAGTTAACAACCCCAAAAATCCGATTTGATTCAAATGGTTTATGAAAAATATTTAATTTTACCTGTGCCTCTGTGGCCCGACAGGGCCTGTGGTGAAGGGGTTTACTCTTTTTGCCTCGTGAGTAAAGCGATGGAGAAGAAAAACAAAAGCCAATAATCCAGCCGGGGGAAGGTTTGGGTGAAGTTCAGGTTCACGGCGAAGTGCGCGAACCAGGCCGCGACGACAAATAGGGCGGTTTGGGACAATCCGTTTCTTTGAAATCCAGTCTTCATGTTCAACCCTACCGCTATCACGAACGCCAAAAGCCCCAAAATTCCGGACTCGACCGCCAACTCCATCCATGTATTGGTCAGGGTGGATTCCAGAAGGTGCTTTTGGGGTTCTTGGGGATCGGGCAAGACTCCCGAGCCGAGGAGGGGGCTGGTTTTCCAATCTTCGATGGATTTTTTGATTCCCCCCACGCGGATGGATTCGCTGGTGATATTGGTCTTGCTCGTCAAGTTGGCGTAAATCCTTTGGGGTCCCGCGATTTCACTGTAAAGAAAACGGAAGTACCTGCTCCCGCCGGAAGTTAATCCGAAAAGTCCCAGGAGGAGCAGTGCGGTTAAGGTGGTTTTAAGGGCCGTCCACCAGATTTCCCTCTTTTTCAAGAGGAGGCCGCAGGCCAGTATCACCGTCATGGAAACGGCCAAGCCGAGGAGTCCGGTCCGGGAGCCCACCAATAACACCGACCCCATGACGAGGGAGTTGATCAGCAGCGAGGCCCCTGTTCCGGCCCCGGAAAGGGCCAGTAACAAAGGCAAGGCGAAGGCCATGGCGCCGCCGGCGTAGGAAGGTTCGTAATAAAAGCCATGGGGCCGGAAAAGCTGGAACCCCTCAAAGGTGCCCCCTGGCTGGGAGAAGCCCAGGAGGGCTGGCCCGCCCAGGCACTGCAGGGAAATGGAATCAATCCAGACAACCGACGAGGTCAGGAAAAATCCCCATTGGAAACCAAGGAATAAATTTTGGTTTTCCCGGAAGGCCAGGATAACGAGGGCCGCTCCAAGGATGTTGAAGAGCCCCCAGGCAAGTTTCAGGTCCGTAAGGGCGGGAAAGGGGCTGAGGAAGGCTGAAAAAGCGTAAAGGATAAAAAAGGGAAACCAAGCCAGGAGTATTTTCCGGGGCAGGTCATCCTTGCCAGGCTGGCAATTGAAGGCGAAATAAATCCCTCGGATGGAGGTCAAGGCGGCCAGGAGCAGCAGAAGCTGTCCCCCGCGAAAGTGAAGGCCGTGCCATTCAATGCTGAAAACCCTGTCCGTGCCGCAAAGGAAAAAAAAGCAGGCCCAAAACAGAAGGGCCGGTAAATTTTTCCCTTTGCCGGGCAAGTTTGGAGCTGGTGGGTTGGGTCCCTTGGACAAGGATCTGCCTTCCTTTGCGATAAAACGCCCTTCGAACTGACGGCTTGCCCATGTATACTACAAAATATTCAAGAGCCTGTTAAAAGCTTTCTCGAGGAGATCTGGGTGATCATCGGCATCGACGGGACATGCCTGCAAGGGGTCCGCACAGGCGTGGGTTGGTACTTGACCAACCTTTTGGAAGCGATGTCCCATGTCCTGGAAGAGGATAAAATTTACGTTTGGATGAACAATCCGACGCAAGAGGAAAAGGACCGGGTATTTGAGAACCGTTTCGTGACGGTCAGCGCCACCCATTACCCCACCGCGGCCCTGAAGTTGACCTGGAACACCCTCGGAACCCCCGCCGTGGACAGCCTCATCGGGCGACCCGCCGACGTTTATTTTTACCCCAATTACCTGCCCCTTCCCCAAAAACAGGGTAAGAAAGTTTTGTTCGTGCATGACCTGACCTTTCTCACCAATCCCGAATTGGCTTCCCAGGAGGCGGTCAAGACCCTGGGGCATAACCTGGAAAAGCAGGAGGAAAAGGCGGACCTGATCCTGACCTGTTCCGAGTACAACCGTCAGGAGATGCTGAAACATTACAAGCACCTGCCGGACACCAAGGTCCGGGTCATTCCCCACGGACTCCCGGATTCCTTCCGCCGGCCGGCCTCCCACGACAAGGTCCAGGCGGTCAAGGAAAAGTACCGCCTCAACAAGCCTTACTTTCTTTTCGTGGGAACCTTGGAACCCCGTAAAAATCTTTTGCGCTTGGTCCATTCCTTCCTTTTGTTCAAACAGCAAACCCACGCCGAGCACGAATTAATCCTCGCTGGTCCCAAGGGATGGATCGGCGACGATTTCATGCATTTCATCCTCTCGCCCCAATTGGCGGATAAAGTCCGCTGGCTGGATTATGTCAAGGAAGAGGAGCTGACGGGCCTCTATACCGGGGCCGAGGCTTTTCTTTTTCCCTCCATCAAGGAAGGGTTTGGGATGCCGCTCCTGGAGGCCATGGGCTGCGGGACCCCCGTGATTTGCTCCAATACCGCCGCCATTCCCGAGGTGGTCGGGGAAGCCGCCTGGATGGTGGATCCCTCCAACGTGGGGGAATGGGCCAAGGCCATGGAGAGGGTGACGACCGACCAGGCGTTCAGGAGCCTGCTGAGGGACAAGGGGCACACCCGCGTGAGCCTCTTTCAAATGGAGAATACCGCCAAGCAAACCCTGGCGGCCCTCAAAATGGCTGTCCAAAGTCATGCCTAAAAAACGAAAAAAACCGGAAAAAAGAAAAACGGCCCACCCCCCCCAAAAACGGCCAAAGCCTCCCGGCCGGAAAGGAAGGCCGTCCCTCAAGCTTATTCCCCCGGCGTCCCCTCCTTTCGACGATGCCCTGGGCCTGGATTATCTCCCCCTGCCTTCCGGGCCCCCGCCCACGCTTTCGCTTTTGCGGCGGATGGAAAATGAGTTTGAGAGGGCTCTGGACCGGCCCAAGGTCTCGGTTGTGATCGTCAACCATGACGGCGTGGATTTTTTATGGCACTGCCTCTTCGCCCTTAAGACCCAGACCTATCCCCTCCATGAGGTGATCCTGGTGGACAACGCCTCCGAGGACGCCAGCCTGGATTTCGTGAAGACCAATTATCCCCTCGTGAAGGTCATGGAATGCCAGGAAAATTTCGGATATGCCATGGGCTGCAATTTGGGTTCCAAGATCGCCACCGGGGACCTGGTGGTCCTCTTGAATAATGACGCCGTCGTGACGCCCGATTGGCTCCAACGCATGATCGAGGATTTCCAGGAGCATTGGCCCAAGACCGGGGTGCTGGCCTCCTCGGTCAAATCCAACAAGGGCGGGGTGGAAAAGGGCGGCTTGGAAAACGGGACCCTTAATTTTCTGGGAAACCCGGTGGCGGGCTTTTTTGAGGATCCCAGGACCGTTTTTTATCCCGAGGGCTGCGCCCTGATGGTTCCCAAATTCCTCATTGCCGAGGAGCCCTTCGACCCCGATTATTTTATTTACCAGGAGGATGTTTACCTGGGCTGGAAGTTCAGGCTCGCTGGCAAGCAGGTCCGAAAGTCCTCCGGCGCGAGGGTATTCCACGAGCCGGGAGGGACCATGTCCCGGTTCCAGGGATGGAAGACGGTCTATTACCAAACCAGAAACCGCTGGATGAATTTATTCCTTTTCTACGGTTCGGCGGACCTTTTGAAAGTTCTCCCTTGGGTGGCGGCCGAGGCGCTGGTCCGGATGGCGAGGAGCCTGGGCGTGGGATTTGATTCTTTCCTGGGAACCCTATTCGCCATCTTGTGGATCGCCTCCCATCCCCTGGCGATCATCCGGAAAAGGCGGATTCTGCAGGAAAAACGGAAAGTGCGGGACGGGGAGATTGTCCGTTTCATGAGCGGCCGAGTGGCCCGGGACGGGGGATGGATTTCCCGTTGCCTGAATTTTCTCTCGCTCCTCTATTGCCTGGTGGTGGGATTGGAAGTCATGGAATTTCCCAGGGATAAAAATTAGGGCTATTTCGCCACGAAGCCACTAAGCCACGAAGTAAACATTGGCAAAAGGCTTTCGGTGAGAGTAAACTCTTGCCTCTTGCCTCTTGCTTAGAAACGGATTGGTTGAAAGCATTACTTCGTGACCTTTGTGAACTTCGTGGTTAAATTTTTGGGGGGTTGCCTTGCCGAAAACGGAAAAAAACGTCCTCATCGATGACCCGATGCGCTGCAAAATCTGCGGGACCGTCATCACCCTCTATCCCAAGAGCTTCGCCCCCTGCCCCCATTGCCAGCAAAGGATTTGCCGCAGGTGCTGGGGAGGAGCCTGGCTGGCCAAGGCCTTTACCGCCGAGGCCTGCGCCCACAACGCGGAAAACGACGGGAGAACCCTGACGGCGGTCGGCGAGAATAACAGGACTTTCGATTGGGATTGGCAAAAGGGCTTGTTCATCGCCGGGCTCAGCGTCCTGGCGGCCGGAATCCTAATGTTCCTCTTCAACCTCTTTATTTTCTAAAAGAAAAACCTTTTCACCACAGGCCCTCCGGGCCACAGAGACACGGTTTAAGACAAAAATGTCTTTTGGGTTCTAAAACAAAAAATGGTTAACTGTGCCTCGGTGGCCCCGAAAGGGGCCTGTGGTAAAACTTGTTGAGGGGTTTAAGGTGCGCATCGCGTTAGTCCATGATTGGTTGACCGGCATGAGGGGCGGGGAAAAGGTCCTTTTGTCCCTGATGGAGCTTTTTCCGGGAGCGGATATTTTCACGCTGGTGTACCGGCCAGGTAAAGTGGACCCGGCCTTCCATAAACGAAAAGTAACCACTTCACGGCTGCAAAGCATTCCCCTGGGCGTGGTCCGCTACCAATATTTCCTGCCCCTTTACTGGGAACTCATGGGGGGATTCGACCTCTCGGAATACGACCTCATCGTCTCCTCCAGCTCGGCCTGCGCCAAGTGGGTGAGGAACCCGAAAAAAACCATGCATGTCTGCTACTGCCATACGCCCATGCGCTACATTTGGGACCTGTTCGATGATTATTTCGGGCCCTCGGCTCCGGCGCCCTTGCGTTGGACCGCGAAATTATTCCGGCCCTACCTGCAGCGCTGCGACCTGAAATCCAATGAGGGCGTCACCCACTTCCTGGCCAATTCCACCGAAGTGAAGGAAAGGATCAAGCGGATTTACGGAAGGGAAGCGGAAGTGTTCCACCCGCCCGTGGACGTGGACCGTTTCAAGGCCAAGACCGGCCAAGGCGAATACTACCTGGTCATTTCGGCGCTGGTGCCCTACAAGAAGGTGGAATTGGCGGTGAAGGTTTGCACCGCCCGGAATTGGCCATTGGTCGTGGTGGGGCAGGGCGGCGAGGAAAACCGGCTCCGGAAAATGGCGGGGCCCTGCGTCTCCTTTAAGGGTTGGGCCAACGACGCGGAACTCCCGGCTTACTATGAAAAGGCCAAGGCCCTTTTGTTTCCCGGCAAGGAGGATTTCGGAATCGTTCCCGTGGAAGCCCTGGCTTCCGGATGTCCCGTCATCGCCTTCGGCGAGGGCGGGGTGAAGGACACCCTGAAGGATGGGGAGACGGGAGTTTTGTTTTACGAGCAGACCGAACAAGCGCTCGAAGCGGCTGTGGAGAAGTTCGAGAAGATGAGCTTTGACCCGGAAGCCCTCCGCCAAAAGGCCATGATGTTTTCCAAGGCCAGGTTTCTGTTCAAGACCCAGGTCTATTTCCGCAGACTTTACGGCATCAAACCCATTGGGGAAGAGTAAACTGAATTATTAAATCACCCTCACCCTGCCCTCTCCCCTCGAGGGAGAGGGAAATGCAGAAAAGCTTCAAGTAAAATCCCCTCGCCCCTTGAGGGAGAGGGTTAGGGTGAGGGGGACAGTTAACCTCCCCCTTTAGAAAAGGGGGATCGAGGGGGATTTTGATCCGTCGCCTTATCTGTCGACTAAATCTCCCCCTTTTTCAAAGTGGGGTGATTATTTAAAAAATGTGCCGTTGAAGAAAATGAAAAGGACTACTTGGATGATTGACCGCTCCTTAAATTATGGCCGGGATTGCATGCGCCGTTTCTTAAAGCAGGCAGGCCCCTACAAGAAGGTTTTGGATTTAGGCGCCGGCGGAGGCCAGGATTTGACCCTGGCGAAGGAGTCGAACCCCGAAGCCCAATTGTTCGGGGTGGAGGCCTATCCCGAATATGTGAAGATGCTTCAGGTTAAAAGAGTCAAAGTGTTTCCGCTGAACATCGAAAAAGACAAACTTCCCTTTCGTGACGGGGAGATGGACCTGGTGATGATGAACCAGGTTCTGGAACATACCAAGGAAGTCTTCTGGATTTTCCACGAAATCTCGCGGGTCCTGCCGGTCGGGGGAAAGCTTTTGCTCGGCGTCCCCAACTTGGCGGCCCTGCACAACCGGATTTTACTGCCCCTGGGCATCCAGCCTTCCCAATGCAAAACCAATTCCGCCCACGTCAGGGGATTCACGAAGGGCGATATCCTGGACTTTTTGGAAAGCGGAGCGCCGGGAACCTACAAACTTTTGGATTTTGCCGGGACGAATTTTTATCCTTTTCCGCCTGTAATTGCCAAGCCTCTGGCGTCGTTATTTCCCTCGCTGGCCTGGGGTATCTTTTTCCTTTTCGAGAAGCAAAGGGAATACAAGACCGGTTTCCTTGATTTTCCATTGGTTCAGAAGCTGGAAACTAACTTTTATTTGGGTCCTAAGTCGGCCCGCGGCCGTAAAAAATAGACCTGTAAACTCAATGAACCGATAATATAGAAGCACTCCCGTTTTAAAGGATGTTAATGAAGTACCGAGTTGCCTCCATTTTTTCAACCATGAGCTTTTGCCTGGATGGCCTGTTGGTCGCCGGTTCCTTTTTGTTCGCCAATTGGGTGCGATTCAATTCCGGCTGGATTCCTGTTCAAGAGGGAATCACCCAATATGCCCATTACCGCTCATTCCTCC
>CAZUXW010000053.1:0-21677 GCA_964624625.1 uncultured bacterium
TATTGATAATGCCCAGCCCCCTTATTTCCATATGGTGCTTGATGATCTCGGAGCGGGAGCCCATGAGGATGCGGTTGGCCAGCCGCTTGATATAAACCAAGTCGTCGGCCACCAGCCTGTGTCCCCGTTCCACCAGGTCCAAGGCGCACTCCGATTTCCCGATCCCGGAGTGGCCCAGGATCAAAATTCCCACCCCATAGACATCCAGCAGGGTCCCGTGGATCGTGGTTTCAGGGGCGAACTCCTCCTCCAAATAAACGGATATTTCCGACACGAACTTCGTGGTGGGTGTGGGAGTGGTAAAGAGCGGGATATGGCGGAGCTTGGCCTCCGAGACCAGATCCGCGGGAGGCTTCATTTTGTGGGTGATGACGATGCAGGGAAGGTGGTGGGACAGCAGGGTCTTGAGGATTTTCCGCCGCTGGGCCGGCTTGAGGGTTTTGAGATAATGGATCTCGGTTTTTCCCAAAATCTGCAGGCGCTCATAGGCGAACCATTTCAAATAGCCGGTCAAGGCCATGCCCATGCGGTTGATGTCCACGCTGACGATATAGCGGTTGGCCATCCCCTCATCCGTCACGGGGGACAGGCGGAGGCGTTCCTTGGCCTGCTGGAAAAAGGACTCAACAGAAATTTTTTTCATGCCGTCATTCCAACTTTTCGTGTTTTTTCGGGATCCATTTTTTCTTATTAAGATTTATATGAGAAAATGACCGTCCCAGCGATCTTTAATTTCGAACGCCGTTCGAACGACATCCACGCAAGGGGATAAAAGGAACAACCCCGCCGCCATTATAAAAGGGCCGGGGGGAATCGGGGACGGGAAAAAGCGGGGGCCGGGGCCCTCAATGCTTGAGTTTTTCTTCTTCCTGGATGATTTTGATGACATCCTCGGGCGTCTTGGCCGAAACGAGGGACTTACGGAAGTATTTATCCTTCAAGAGGCTGGAGATCCTTGCCAGGGCTTTCAAGTGGGCTCCCGCCGCCCCTTCGGGCGCGACGAGCAAAAAGAAAATATTGACCGGTTCGCCGTCAAGGGAATCAAAGCTGATGCCGTCGGGGGATAGCCCGAAGGCCGCCGCTAAATCCGAGACCGTGTCCGACTTTCCATGGGGAATCGCGATCCCCTGCCCGATGCCGGTGGAGCCCAGTTCCTCCCGCTCCATGAGGGTCTGGATCATTTTTTTCTTGTCCTTCACCTTGCCTGATTTCACCAGGCATTCGACCAGTTCCTTAATCGCGTCCTTTTTATTCTTGGACTCCAGGGACATCTTGATGGCGTCGGCGGTCAAAAAATCCAAAATCTGCATTCCATCCTCCGAAAGTTGAGCTGGCAGCGGCTAGCCGCCAGCTATCAGTTTAAATTCAAAGTCTCGCTTCAAATCCCGCCGCCGAATGACAGCCGATCACCGACGTCCAAGTCTCAATATTCCGGCTCGATCAGGCCGATATGATTGTCCTTCCGCTTGTAAACCACGCTGGTGTGCTCCGATTCGGCGTTGGAAAAAACCAGGAACTCATCCTTGGACGAGGCCAATTGAAGGGCCGCTTCCTCCACCGTCATGGGTTTGACCGCGTATTTTTTGGACCGGACCACCTTGACCGACTCCCCTTCCATAGGCGCCGGTATTAAACCATGGACCACCGACGACGCGGAACGGGAACCGTCCGCGCGGTGGCGGCCGATCCGCTTGTCCTTTTGTTTTTGAGCTTGGGATTCAAGCCGCTGCAAAGCCGCGTCGATGGATTGGTACATGTCCCGGGAGGAAGCCTTGGCGCTCAACTTGAGGTTTTTGGAAACGAGGGAGACCTCGCAGAGATGGATTTTCTTCTCGAAGTTGAGGACCACATGGGCCTCCTTCACCCGTCCCAGGTACCTTTCCACCCGGCTGATCTTATCCTCAATGTGGTTTTTAAGACCGGCGGTGAGCTGTTCGTGTCGGCTGGTGATGTGGACTTTCATGGAGGATTCGGACTTGGTGAACAAGGGAGACTCCTTTCAATTTCCGCCCCCGCCTACCTATACGAAGGCTTAGGAAATGAGAGGTTATTCTAACACCCGAGGGGGGGAAGTCAATGTGACAGCCGTCAACCCCCGCCCTCCTCTATCCGCCTTTCGCTGTCAGGTAAAATATTTAAAGGCCCAAAAGCATACTTCATAAAAAGCCGGGGGCTAAAACCGCAGGAATTCAAAGTCGTTGCGGAGGGCGGAGAGTGAACAGCCGAGGACGGACCTTTAGAGTTTCCGCCGTTGGGAAGCGGAGGGGATTTTGAGCTCTTCGCGATACTTGGCGATCGTTCTCCTCGCGATCGACAATCCCTGGTCCGTCAGCAGTTTCATGATTTTCTGGTCCGAGTGGGGCTTCTGGGGGGATTCCTGGGCCACCAAATCCTTAATTTTCTCCTTCACCGACAGGGAGGACACATCCATTCCATCGGATGACTCAAGCCCGCTGGTGAAAAAAAACTTCAACTCGAAAATCCCCCTCTCGGTCTGGACATATTTATGCGTGGTGACGCGGCTGACCGTGGATTCGTGCATCCCGATCATGTCCGCGACCTGCTTCAAGGTCAGGGGCTTGAGGGCGCTGATGCCGACCTCCAAAAAATCTCGTTGAATGCGGAAAATGGCCTCCGTCACCCGGAAAATAGTCTTGCGCCTTTGCTCGATATTTTTCATCAGCCAGAGCGCCGATTGGATCTTATTCTCGAGGAATTTCTTGGTCTCTTTTCCGTCGATGGCTTTTTTGTCCTTCAGGAGTTTCCGGTAATAGGAGGAGATGCGGAGTTTGGGAACAGGCTCGTCATTGAGGACCACCACATACTCACCCTCGATCTTCCTGACGCTGACGTCCGGTGTGATGTACTTGGTCTCGTTTTCCTGATAGGACCGGCCAGGCTTGGGCTCCAAGGTGGCGATAAAAGCCAATATCTCCCGGAGCTGCTGGTCCGAGCATTCGAGGGCTTTGGTAATAACGGCATAGCGTCTTTTTTCCATGTCCTCGAAATGGTTCAGCATCAGGTGGTAAGCCTTGCGGGCCAAATCGCCGGTCTTATTTTCGAGCTGCAGCAGCAGGCACTCCCGCAAATTGCGGGCCCCGACTCCCGGGGGCTCAAAACCCTGGATCAGCTGCAGGACCCTCTCCACTTCCTGGACCGAAACACCTTGGGACTCGGCGATGTCCTCCACCTTGTCCATCAAATACCCGTTCTCGTCTAGGTTTCCGATGATTACTTTTCCTAGATTTTTTTCCTTCTCATCCTGGGAAACGAGCAGCAGCTGCCACTCCAGGCTCTCGGCGAGGGTTTGGGTCCGGGTGATGGAGGCTTCCACGAAATCCCTTTTTTCCTGATCGCCGTCCGGCCTTTCCCTTCCGCCGTACTCGGAGTCGCCGGACTCGCCATACTCGGCCGATTCGTTGTACATGGCCCAGGTTTCGCTGTTGAAGCGGTCGCCTTCCTTCATGTGCTCGACCAAATCCGTCTGGTGGCGCTGGCGGGCCAGCTCCATCAGGGCGTCCGCGTCGGGGTTTTCCTGCTCCCCGGGCGGGGCGCTGACCGCGTCGGTGGGGGAGGCTTTCTCGGCGGCGGTGGCGGGGGTGTCCTCACCCTCTTCCTCGAGGACGGGGTTTTCCAGCATCTCTTTTTCCACCCACTCTTTCAACTCCAGGGTGGAAAGCTGGAGGATCTTCATGGCTTGCTGCAGCATAGGAGTCATGACCATGCGCTGCTGCATTTTTTGATTCATGCTGAACTGCTGGCGCATAACTCGTGCCACCCCGTGAAAGGTTATATCCGTGCAAGAATTATACCTCTTCACGTCCAAGAAAAAGCAACTTGATTAGTGCTCTTTCACCAGGGTTACCATGGAGGAAACCAGGGGAGTCCTAGGTCTTTTCCTGCCATCCTGGTTTGAATTTTGTTTTTTCCCATTGGCGGATCCAAAAATCCAGATCAAAGGGCTGGGGAAATTCCAACGGTCCCGAGGGGTAGGACCGCCCGCTTTTATAAACCGTCTGGAGGGTCCGAAAATTCTGGGGATCCTTCAGGGGATCATGTTGATAAAGGCCCATATCCGCGTACTTCCCCTTTTCAACCGTCCCCAGCGCCTCTTCCATCCCCAGCACCTTAGCCGCTTCCGATGTCGCCATCTTGAGGCACTGAATGGGCTTCAACCCCGTGCTTTGTAAATCCCGCCACTCTTTCACCGAGACCCCAAAGGGCATATGGGGATTTCCCGCGTCCGTGCCATAAACCACTTTCCCTCCCAGGCTCAAAAACCGCTCCAGGTTCTTTTGGCATTGGTGGTGGCCCGCCTTGAAGCCATGCTGGCAATATTGCCCGAAGGGATGGCCGGATTTTCGTTTCCATTCCTCCGCCCAGCCGGCGTGGGCGTGGAGGGTGGGAATGATCTGGAGTTTCTTTTTAACCGCTTCCTTCCAAAGATCATCGGAAATGGGACGGGAGGGGATATGGGCCACTTCATCCACCCCGCTTTTCACGCAGACCGCGAAATCCTCCTCATTGGTGATGTGGACCG
Organism: uncultured bacterium; assembly: GCA_964624625.1. Classification (GTDB taxonomy): domain Bacteria; phylum Oederibacteriota; class Muellerivitia; order Muellerivitales; family Muellerivitaceae; genus PALSA-1180. The sequence goes on from CAZUXW010000053.1 coordinate 4,541, forward strand.
TGACCCGTTTCGATAGGGAATGGGCCGCGGCGGCGATCGCCGTGAGCTCCGTTTCCGAGAGGCAGGGTCCCAGCTCATGCTCCATTCCCACCTTGATGACGTCCACCCCCATTCCCGCCAGCTTACGGACCTTTTCCTGGGATTGGTACCGTCCCTGGACCGGGGCGGACACCCGCGGACCCCATACATTTTCCGGATAGCCTTGGTGGCAGGTCAGGACAGGACCTGAAATGAAAATTCGAGGGGACGGGATAAGGCCGGAACGTTCCTTGGCTTTCCACTCCAGCGCCTCGAAAATATCGCTGGCCAAATCCCGGATGGTGGTCACGCCGTTTTGAAGAAAACTGTAGAGGACGGCCTCGCTGACCAAGCCGTGGACATGCAGGTCGATCAATCCCGGAAGGACGAACAAACCCTTGCCATTGACGACTTCCAAGGCCTGGTACTCGGGCGCCTTGGAATGCTCGCCGGCATAGGCGATTTTCTCGCCAGAGACGAGGATGGTCGCGTCCCGCAGGGCCCTATCGGCCTCGCCGTTATAGAGGGTCGCCTTCTCGATGGCCGTATTGACTTTAAGCACATTTCCTCACATCCGCCAAGATCCAGCAGGTCGCCGGGAAGACTCAAAGTGAAAAACCAAATTTTTATTTATCGAAGCGTCTTTGAGACTTCATGTTGATTTGGATTCCACCTCTAGGTAAAACAAAAAAGCCCGGCTCCCCTTCGCCAAAGGCGATTGGGGATAAGCCGGGCTTCTTCATTTCTAACCTCTAAATCCACATTCCTAATTGCCGTTACCGGACTTTGATCGGCTCCCCGGCCTTGCGGTATTGGGTGATGAAGGCCTCCACCAACTCGTGGGCCTCCGAATCCGAATACTGCACCGGCGGGGTCTTGAAAAAGTAAGAGGAAGGCCCCTCAATCGCCCCGGCCAACTTGGAATCCATGGCCATCTTGCAGCAGCGGATGGCGTCGATACCAACCCCGGCGCTGTTGGGGGAATCCCAAACCTCTAATTTCAGTTCGATGGAAACGGGGATATCGCCGAACTCCCGGCCTTCCAGGCGGATATGGGCCCACTTGCGGTCCTGGAGCCATGGCACATAGTCCGAGGGGCCGATATAAATATCCTCCGGCTTGATCGGGTGGGACAATTGGCTGACCACGGCGCCGGTCTTGGATATTTTTTTGGACTCGAGCCTTTCCCTTTCCAGCATATTTTTGAAATCCATGTTGCCGCCGAAATTCAACTGGGAGGTCCGGTCCAGGATTACCCCCCGGTCCGAGAACATTTTCGCCAAAATCCTATGGGTAATGGTGGCCCCCACCTGCGCCTTGATATCGTCGCCCAAGATCGGCAGGCCAGCCTGCTCGAACTTCTTCGCCCAAGCCGGGTTGGAGGCGATGAAGACTGGCATGCAATTGACCACTCCCACGCCCGCCTTCATGGCCTCGTTCATGTAAAACTTCGTCGCTTCCTCGCTGCCCACGGGCAGGTAGTTGATGAGGACATCGGTCTTGGTTTCCTTCAGGATCTTGGCCACATCCACCGGAGCCTCGGCGGACTCGGTCACCACCTCGCGGTAATATTTGCCCAAACCGTCAAAGGTGTGGCCCCGGACAACCTTGACCCCCAGGGCGGGAACGTCGGAAAATTTGATAGTGTTGTTGATCGGCGCGAAAATCGCCTCGCCCAGGTCTTTGCCCACCTTGTTGGAATCCACGTCAAAGGCGCAGGAGAACTCGATGTCGCCCACGTGGTATTTGCCCAGCCTCACATGCATGAGTCCCGGGACGAAACCCTCTTCCTCGGCATTACGGTAAAATTTCACGCCCTGCACCAGGGAGGAAGCGCAGCAACCCACGCCGACGATGGCCACTCGAATCTTAGGCATAACTTAATAAACCTCCAGGCAATATCACGGAGTAACCCGTTTGTTACTTTTCCGCATTCTTCCAAACATGGACGATTCTTTGACCCACCGTCACCAGGGACAAAAGGCCCACTAGGCCTAATGCCGCGATCCATTGACCGGTGAACAGACCTAAAGCCAGGAGGATGACCCTTCCCGGCCTGGGCAAAAGGCCGACCTCGCACGCAATCCCGAGGCCTTCCGACCTGGCCCTCGTGTAGGAAACGAGCAGGGATAAGATACAGACGCCGAAGGCCAGGAGAAGCGCCTGGGGATTTTGGTGCTGGTAATAATACAATATAAACCCGCCAAAAACGACCGCCTCCGAGACACGGTCCAGGGTGGAATCCCAAAAGGCTCCAAAAGGACCTTTGAAACCGCTATTTCTAGCCAGGGTCCCGTCCAAGACATCAAAAAAACCGGCTCCCAGAAGCCAAAACCCCGCCGCTCCTCCCTGTTCCCGGAGCAAAGAGGCTGGAACCATGAAGGTCACCGCCACCCCTGCCGCCGTGACGAGGTTGGGGCTGACGCCGACCGCCCTTAATAATTTCGAGAGGGGTTTTAGGGTTTGATCGATCCAATCTTTCAAACCGGACTTTTTGGATAACCGGGTCTTGATAAATAAACTCCGATCAAGGTTACTTCAACGAAAATCTCTCGCCCAAATAAATCTCCCTGGCCCTCTTGTTGGAGGCCAGCTTGGCGGCCGTGCCGGATAAAAGAATTTTCCCCTCAAACATGATATAGGCTCGGTCCACGATGGAAAGGGTTTCCCGCACGTTGTGGTCGGTAATCAAAATCCCGATTTTCTTCTTTTTCAGGAATCGAATGATGCCCTGGATATCCTGGACCGCGATGGGATCGATCCCCACGAAAGGCTCGTCCAGCAGTATGAAATTGGGCTGGAGCACCAGGGCCCTGGCGATTTCCACCCTGCGCCGTTCCCCGCCCGAAAGGGTATAGGCCATTTGCTTGGCCAAGTGGGTCACCTTCAAGTCGCTCAAAAGCTCCTTCAGCCTTTTTTCCCGGTCCACCGGGGGGAGGTTGGTCAATTCCAGGATCGCCTTCAGGTTGTCCTCCACCGAAAGCTTCCGGAAAATGGAGGGCTCCTGGGGCAGGTAGGCGATGCCCAGACGCGCCCGCTTATACATGGGGAGATAAGTCAATTCGTGGACCTGCCCGTCCTCCTCCAAAAAAACCTGCCCCTCATTGGGGGAGATAAAACCGGTGGTCATGTAGAAAGTCGTGGTCTTGCCGGCCCCATTGGGGCCCAACAATCCCACCACTTCCCCTTGATGGACCTCAATGGACACATGGTCCACCACTTTTTTCTTGCTGTAACTTTTCACCAGGTTGTTCGTCCGGAGCACTCGCATGGTCCCAGCCTTTTCACCTAAAATTTCATACCCGCGGCCCGCCTCGAGCCTTACGTCCGGGCGGGTACTTCCTCAATGGACCGGGCCGAAAATACCAGGGCCCTTGCTCCCCCATCCGGGCGGCAAGCGCTGGGGTGTGGCGCCCGGGGTCGCCGCGGGCGCGGATGCGGCGCTCACCGGGGCGGTAGGGCCGGTAGCGGACGGCGGAGCCTGGTCCCGGTTCCTTTCCCCATTCTGGTTCACCGGGAGCAGCGGATCCTTCCCGGTCTTCACGGTCTGGGGCATTCCCCCGGGGTAAAAAACCGCGTCCGCCATGCCTTCCACCAACAGGCTCTTCCCCGAACCGAGGTTGGAAACGATTCTTCTCCCGGAAAGACGGCCGTTGGGCAATGTCATCGTGGGATCCTCTTCCATTATAAACTTATCTTCCTTCGACAAGAAAGTGGCCTTCTGAGCTTCCGCCCGGCCTCCGTCATGAAAGATTTGGACGTTTTGCTGGATGACCACGGTTTTCCTCACCGAATCCAGTTCCATTTGACGGCCCAGGACCGTGATGGGCCTGCCGTTCTCATCCAAGCTGGTCAGCAGCGGATGATCATGGGCGGTCATTAGGTTCATCAGGTCTAAATATTCCAGGTTGCCGCAAGTCATGGTCAGGGCCGCCGTGGGATCCACGACCTTGACCTTTCCCTCCGCCGTGGCTTCCCGGTTCTCCGACACCGCCCTGATTTCATTGGAGGTTAATACGACCTGGTCATGGGTGGCCTTCACATCCCCCTTGAATAAAGTCAATCCCTTCAGCCTGTCAAACAGAAGCTGGACCGCCGAGATATTGACCGGCTTCCGGTTGGAAACTTCCCGGTTGTCCTTGATGTCATAGGCCCACAACGGAACGCAAATGCCAAACATCAAAAAAATTTTCACCGCCAAGGCACCAAGGGCGACAAGAAAACCATAAGTTTTTAAACAAACATTCTTCATTCTCAGTCTTCCTTGGCGCCTTGGCCGTAACTATTGATGACCTTTTAAAACTTCTTCGACTTCCCAAAATTCTCAATTTCCCCCGTGTCCCTCACCTGGGTATGAACATCCCTCATAAAGCGGATATTATTGAGCTGGGTATCGGCCACCAGCCCCACCGCGGTGATATCATCCATTCCCTTGTAAACATGGACCCGGCTTTCGGTTTTGATCAGATCCGTTTCCGGCTCCCAATTCAACTTGTCCGTCTCCAGCTTGGACCCGTTTTCGACGATCAGCTCCACATGCCCTTCGGCCTGGGTGGCGTTCGACTCGGTGTTGATGGTGGCCTTGTCCGAGGTTAAGGTCGAGATCAGCTTATCCTTTTTAAAGTATTGGGCGTAAATAACATCCGCGTAGGCGATTTTTTGGGTTTGGTAAAATCGCGCGATATCGGCGTCCATGGACCACCTTTTTTGGCCTTGAACCGTCGAGACCAGGTGGAATTTCTCGATGACGGCGTCGGGGGAGTTTTCCCCCTGGGTGAAAACTTCCGAACTGGAGGGCTTGGGCTTGCTTTGATTCAGCCCCCAGTAAAGCAGGGCGATCAGGACCAGCGAGCCCCCCAAAATGGCGGCCATCCTCTTGCGACGAGCGGCCCTGGCTTCTTCCGCCAGGAGTTTCAAAAGCGGATCCTGGGGGATGGTCTCAATTTTTGAAATTTTCACGGTATTTCCAATTCAATTTAGTTGAAATCAATACCCATCCGGTTTCAAGAAGCCAAAACGCCAAGCCAATCATTTCGTTCAAATAATTCCCACGATTCACCCGGGAGTCATGACTCCCGGAGCTAGAGGCCGCTTGTGTTTTTCTCATCGGGAGGCCTGGTCTTCCACCTCTGGTGCATCCACATCCATTGGTCCGGATAGGCCTTCACATAGGACTCGATGGCTTCAGTATAACGCCGAACCGTTTCCAAAACGTCCCCCTCAAAATCCCCTGTATGGGGAACCTCAATTTCCCCGTCGATTCTCATTTCAAAGCGGCCATCCGACCCCCGGACCATGATCGCGGGAACCAGCGCCGCGCCGGTTTTCCTCGCGATCCGGGCCACCCCGGATTGGGTCCAGGCCTGTTTTCCAAAAAACGGCACGAAGAGTCCGTCATTTCCCGTGTCTTGGTCCACCAGGGCATAGACCAGATGATTTTCCTTCAAGGCCTGTAAAATGCCCCTCAAGGCCAGGCCCCGCTTGATCATGCGAACTTTCAAAATGTCGGTGCGCATCCAGGTCACAAGCTCATCGAAACGCGGATCGTACAACTTTTGGGCCAAAGCCGCGGTGGGATGGTGGGCTGCAAGACTTCCCCCTAACAGCTCCCAGTTGCCCAGGTGGCCCGTCACAACGAATACACCCTTGCCCCTGGCCAGGGCCTTGTCTAAATGCTCCCATCCCCGCTCCCTGGCGACTTGGGAAATCACCTGAGGCGTGGTCATCGAGAGCCACCGAACAATCTCGAATAGGTTTTGCCCCAACCCAACCCACACAGCCCTGGCCAAGGCTTCATCCTGCCCCAAATCCCTCTGGCCGGGAAAAGCCGCGGAAATGCTCTTTAACGTTTTCCGCCTTTCCCCACCCGCCAGGTCATAAATCAGGCTTCCGAAACCCCTCCCCAGCCTGGAAACAAGGCCCATGGGCAGGCGGTTGATGACCGCTATCAAGAGGCGGGCGGAATAATAGATTAAGTTATTTTTTAGTTTTTGAAGGGGCCTGGACAAAACTTACCTCAATTGAGAGCGTCGGTTGTCGAAGCGGAAGCTTTCCCGTTGCTTTCATGAAATAGCCGGACGGCCCTGGTCCAAAGGCCCTGGGCCTTAAGAATTTTTTCAACCACTTCCCGGAAGGCGCCTGCGCCGCCGGGAGCCTGAGTAACGTAATGGACGGATTTTTTCACCTCGGGCCGGCCGTAGGGAACCGTTACGGCCCAACCCACTCGGGCCAGCAAGGGCAAATCGATGAGGTCGTCGCCGATGTAGGCCACCTCCGAAAGCTTCAAGCCTTCCTTCCCGCAAAGTTTTTGGGCCGTGGCGAGTTTGTCCAGTTTGCCCTGGTAGAGATAGGGGACTTTTAACTTTTTGGCGCGGACCCCCACGGGTTTGGAGAGGCGGCCGGAAAGCCAGCCCACCTTGAGTCCCCCGTAAGCCGCCAGCCGGTGGCCGATTCCATCCTGAATGTCGAAAGCGACGAATTCTTCCCTCGCCCCCACATAAACCCTGCCATCGGTTAAAACACCGTCCACATCGGTCAGGATTAGTTTAATGTTCCGCAGGCTCATGCCTTATCCCTTGCTTAAAATGTTTCCCTTGGTTCCGGCAAAACCCTACCCAATCTTGATCCTGCCGCGGCCCAGCAAATCATGCAAATGCACCAGACCCACCAGTCTTTTTTTCATATCCACCACGAGCAGTTGAAAAATGGTCTTTTCCTCCATTAATTGTAGGGCTTGGGCCAAGGTCATATCCGGCCGAATCACAGTCGGATGGGGGGTTCGGAGATTGGCCGCGTTCCATTGGCGGATGTCCGGGTCTTTCAGCAGGGCCCGCCTCAAGTCGCCGTCCACGATAATTCCCAGGAGCTTATGTTTCTCGACGACACAAACCGCGCCCACTTTTTTTTCGTTGATTTCCCGGACAATATCCTTAAACCCGGCTTTCGGGGGAACTTGGGGGATTTTATTCCCCTGGCGCATGATAGCGGAAACCTTCATTTGGAGGCGCCGGCCCAGGTCCCCGCCGGGATGGAAAAGGGCGAAGTCTTTCTCCGTAAATCCCCTCGCCTCCAGCAGGGCTATGGCCAGGGCATCCCCCATCCCCAGGGCCGCGGTGGTGCTGGCCGTCGGGGAAAGGTTTAAGGGACAGGCTTCCTTGCGGACTCCCACATCCACCCAGAGGTCCGCTTGCTGGGTGAGGCTGGAAGAGGTATTTCCCGTCAAGAGAATGATGCGGCAACCGATCCTCTTTAAAAGCGGGAGGAGGGTCTTCAACTCATCGGTTTCGCCGCTATTGGATAAGGCCAACACGACGTCGCCTTTGGAGGCTTTTCCCAAATCGCCATGCAGGGCCTCCGCCGGGCTCAAAAACAAGGAAGGGGTCCCGGTGGAAGAAAAGGTCGCGGCGATTTTCCGGCCGATCAATCCCGACTTACCCATGCCGGTAACCACGACCCGGCCCCGGGACTTGAGGATGAGGTTCACCGCCCGGTCAAAGGACTTGCCCGTCTTCCGGGCCAATTGGAGCAAGCCCTCGGCCTCGATTTTCAAAACCCTTTTCGCCGTCGCGACGCTCATTTAAAAACCTCACCATTAAAAAAATCAAAATCCGATACGAAGCCCTAAGACACGAAGATAATCATTTCATTTTCGGCGATCCCAGGACTTTTTAACATTTCTTCGAGGCTTCGTGGTGAAATTGACTTTAGTCTTTCACGTACAAAAATCTTCCGCAATTGCAGCGCTGGATCGCGATGTTTTTCCGGATCTCGTTTAAAATCTGGGGCGACACGTTCATGTGGCAGCCGCTGCAGGTTTGGTCTTCCTGCACCTGCGCCACGGCGATCTTTTTGCCGTGGGTCCTGAGGGATTCATAGCTTTCGGCGAACTCCTGGGGGATCTCGGCGAATTGCCTTTGGTGCTCCTCTTTTTTGTCGGCGGCGGCCTTGTCGCAGTCGGCTATTTTCTGCTGCAGGTCCTTTTTATCTTCCAGGGCTTTTTTCTCGGCTTGGGCCAATTGGGCGGACAAGGCCTGGATTTTCTGTTTTTGCTCGTCATCCTTGAACATCAGCTCCAAAACCTTTTCCTCGGCTTTGGCCTTTTCTTCCTTGCTTTTCTCAATCTCATGCTTCAACGCCGTGAATTGCTCGTTGCTCTTGACCTCGTTCTCCTGGCCCTGGTACTTGGCGATTTTGGTATCCAGCGCTCCGACCTCAATCTCAAGCGTCTTGCGCTGTTTCAAAAGTTCTTCCAGGTTCTTTTTCTCGGTTTGGACGCTCTCTTTTAAGGAGGTGACATTGGCATCCAAAGCCGCGGCTCCCTGCTGGAAGCCTTTTTTAAGGCGCTCCAACTCGTCCAATCCCGAATCGGTCGTTTGAAGGGCCGCGAGTTTCTGAAGCGTTTCGACGAAATCCAATGGTTTTCTCTTTCTTTTAGCGATCGGTTAATTTGATGTGGGTGTGAAGTTTAACACGTGGCCAGTATCTTTGCCCCCATAAAACTAAAGGGTTTATGGCATCCCGTGAGATCGATGGTTAAAATAGGCGTGGAAAAGACTGGCTCGGAGGTTCCCATGAACGAGGAAGCGAAGAAAAAACTTTTAAGAATGATCCCCCACGCCCTTTATGTCCTCACGAGCCGGGCCGGTGGAAAAACCGCCGCGGCCACGGTCAGTTGGGTGACCCAGGCCTCCTTCCAGCCCCCCCTGATCGCCGTGGGCTTGAAAAAGGATTCCTATACCTTCGCGGTTGTCCAGGCCGCGGGCCATTTCGCCTTGAATTTCCTCGGCAAGGATCAAAAGGAAACCGCGCAGAAATTTTTCAAGCACCTGGAACCGGAAGAGGGACGCCTCTCGGGAGAGCCCTTCCGGGAAAGCCCTCTCTTTAAAAATCCCGTGTTTCCCGACATGGCCGGCTTCGTGGAATGCGAAGTCCTGCAGGTGGTGGACCAGGGGGATCACGCTTTGGTCTTGGCCGAGGTCCTCGACGCCGCGCCGGGCGGGGCCGAAGGCCCGCTTTTGCTTTCCACCACCGGATGGCAATATGGGGGATGAGGGAACGGAGCGGAGCGCCGAACCCCAACCAGGGCCGACCGCGAAAAAACCTCCGGCTCTTTTCGAGAATCCAATTCTTCTATTTACCCTGCTCGCCCTGTCCAGCGCGATCCTTTGCTATTTACCCTTAGACCGCCCCCTCAAGGCCCTCGTTCTTTGTTCCGGCGTCCTGGGGCCCCTTTTCATTTCACTTATCTCAATTCTGAACCGCCCTTGCGAGAACCAAACCTTGCTCCGGCAGGGGAACCCCTCCCCCCCATTCCCATGGCTTTGGGTCGTCCCCATCGCCCTCGGAATAGGCCTAAGGCTTTACCGTCTGACCTCCCTATCCCTTTGGCCCCTTTGGGACGAAAGTTATTTTTTCTCCTCCGCCATGGACCTATGCGAAAAATGGAATTGGGGTTTTTTTTACACCGCCAACCACTATCCGCCCCTCATGATTTGGGCCTTGGCTTTCTTCTTTAAAGCCAGCCACGCGTCCCTCACCAGCCTCTGGCTTTTTTCGGCCTTGCTATCCCTATTGACCCTCCTCCTGCTGGGCTGGACGGCTTGGCGGCTTTTTCTACCAGGCCCGGCCTTTATCTTTACCTGCCTGGCCGCCCTCAGCTTTTGGCCCCTTTACACAGCCCGTTTTTGCAACGCGACAAATTTTTCTTTTCTTTGCCAGGCCATGGCCCTCTGGGCCGCGGGTTTATGGACCGGCAAGGATTCCAAAGTGCCCTCCCTCGGAAAAATTTTGGCCGCGGGACTCGGCCTGGGCTTGGGATTTTACGCTTACTATTCCTGGGCGGTCGTTTTCGCCCTGGCCCTGGTTTACTTATGGAAGAGATACGAGAACCAACGGCGACGGGTTTTCATTCCCTTGGCGGCCGCCTGCGCCGCGATCCTCGCGCCCCTCGCTTGGACCCAATGGCGGCTTCCCGGAAGTTACGTGGGTTACCTTTGGTTTTGGGACGACACGTGGCAAAATCACCTTTTGCGTTGCCTCTCCTATGTCACTAATTTGTTCTGGACCCACCAGAACAACCTTTCCGGCTACGCCGGTTATTGGGGCGGATTTCTCAACCCCCTCTTGACCGCCGGTTTTTTCCTGGGTCTGTTGGAATTGGCCAAGCGCCGCCAAAAATTTGAATCGAGGTTCCTTTTATTCGCCCTGGTCCTTTGCTGGCTTCCCGCCTTCCTGACCAACAACCTGGAAATGTTCCGAATCCTCCAGGGACTCCCCTTCGTGCTGATGCTGTCCGCGATCGGCATCGATTCCCTCCTAAGCGCCGCCAAGGCGAACCACCGGTGGAAAGCCTTGGGACTGCTGCTTTTGTTCTCGACCGCCATGGACGCGGGGCACCTTTTCATCGGCTATGGATCGGTATGGGAAAAGGCGGAAAATTGGAAATACAAGCCCTTGGAAGCCTACCGGGCTTATGAGATTTTAAAAAGACAGGGTGAGGAACTTGGCCCGGGATATGTTTTAACCGAATTCGGCCCCCTGGCCGAGGACCGGACCCTCCGCTTGGCGGATTATTCCTTCGACGCGGGGGGTCCGGTCCTCGGCCAGGGGGCCCACCCAGCCTGGGCGGCGGTTTTAACCGATGCCAACCTGGAGCCCTTCCTGCGGAAGCGGCTGCCCGAGATTCAATGGCAGTGGTTGTCGGGGGACCTGCGCCGGCTGGAAGGAGGAATTATCCTGGGGGTCATTCCCTTCAATCCTAAGACCGAGGTTTTTCTCAAGGATTGGGTCGCCGCGGACCAGTCATTCCAATCCATGAATATTCAGGATGGGTACCGGGAGAATCCGGACTCCCCGGATCAAAAAGCGGAAAGTTTCCGGAGGCTCCAGACCCTCATGGCGCGGGACCCCTTTATCGCCGCCTGTTATTACTTAAAAGCCGTCCGTGAAAACCAAAAGGGGGATACGGCATCGACCCTTCGGCTGATTGGGGAAAATTCCAAGCGGGGTTACCCCTCGGCAACCTTTTATTTCGAGCTGGGGGCCCAATGGAGGCGGCTCAACAAAGTTCCCGAGGCGGAAGCGGCTTTCCGGACCGCGGTTCAATGCCCAGGCAACCGCACCTCAGCGGCTTTCCAATTGGCCAGGCTCCAGGAAAAAAGGTAGCTCCAGGGGCGGGGGGTAATTTAATTTTGGCTTAATTTTTTCAGGACAACTTCCAAATCAAAGAGCTTGTCCACCTTGATCTCGAAGCCGGAGCGCTTCTTCGGGTCCCTCTCGGCGATCAGGAGGTACTTGGCGCCTTCGTAAAGGGAATCCAACAGGGGTTTCAAGGCTCTTTCCAATTCCTCGGTGGTTTGGGAATGATGGGGGGCGGCCAAACGGTCGTTGACGAAAACCTGCAGGTGGTTCACCGCAAACTTCATTTTCCCGCCGGCCTCCGGCTCTTTTTCCAAAAAGGAACATGCCTGCAGGGCCCTTCGAAAAGCCGTCCGCAGGTGGTCTTCCCCGCTTTTTTCAGGCGCCCTCTTCTGGTTGTAAAGCAGGCCTCGTTTTCCGTCCATCTCGTCCAGGCTGTAATTGGCCTCGTGGGCGATCAACAGAAGGCCCGGCCCTTGGTGCACATGGGTATATTCGGTCACGTCGATGAGCATCCCTTCCAGCTTGTCCTGCTGGATCCAGCGGTGGAACACGGGAATCAAGGCCGCCAGGGGAACCTGGTCCCCCTTTTCGGTGAAAAATTTAACGTTGATTTTTCGAAGATCCATCGCTTCCTCAATTTAAAATTAAAAACTCAAAATTTAGAATTGCCCTTATTTACCCGGCATCGGCGCTGGTCCCGGCGCGGCGTTCACTAAATAACTATGGACCGCCTCTAAAAACAGCTGGGCTTCCTCCACCCTTCGGTGCGCCTCATCCTGGGTGGGATGGGCCAATTTATTCTCGTGCGCCTTAAAAAGATAGGCGGCGAACTGGGTGTTATTTACGTGTTTCACGAATTCGCCCGTGTCGAAGAACCATTTTTTGAATTCACCGACCGTATTGTCCGCGTTCCCCACATATTCGCGGTTACGGGACCGGACCACCGCCTCGGCGGAAAAAATCATGGATTCATAGGCCAGGTCCACGGCGCCCTTCATGTCCTTTCCGTCCAGCATGACCTGGGCCTCGAAAGCCTTGCTTTCGGCGGCGGTAACGGAAAACTCGTAGGGATTGACCACCTCCCCGGCGCACTCGCCCTTGCCGATATCGGCGATGGTGTATTCCCGAGGGTCCCCCCAATCGGAATAAAGCGAGGGTTCGGCGTCATGACTCGGTATCACCATCAGGTCCTGGAGGAGGTTTCGAATTTCGGTCTTGCCGATCCGTTGGACGAAATGTTGAAAATTTTCATCTTTTTGGCGGTCACTCACGAACTTGGCCGTGAGGCGCTGGATGGTCTCGGGAATCCTCTTGGAGGGCACCGCCGCGACCGCCAGGCCGTATGATCCTCCGTTATTTACCCATTGGCCGCCCAGGACCAACTGGAAATGCGGCACCGTATAGGAACCGGCCTTGCGGGAAACACCGTAAAATCCCAAGTCGGAAATATGGTGCTGCCCGCAGGAATTGGGGCAGCCGCTGACCTTAATTTTCAGGTTCTTCACTTCCTCCGGCAGACGGTTCATCATTTCATCCAAATTCCTGGAAAGCTCCCGGGCCAGCCCCCTCGAGGCGGAGATCCCAAGCTTGCAGGTGTCCGTGCCGGGACAAGAGGTGATATCGGAAATGGTATTGGCGCCGCCGGCGCCGAGTCCGATGGCCCCCAAATCCTCGTAAAAAGCCGGGAGATCGGATTCACTCACCCAGCGGAAGAGGAGGTTCTGCTCCACCGAGGCCCTCACCGTATCCTTCACGTATTTGCGGGCCATCTCCGCCAAAGCGCGGAGTTGGTTGGAGGTCAAGTCCCCCAACGGCACTTTCACATAAACCGTCACGTAGCCGTATTGGGGCTGCTGGTAGGCGTTGGTTTTTTTCCATTCCAAAAAGCCCTTGGGATAGGAAGAGGCCTTCAAGTTCGCGGATTTCCGGGAGGGTTTTTCGCCCTCTTGTAAATACTGCTCGATCAAGCCGGTCCAGCGCGGATCATTGGGAAGGAGCTTGCGCTCCTCCACGATTAAACGGCGGAATTCCTCAATGCCGAGTTTCGCCACTAAAAACTTAATGCGGGCCATGCCGCGGATTTTCTTCTCCCCCAAGCGCCCAAAGACCCGGGCTACCGCCTGGGTCACGGGAAGCATTTCCTCGACCGGATGATTCTCGAACAAAAGTTTCGCGTTGTAGGGCACGGGGCCTAAACCGCCGCCCACGTAAATGTCGAACCCGTTGACTTCCTTGCCGTAGGCCGTGAATTTTTTGGCCACGAATCCCATGTCATGCATATTGACCAAGCCGCAGGCTTCGCCGGCGCATCCGGAAAAGGCCACCTTGAACTTGCGTCCAAAATCCTGCGCGTCCGGATGGCCCAGCATGAACTTGAACAAAGCCTTGGAATAGGGCGTCACGTCGAAGGATTCGGTCCGGCAAACGCCGGCCAGGGGGCAGGCGGTAACGTTTCGAACGGAATTGCCGCAGGCCTCGCGGGTGGTGATTTCAACCGAAGAAAGCCGGCGCATCAAATCGGGGGCGTCCTCGATATGGACAAAGTGGAGCTGGAAGTCCTGGCGGGTGGTGATATGGCCGATGCTGTCCGAATATTCTTCCGCCAGGTCGGCCAAGATGTCCATTTGGTCGGCCGTCAGGCCTCCCCAGGGAAACTTGATGCGGAGCATTCCCGGCGCGTCCCAATGGGTATCCGGCCCCTTCCAAAGGGTTGGGTTGGGATATTGCAGTTTTCGGATTTGTTTGCCGTCGTTGCGGTGGCCGTTGTCGTAACGCTGGCCATAGGCCCCCCGCCGGAGGCGGGTTTCGGCGAAAATACGGGGCTCGATCTTGCCTTGTTTGTTGAGCTCGATCTGGGCCTCGAACTCGTCGATTTCCTTGGCCCAATCCGCCGGCATCTGGTCTTGTAGTTGGGTTTTCCAGTTGTTGGATTCGGTGCTCATCGCTGCCTTTCCGGGGCTGAAGACTCAAAAACGGATGTCCTTTGTACACTATGGGGGCCTTTAAAATCAACGCCGATATCTTGGCCTTTCATTGACGAATAATGGTTTGACCCGGAAATTTCAACGGGGTGAATAAAAAAAGCCCCTGGATTTTTATCCAGGGGCTTTTAAATTCCTTCCCCTGACGGGGAGAATTATTAAAAGAAGTTACTTGGCGGCTGGCGTGGTGGACGCGGCCGGGGCGGCGGCTTCTTTCTTTACTTTCTTGGCCTTTTTAGGCTTCTTGTGCTTCGCGGTTTTGGCAACCGGGGTCGTCGCGGGAGCGGCGGCCTCATCGGCCAACACCAAGCCCGTGCTTCCCAAGAACAACACCGTCATCAAAGTGGCAATATACTTTTTCATCTGAATCCTCCGAACCCTTTCGGGCTTTTGATTTGGGCTTAACTTTCATCCCGCTAATAAGACGAGAGGGCCTGCCAAAAAGTTGCAGTTAAATAAACGGCCAAATCCTTTATTTTGCGATGTTTATTATGGTTTTTGGCTGGGATTGGTCAAAAGGACCTGGTCAGAGCCAGGGTGAATTCTCGCTTATCGGCGGACCATTGGGGCCGCAAATCCAGAAGGCTTTCTTTCGGCTGGCTTATCAATTGGTTGTAGCGCTGAACGGCGTTGTATTTGTGGCCCTCGGCGTTGGCATCAAAAAGCCCCCCCAATCCTGCGAAGATTTGAACCCCGATCATTCCCGTAATGATCCGGTCCAGCCAATCCACCTTAAAAAGGGGGTTCGGATTGTAAACCAAGGCCAGATCCACACCCAGGCCCAAGCCCGCCGCGTACAAAACCATCGCGGTGAAATGATCGGTCTCCGACTCCCGGATCATCCGGGACGATTCCTCGTCGCGCAGGGGATAGATGAGGCTTTTGAAATCCTCGTACCGTGTTATTTTTCGGCCCTTGATCCTATAGTCCATGGAGCCGCCCAAGACCCCAAGAAAACCCATGTTCATTTTGGTCTCGATAGGCGTTATCGGACCCTTTCCCGCTTCACCCGTAAGCGATTCGGCGCTCACGCCCCATGGCGTCATCCAGGCAGCTATGACAAAAATTAAAATTTTCAAAAGGTCGACTCCTTGAAGTTTAAAAGCGGCAAGCCAGCTCCGCACCGAATCCCCCGCGCCGGGGTTCCCAGGCTTGGATTCCCAAAACGGGTTTCCCGAGGAGCTCCAAACTGATCAAGGTGACCGCGTGGGTACCCAAGGCGATCCACGCCCTCTCATGAACGCCGGGATCCGAGGAGGCCAGCAGCTGTACCGCCGGATAAATCGTCTTGGCGATCCCCGCCACATTGACCAAAAACAAACCCGAGTATTCCCTCCGCGCCAGGATGATTCCCCAACCCAAGGCGTCCACGCCAGCGGTGGACCAAGCGTAAATTTCGGATTTATCCTCGAAAGCCTCAGTATAAGCCCAACCATAATAATCGGTTAAGATCATGGGAACGGTGATGATATCATTCCGGCCCAAAGCCCTCCCCACCAATAACGGGAATAAAAGCAAAAGAAAGAAAACCATGCCTTTCCGCCCTCGGACCGCGGCGCTCCATCTCCAGGGATTCATCACGGCTTTCGCCTCAATTTCTCCGACGCGGCCTTGCCAGCGTTTTTAACCGCTTCTTTTAATTTCGGCAAGGATGCGTCGGTGAGGGAGGCTTCCACGCTTCCGATGAAGATCTTGCTCCGGACCAACACCGGCAAATGGCGCTGGTCATCCGTCAGCCAAATATCGATGTCATCCGTATTGCGGAAAACCGTCGCGTAACGGACATGGGGTTTTACCATTAGACAGTCGTAAACACCCGAGGCGATGGTTATTTTCTCTTTTCTAATCACTTCCACGATCAGGTTGTAGTTTTTCCCGGCGGCCTGCGCGGGGATGGAATAATTCTTCCCCACCTCCAAGGGCAGAAGCCGGAAATAATAGAAGCATGAAATAATATCCTGGGTAAAAGGCGCCACGTCGATATCCTCGATTGATTCCGATCCCTTGGATCGGGAAACCTTATGCCTCAATTGATCATAAAGCTCCTCGTTTCTCGACTGGTGTTTCCCTTCCAGGACATCGTTCTCGAATTTCCAGGGAATAAAATCCACCGCGTCAAAAAAACTGGTTTGGACATCATGAACCTGGAATATCAAGCTGAAGGGAAAAGCTGTCTGCGCCTTAGCAGACAAGGGAAAACAAGGCCTGCCATGGACTAGGACCGGATTCCCAATTTCCAAGGTGCCGTAGCCGCCCACCATGGAAAGGGCCCGGACTTCAAACCGGAGTTTTTCCCCAGGGCCAAACGCGTTGTTGGATTTTGGCCGTGCAACCTTGGTGATGTTTTCCGGGGAGGTGTCGACATGGGAGATGGGGCCCGGTTCCGGGGTTTTCGGCGGTGATCCTGCCGCCGTTTTTTTCTTTTCAAGTTCCTTGATGTTTGGAAAATTAACCGGACTCACGATCTTTAAAACCATCCCCTTTTCGAGGCGCGACTTCAAGCCCAAATGATTAGTTGACGCGATTTCCTTCCCCCGGTCCGCCTTACCGTAATAAAGAATGGCGACCGATTCCAGCGTGTCGCCTTCCCTAACTGGGTAGTTCAACACCACTGGCTGGCTCATTTGGCGGGACAAGGACGCCGCCGGCGGCAATTGAGGCCCCTTTTTCTCGAAGTAGCGGGTTTCTCCCTTGGCCACAAATAACAAGGTACAGCCTTGAAGGAATAGGATAAGCGCCGTCAAGACGGAAAACACGAAAGGTCGAAAACGGCCCATCATTAAATTGAAGAAGGTTGCCAATGATAACTCCGGACAGGCTCGGGTTGGAGTCGATCCACGCGAACGTTAGCTGGTTTTTTCACCGGCCGGAAAAGGACCCGCGAAAAAAGCAATGGCCAAGCAAAAGTGGTGGGGCATCCTGGATTTGAACCAGGGACCAAGGCATTATGAGTGCCCTGCTCTGACCGCTGAGCTAATGCCCCCAATACAGGTATCAGT
>CAZUXW010000054.1:0-21570 GCA_964624625.1 uncultured bacterium
ATTTTTGTTTTCATGTCTTTCACCCCATCCGCTCTTCGCCGAAGATTAAAATTCAACCCTTAAAAGAATTGTACCTCATCCACCGAGAAATCAACATTTACCGTGGCAGGCACGTTTTGATTCCCTTCCGACCACTGGAGGGAAAGAAATTCCTGGAGATTGACCCCGCTGAGGTCGCTGGGGGTGAAGCTCCCGCCGTAATTGCCGCGGGTCATGGATTTAAAGGGAATCGTCGCCAAGGCCCAGCTGCCGCCCGTCGGGGCGTAACTCACCGAGAAATTATTGTAGCAGGTGTTGTACGTGGCGCAGGTACCTGCGGGTGCCACGGAAGTCTTAACGATCGGGATTGAAAAGACCCTCGTCGAAGCCGTGTCAGAGGCGGCAACTTTGTAATAAAATTTTATTCCCGAAAAAAGGCTGGCGTCATAACGTCCGGAGCCTGCCATTTCCAACGGTATGGCGAGTAAAATCGCGGGGTAGGAAGCGTTCCCAGGATCCGTTACGGTTCCAACCATGTGGACGCAGGTGGATGTTCCGTTGGCCCCCGGGCTGGCTAAAAGGGGAGTGACGAAGGGGCTCCCAGTACCCACAATGGTACCAGCCGTCTGGATTTGGTTCCCAGGTCGGTTGGCTTCCGCCAAGGTGGAACTAACCTGAAGCCCGCTCTCAAAATTCACCACCATTGCGGGATTAGAACCGGCCGTAGACAGGTAGCTGGATGGATACTGGGTCGTTTGGCACCCGGCCCAAACCAACCCCGCCAGGAAAACCAGGCCCAGGATAAATTTAGAATTTGACTTCATAAGTCAGCTCCATAAATTGGTTGTTCAAGGTTCCTTGAACCGGATTTGAGGGCAGCAAATTGCCGGTAGTCCAATCCCAGTCCAAGTAAATGTTCGAGTTTCGGTTCACCTTGAAGGTGCTTGAGAAACGTAAACTCTGGATGCTTCCCTTCACTGTAAAGGTTGAATATTGTCCCAAATCCGTGTTGTCGAATATGTAGGGATATCTTGCCCAAAGGGTGCCGCCGTATCCCGCATCGCTGCCATTCACGTCCTGTTCACTGATGGCCCCGGCCAACTCCCAAAAAGGAAGCACCCCCACTTTCAAACCTCCCATGATCCAGGTGCTGGTCAAGGTACCCAAGCCGCTGGTGGTTTGCTCATAGCGTGCGTTGGCCCCGATTTCCAACGGCCTGTCCCACCCAATGGAAGGGCCTAAGTCGAACGAGGGTCCCACATTCACATAGGTGAAATTACGAACAGGGTAAATCGTCGTTGAAGGGGGCGAGTCGATGGGAATATAAGCCGAACCCGTCCCGTTCACTACAAGATTACCACTGATTTCCTGGACAAGGTAAGCGCTGCCATTAATTTTGAGAGCCTTTTCCTTAAGGGCTTTAACGTCTAAATCAACTCCGACTCCCTGGCGGTTGGGAGTACCCAAACCATAGGGGAAGGTATTGTCCTGGGTCCTGTCGTAAAAACCATAGATTCCCCCGGCTCTGGGTACATTTTTGAGAAAATATTGGCTGACCAAAGTCGGTGAAAAAAGGTCGGGCGAACGGAGGAAGGCTGAGTTATTGGCGTTGTCCTGCCTGGTTTGGGCCATCGGCGAATAAAAGTAGGGTCCCACGTTGAGGATGTTAAATGAAATTTTGGAATCATCTAATTGGAAATAGGGCCCTCCCAGTAAGGCGTTATCATTAACAACCCTGCTCGAATTCATTTCATCGTCGATATAGTGGGTCATGGCAAACTCGACCGCGCCGCCAGCGTAAAAGTCTCCGCCAAAACCGAACTTCAAGTCCGGCTTCGCGCTTCCGACAAGGTATTGGTGCGCCCAAGTACCCGGATTAAAGGTTCCATAAGGGGATCCTGGCTGGGTCGAATCCAAAGGCTCGATGAGCCAAAGACCGTAAGTATCTAGATTGAGCTTCACCGAAGTCCCGCCTAAATACCATTTAGGCGATTTGAAGGACGCGTTGGCGCCGAAGGCCCAATCCGTGTAGAGGTTCGGACCGAAATACCAATTGGTGCCGCCTACGTCGGCGAACCCATTGCGGATCATGTGGGCGAAAACAGAAACCTTGAACTCCTCAAGCACGGGGGAATCGGGCCAAATCATGTCCGTGCCCATTTTTAATCCCCGCAAGGGCCAATAGGGTTCCTTGTTGAAAAAACTTTCGTATTTGGCTTCATCATCCTGGCGGCTCCACATCTCAGGCGCCCAAGCCAGGTCCAGGCTATTTCGGTTCCAAAGCACCAGGGGCGTGTAGGCCTCGTCAAAATCCCCAATCGTCGCCGACATCCAAGACGGATTGAAATCCATGGTGATCCGCCGCACCGTTAAGACCGGGGTATCGGAGAAGGCCAAGCTTGATTGAATTCGAAAGATAGCTTTCCATTTAATTTCTTTTGAAACGGTGCCCTCGGGGCCTAAATCAAGGTAACCGTAAGTATGTCGGTATCCGGGAATGGTCACAAACGAAGGCAAGTTCCCCCAATATTGTTGGGAATAGGCAAAGGCCCGTCCCAAACCATGGACCGAGACCGAGGGAAATTGGGTGATGCCCTTGATGCGCTTGCGCAGGTCATATTGATCCGCGTCCGCTTGATCCACCTGGTCACCGAGGGCTTTCAGCCTATCCTTTAATTTGGTCAATTCGGAATCGTAAGCTTCCTTGAGGCTGTGAAGATTCTCCGCGGCCTTAGCCAAGGAAGCATCGTCATCAACCTCGGGAGTGGGCGCGCCGGTTGCCGGGCCGGCAGCGGAGGTTGGTGCGATCACCGATTGATCCGCTGGCGAAGTAGCAGCGGCCCCATTTTCGGGAGGAGGCGGAATTTCCATGTCCGCCTGGGCGACCACGATTTCGTCATATTTCTGTTGAGCCTTCAAGATGCTCCGGGCCACGTCAAAACGGGTCAAGGGCGCGGCAACGTCATCTTTATCCAGCAAGCCAGCCTTAGCCAATTGAGCCAGCTGCCGATAGGTCACATCCTTATCCGGAACCGTCGAGAACATGGATTCAGCAAACGCACGCTGGCCACCGAATCCAATGAATAAAAATAGTAATGTTGCAATTCCGCTGTTTCTTAGCGAAGAGCGGAGAGCGGACAGCGAAGGACGGGTTCTAGAAGGTGACCGCATAAGTCATCCTCCAAATCTGGTCACGTCGACCATAACTGGTAAAGTCGGCCCACTCATAAGTGTTTAAAAAGCAATCACCGCGGACCTCAAAATCATGGCTAATGGGGTACTTGACTCCAAAAGCCCAGGAAGTCCTGGTGAGGTTCAAAGGAAGAAGGGCATAATGCCCAAGGGCCGAGTTATCCAAAAAGGAAGCGTAGTAGGCGAGGGTCGGCGGGTTACCGGCCAGGACATATTCATGTCCCGTGGATTGGGCCCTTTCATAGGCGGCGGACAAAATCAAACCGTCAAAAAGGGGAATGGTCGGGAAAGGCCCCACGTCCGCGCAAAGGACCAGGCTGTTCACCGCAAAAGAATTGACGCCGTCGCCTATATCGGTGTTTTGGTGCTTGTAGTCAGCCGCGATGTCGCAGGTCGCGGGAGTTCCCTCCAAAGCCTTCGCAAAATCAATCGTCAGGGCCCCCTCATATCCACTATAGGTCCTGGCAAAGGCCGTGGGGAGCCCTGTGTCCACGGCGAGCTGGGAATTGCCGGCGGTGGTCAATACATAATTGGGCTGTAACTCGCGCATTTTAACGACATAGGAAGCCTGCGGTTTCAACCAGCCATCCTTTCCTATTTCACCGGAGAACCCTAGGACAACACCCTCCCGGTTCGGAGTAGCGTCCCCATAGGGGAGCATGTTTTCCACCATCCTGTCGAAATAAGCGAATGCTGGCCGGTTCACCCCGGTAAAAATGAGTGTCTTTGAATAGCCATTCAAACCGTCATCCACAATGGAAAAACCGCCGGAGGTCGAGGGATCGAAACGGTTGGTTTGAGCGCCGGGAGAATAGAAATAGGGTCCATTGTTGAGATACTTGACCATGGCATGGATCCCCTGATAATTGACCGAACCATTGATCATCAGGGCCCAGTCCTGGAGCAAGCTTTGGGGATTGTTCACATCGTCCAAATAACGAGAAACAGCCCATTCCCCATCGGCGGCAAGACTGAAATCCTTGTCGAGGGGAGCCTTGGCCCGCGACGATAAGCTTCCCACATCGTAGCGCTTCGCGAAGGTACTGATTAAACCAGGAATATAAGGAACATTGGAGGATGAGGTGTCCGACAAAAGAATCAACCCGGTTCCCTTGACCTCAAGGTTGTCCTCAAAGAAATCCAAAGCCGCCTGGCTTCCGCCGTAAATTTGTCCATAGGTGAATAGGGTCGGATCCACTATTTCCCCACCCATGGCTTGCAAGTGGAAGGAGCTCAAAACGGGGATTCCTAAAGTTTGGTCCGAAACCACATTGATTCCGCGCAGGCGCCATTGGGGGCCCCTTTCCTCGCTGACCAATTCCTCCAAATCCTTGCGGGTCCGATAATAGGAAGTCGGCTCGACTAAAGTGCGGACAGGTGTTTCGGAATTCCAAAGGGTCAAAGGCGTGTAGCTTTGGTAAAAATCGCCCGCCGTGAGGTTGGCGACTTCGTTCGAGGAGCTCAGGGAGATGTTTTTCAATTCAATTTGCCCAACGGTGGGATCCACCAATGGATCGGCGTAGTACATCCCAATGGACCGCTTCAGGCGCAAATCCAGGTTGAAAAGGACGAAGGGAACGGGAACACTTTTTAAGATGAAATCCTCAAACATTACCCCGTTGTAATCGGGATTGCCAAAGGCGGCATTATTCCCATATCCACGATAGGTATTCCAATATCCGCGCGAAAAACCACCCGCAGTCGTTCCGGTTCTTTTTAAAAGATCCTGCTGCTGGGCGGCGAATTTTTCGGCACGATGCTGTTGGTCGTAGATCCGGTCCTCCAGCTTGGCAACATCCACGTCCATCGTGGAAAGCTCCACCTTGAACTCCTCCACCAAATCCTTAACGCTCTTGGAAACTTCAGTCTGTTGATTGGCTGAAAGGGCCGCAGGTTGGTTTGCCGCTGTAACGGGGGAAGCCGAAACCGGGACCGACGGCATGGGGAGGGAAGGTTCATCACCCACCGGGGGAGGCGGCATGATATCGGCTTGAGCCACGACTATCTCAGCGGCTTTTTTGGTCAGCTGAGCCAATTCCAAGTTGGTCAGGTCCTTGAGGGGTTTCAGGGGTTTCTCGGCTAAGCCAGAATCAATGAGGACTTCCATCCGCGAATCGATCCAGCCGTCACGGACGGACGAAGCCAAGGAACCGTGCCTGGCAAAAGCCGGAACAGCCGCCAAGAAGGCAAAGGCCAGGGTTAGCGAGGAAGCTTTAAGTTTTTCAGTCAAAATCGTTTTCACTTTTTTCCTTAACCTTAAAACTTCATCAAAAAGTAGGCGTAAAACTGGTCGGCCGTGAAGCTATTGAGCGGCACGGTAATGTCGTGGCTGATCAGGTGCTTATAGCGAAGCTCAAACTTCCCGCCTCCCCAGGGCGTGTCATAAGCGAAGCCCCCTCCAAAGGAATCGGTTCTCCAGCTGATAGGGGGATAAGTGTAATCGGATTTCCAAGTTTCCAACCCGTAGTCCGCCATCAGGTCGACGTCCTTGACCAGTTGGTAAAAGAGGGATGTGTCATAAACCCTTTGGTCGAATAGACTCGGGACGTCCGCCAAGGTCTTCCCCGGCCGGTTGGGGTCCGGCATGGCTCCGAGAGTTCCGCCCGTCTTCCCGGAAATGTTATGGTCGGTCAAAAAGAAGCTTCCATAGAAAGGTTCAGACATGCCAAGCATTTTGTTGAGTTGGAATTTAGTGGTCAGGGTTATGTATTGGAACGTTTTCAAGTGATCCAAAGTGGTAAACACATTGTGGCCGCCGCTGGTTTGAATGACGCCCGGAGACGAATAGACCGGTAACATGAATGGAACGATGGTGGAATATCCGTTTCCAATCGCTAACAAGGGTTCCGAAACTGTTTCATTCCGGATGCCCAGCACATTATTGGTATAAGCCGTACCCAATGGATGAAGCCCGCTATAACCGCCCCAAATGTCGCTTCCCCAAAGGCCCGTATCATCTGGATAATAAACCGTGATCAAGTTATAGGTTTGAATGACATTGTGCCCTGAATCGTCGAGGATCATCCTGTATTCTTTGTTTTGGGCCACATCCATGTTTAGGATCATGTCGTCAAAAAAACTCGGAAGGAATTTCGTCCAACTTTCCTGGCGACCCTTCCATCCCAAATTCACTCTCCAACCGTTGCGATCGCTGATTAAGTCATCCACCATCCCGACAAAACCGTAATAGTAATCCGTGGTGGCAGAATAGGATCCACCGTTATAACCATAATGGCTCAAATTAAACCCGGCCAAGAAGGCAGTACTTTGAATATTGGAGTAATTGTCGCCGATAGCGTTGTAGTAAAAGGTGAGGGGATATAAAGAAAGCGATGCCTGGCCGGCCGCCGCCTCTAAGGGAACGGGGTTTGGATTTCCCGTCTCAAAACCTGTATAGAAATGGCTGAGCCCATACTTCAACCCCAGGAAGAAAGGTTTGAAGTCGAAACCCATGTCGACCTCATAGTTTTTCAAGTCCATAGTAGGTAAGTTGGTTGCGTTAAAGCCCAAATCCTCGTTAACCCAATAAGTGGAAAAGGACGTTTGTAAAAACCCGTTCAACCAGGGCTGGCTGTACTTGGCGCCCTCCTCCAACCGGTGTATTTCGGGTAAATAAGCTTTGTCCCTGCCCATGCGCCCGAACAATAGGGTGGCTTTGGCATCCTTGCTGACCAGGGGCAGGTTGGATCCCATTAGGTATACACCATCGAAAACAATGCCGGTGTTGGATTGTGAGATATAAGAACTAACGCTGGGAACATACCCGAGATTGTTCATGAAATCGTCCCAATTTTTCGAGTTCTTATCTTCAGAATACTTTTTGATGTCGAAGGGATCCTCAAACCTGGTGGCATTCAAGGGGTTACCGCGGGTGAAGTCTCCCAAGTCCACATCCGAGGTATAGGCTTCCACCGCCACCGTCGCGTCCCAATGGCCCAGTTTGCCGTCCATGCCCCAGTTAATTTTCGGGCTAAACAGCGAAAGGGAAACGGGGGCCGATTCGTCCGAGGCATTGGACAGGGGGACATAGGCGCTTATGCCGAGGCTGATGGCGCCCTTCCCCCCCAGGTCGCTCCACATGCCCAGGTTCACCGATTCGGTAGCCTTCGTGAAATTCACGACCGTGATGCCCGAGGTGCTGATATTTTCATATCGGATATTGGTTTCCGTGTTGAAGTTGGGTGAGCCCGAGGACTTGTTGGCTTTTTTGAAGGCGGATTCCACATCGTCCTGAACGGCCTTCAATCTTTCCAACTCATCCGCCTGCTGCTTCACCCTGTAATCGTCTTGGGCCATCTTGGTCCTCAAGGCCGCCGATTCCTGGCGCAATTCCCGGAGCAAATCCATGATCTCTTTTTGAAGGGCGCTCTTATCCATCGCGGGCGGAAGGGCCGGAGCCGCAGGAATAGGCGTGGGCAGGGCCATGGGTGGAACCGGCGTCTCGGTCGGCGCCAGTTGGGGAGGGGCCACGACTGGCGGTAGAACCGCCGGGGCGGAAACGGACGGCGTGGGTGTATCCATTACGGGAGGCGGAAGACTAGGTACCACGGCGGTTGGAACCGCGATAACCGGAACGGCGGTGGGAAGGGGCCTGGGCGCTTCGATTCTGGCCTTGGCTTTTTCGACATAAAAAGCCAGTTCCATCTTGGTCACCACTTTGCCATCGTCCAAAACTTTCTTGTCTTGATCATCCAAAAGGCCGTAGTCGCCCAATTGCTTGACCCGTTGGTAAAGGCGCTGGTCGGATGTGACATTCTCAAAAGGATCGGCCCAAAGCATGGCCCCGAGCCCTCCTATAAGGAGGACACTTAGCGTAAAAGGCATGAATTTTTTATAGTTTAAATTCAACCCAAGTCCCTTAATACGTTTTCCGTTCAATCCGCCGGCCGTGGACCGACGGCTGTCGACAGCCTAAAAGAACTCAACCTCATCCACCCAATAATCAATGGGAAAGCTGCCGGCCGTATTGCCTGAGTCATGAGACCATTCCAACCCAACGACTTCCTTCAAATGGTCCACTAAATCCGGGGGAATAACGGCGCTTCCCCAACCCGAACCCCTTTTAAGGTCGCTGAAGGAATAGCTTTTCAGCTCCCAATCCGCAGCCGTGGAAAGATCCGCCCCGAAGTGATTGTAGCAACCGTCGGCGCAAGTTCCCCCGTTGGATGTCGGCAGGGTGGCGGCAATGGTGAATTTAAACCTCTGGGCCGGGGCCTTGTCCTCCGAAGGACTCTTATAATAGAAGCGAATTCCCGAGAAAGCGCTGGCGTCATAATAGCCGCTCTGCTTGAGCTTGCCTTGGAGGGTGAAAGAGGGATAGGTATTATCGCCTTTGTTGACCAGGGTGCCGAACAAATGAGCCGCCATCGCGGTTCCTTTGGCGCCTCCTGCCACCACATAGGGGTTATTAACCGTGTTGCCCCCCCCGGCGAAAACGGACCAAACCCCGCCGCCCGCCCCATACAACTTGGAATTGATGCTGGTGGAACCATCGTCAAAATTTCCGACGATTTTCTGGTCGGCCGGCACATTGACCTTCGCCTGCATGGCCGCGGGATTCTTCAATCCGTCGGTTAAGGGCTCCTCTTTCGACCCCTCATTGACCAATATGGCGCCGCAACCGGTTAATAGAACCGACGCGAACAAGCCGAGTATATGGAAAGGTTTTTTCAACAGGAGCATATTCACCTTATGAAGAAATTCTCGGGGCTATGGGTCGTCTTGAGCAAAGCCTCGGTATTCTACAAAAAACCTCGGCAAGCGGGTATTTATTTTAATGTTGAACTACTTATTATTCCCCAAAAATCCCAAAAAACACTGTCAGGAATAAACCATCCGGGTCTTTCCTGAAAATAAAAAAATCACCCTTACCCAACGAAAGATAGATCACGAACCTAACTTTTTAATTAACAACTCAAATTGGCGGAGGTTTACGTTCTCCTGAACCATTGTGTCATTTACCCACCTTTCTGAAATTTTCCGAAAATGACTCAAAAATTCCCAAAACCACCTTTCCCTGTGAGAAAATCCTCGTCACAAACAAGGCGAAACCATTCAACCGGTGATATAATTTCACTCACCCAAGAACATTTATCCCCAGGGGATAAACCGCTTTTAAACCCAGGAGGCTTTCTGATGAAGCGTTTACTATGGTTGGCGCCGTTTATCATGTTGGCCGTAGTTGTCACGTTCATCGAAAGCTGCCGCACCGTGGCGACCCCGACTTTCCCCGCGATTCCGACCAACACCCCCACCATTACGCCTACCCTTACCAATACCCCTATTTATTCCTCGACCGCCACTAGGACTCCCACCCAAACGCCTACCCCGACGATCAGCAACACCGCGACCGATTCGCCCACGCCTTCCGCCACAAATTCTCCCACTGTCACCAACACGCCGGGCGGCCCCACGGAAACCAATTCCCCGACCAACACCGAAACCAACACACCGACAGTGACTGGAACCCCCACAAATAGCCCCACGATCACCCCGACCAATTCGCCCACCAACACTCCTGCCTGTTCCTCGTCTCCCCTGTCGGCCTATACCTTCGACAGCTGTCCCCAGGGATGGACCTTGGACGGAACTGTTCCCGGTGGAGAAACGATCAGCCAATCCTCAACCACCTTCCACACGGGTCCCGGAGCCTGGGAAGGCATTATCAACTTCGACGCCACTAACAATAGTGAGGAAATCAATATCAACTTCCCCTGCGGCACTTTCCAAAACCTGGAGGGCGCCGCCGTCACAGCTTGGGTCTATTCCACAGTAGCCGGAAACGCCCAGATGTTCTGTAACTACGGGACAGGCCCCGCCGCCTGCTACGCGGGATATCAAAACCCCGGTTATTGCGGCGGCACCGGATGCGTTGGAAACGCAATCGGAAACTATGCCACCCTCGCCGCCAACACTTGGACCATGGTGACCTTCAAAACGTCCCTGACGGCTCCGGACGCGCAATACGTGAGCAAGTTCGGGATAAATATTCTCGGCATTAATTCACCAGCCACTATCTACGTCGACGATGTCACCATCACGACCTTGGCGACGCCCACTCCGACCCCGGCTGGCTGCGTGGCGGCCCCGACTTTCAACTCCACCTACCCCTTCATTTGGAACAATGACAACTATTGCACCCTTCCCAGTGGATGGTCTTCCAATAACAACAGCGGTACCATCGTGGTCCCGAGTTTGTTACTTTCGACCTTGCAAAACCATACCATTGGCTGCTCGAGCACCTGCGGCTCCCTTTTAATGGGTCCCATACCCTTCACGGCGGCGAATCAAGTCGCCAACGTGGAGTATGTCTTCCCGAACACAACGGGGGGAACCGACATCACCGGCAAGACCATCAGCGCTTGGTACTATCTCGATGCCGCCCCCTCGAACGCCGGCTATGGACAAATGTATATCCAGGACGGTGTCATCGGAGGTTACAATTACCAATCCCTTGGCTTTGGCGGAACTTACGCGCTGACCATTGGCGCTTGGACCCAGATCTCCATCCCGGCCAACCAGGGCGGAGTTGATCCCACAGGCGTTTGGAAGTTTGGAATCCAGATCGGGACCGGTGCCAGCGCGATCAGCGGATTCCAGAACGTCAACCTTTACGTGGATGACATGACGATCCAGTAATAGTTTGTTCCACCAAAAGCCCGCTTCCTCGCGGAAGCGGGCTTTTTTGTTTCAATCTAAACTTGACTTACCCGGCGAAGGCATCCTCCTCCCCAAAGCGAAAGGGTTTTTCCGATAAATTCCATCCATTATTTTACATACCCCTTACTCGAAAGAGACAAAATGACCAGGACCTTGATGGTTCTGTTCCTCGCCGCCTTCCTTGTTCCGCCAAGCCAAGCCATTGCCTCCAGCCTGGTTAGCCCCGCCTCGAAGTTCGGCATTACCGCCAAAGTTCCGGGAGGCTTTTTGAGGGTCTCCTTCGTTTCCGATTCCATCGCCAGGGTTTCCTTCGCCAAAGACCGGAAATTTTTCAACCGAAAGTCCCTGTGCGTCACCGGCTCTCCCGTCCAAAAAATTCATTGGTCCTTAAAAACATCCGCAGGACACTGGGACCTAATGGGTGAAAAATTCACTCTCTCGGTTGACAAGTCCAACGGTTCCGTCCAGTTCCTCGACTTAAAAGACGGCGTTATCCTCGCGGAAGGAGCCCGCCGAATGGGTCCGGCCCTAGTCCAAGGCGAAAAAACATTCCATATTCAACAGCAATGGCGCGATATCCCCGGCGAGTCGCTTTATGGACTCGGGCAAAACCAGTTCGGGATGCTCGACTTGAAGGGCATCGACCTGGACCTATGGCAGCACAATACCAACGTGGCCATCCCCTTTTTGGTTTCCAATCGGGGCTACGGAATCTTTTGGGACAACCCCTCCTTCACCCGTTTCGGGGACCTCAGGGACTTCACCCCGATCCCTTCTGAAAACCTCTTGGATCAAAATGGCGGCCCAGGCGGTTTGACGGAGCGGAGGATGGACGGCTCTGGAACCGCCTTGAAAACTTCCAAGCTGGATATTGAGGTTCATCCCAAGAAGGGCGATGCCAAACCGTTTCCCACCCGATGGGAAGGTTTCATCACGGCCCCAACCTCAGGGGATTACTTGTTCCAATGCCGTTCCAACGGCGGTATCAAGGTGTGGTTGGACAACAAACTCATCATGGAACATTGGCGCCAAGGCTGGCTGACGGACAACGACTTGGCGAGGGCGGCCCTGGAAAAAGACAAAAGGATTCCCCTGAAAATCGAGTGGGACACGGAGCAAGGAACCACTTTTAAGTTCTCATGGAAAACCCCCGCGGCCCTCACCTCCACCTCCCTTTGGTCTGAGGTCGGCGACGGTATCGACTATTATTTTGTCCTCGGACCCAAGTTGGATAACGTTCTCGCCGGATACAGGTCCTTAACCGGCCAAGCCCCCATGATGCCCTCCTGGGCCTTCGGATTGTGGCAGTCCCGCCAACGTTACGAAACAGCCCAACAAAGCCTGGATGTGGTAGACGGGTTCCGCAAAAATAAAATCCCCTTCGACAACATCGTGCAGGACTGGCGCTATTGGGCCGACGGCGCCTGGGGCTCCCATCAATTCGATCCTGTCCGATTCCCCGATCCTGAGGGCTGGATCCAAAAGCTCCATGAAAAAAACGCCCATGTCATGATCTCCGTTTGGGGCAAGTTTTATCCCGGCACCCCAAATTTCGACGAGATGAAAAAAATCGGCGGCCTTTACGGATCCGTTTTAAAAGAAGGCGTTAAGGACTGGCTGGGCTACCCCTATACTTTTTACGACGCCTTCAACCCCATGGCGAGGGCGCTTTTCTGGAATCAAATGGACCAGCAGATTTTCCGAAAGGGCATCGACGCTTGGTGGATGGATTCCACCGAACCCGACCTCATGCCTTCCCCGCCGGACCGGGAAACGGTGGAAAGCCACTTGAACCCCAACGCCTTAGGAAGCGGGGCCAGGTCGCTAAACGCTTATCCCCTCTTGAACAGCCAGGGCATCTACGAGGGCCAGCGGAAATCCGCGCCCAACCGACGGGTCTGCATCCTCACCCGATCCGGATTCGCCGGGTCCCAGCGGACCGCTTCCGCCATCTGGTCCGGGGACGTCACCGCCAACTGGTCTGTCTTCGCCAAACAAATCCCCGCCGGCCTCAACATGAGCCTCTCCGGAATCCCCTATTGGACCACCGACATCGGCGGCTACACCCTGCCCCGAAAATTCTCCGATCCCAGCGCGAAACCGGACGATGAGGAGGAATGGCGGGAGTTGAACAACCGGTGGTTCCAATTCGGAACCTTCTGCCCGCTCCTCAGGTCCCACGGCGAATTACGGAAAAGGGAAATGTGGGAATTCGGCGGCATTAACTCGCCCACTTACAAATCCATGTTGAAATTTGACCGGCTCCGTTACCGCCTCTTTCCCTATCTTTATTCAACGGCCTGGGAGGTGACAAATCGGGACGGGACCCTGATGAGGCCGCTGGTGATGGATTTTCCTGAAGATAGGACGGCCGGAACCCTTATGGATGAATACATGTTCGGCAGGGCTCTGCTGGCGGCCCCCGTCCTCCATTACAAATCCCGAAGTCGAGAGGTTTACCTTCCGCCCGGCGCCGCTTGGTACGACTTCTGGACAGGGAAAGCTGCCCCCTCCGGGACCCAAGAGTCTCCCGCCCCTTACGATTCCATGCCCCTCTTCGTCAGGGCCGGTTCCATCCTTCCCCTTGGCCCCGAGCTCCAATACATTTCCGAAAAAACCCAAAATCCCATCACCCTCTGTATATACGAAGGAACGGACGGGGACTTCACTTTATATGAGGATGACGGCCTGACTTATGGCTATGAAAAGGGCGAATATTCGGAGATTCCGATCCATTGGGACGACGCCTCGAAAAGGCTCACGATCGGGAAGAGAAATGGATATTTTAAAGGAATGATCCAGGAGAAAATTTTTAACCTGGTGATAGTTTCAATTAAAAAGCCTGTCGGGTTCTCGTTTAATCCCAACGCCATCGCCACCCTGAAATATCATGGCTCCGTCGAAGAATATCAGGCCATCGCTAGACCATAAAAAACGGGAACCATCTCATTTCAGGCAGAACCACCCCTCCCCACGCCCTCTCCCACAAGGGGCGCGGGAAATAAATTTCAGCAACCTCGGCCTACCTCACGTTGAAATATTTTTTATTGAGTTCCTTCACCAGCTTCGGCAAAACCTGTTCCGGGGTCTTGTCGCCGGCCCAAACCGGGTCCATGGCAGGACCTACCTGCCCGTACCAGATCTCGTTCCAATTTCGGAGGAAGGGACCGAAGTGGGCGTCTTTGGGCATATCCAAAAGAATGGCCTTGTGGGCCGCGCCGGGGCTCTTGAGAAATACATCGGATTTAGCCACCTTGATCAGGGAAGGTTGGACTAGTCCTGTCGCGGCGATCTGGGACTCAATGGCTTCCCCGGCCAATTCCTTGATGACAATCCAGGCTTCCTCTTTTTTCTTGGATCCCTTGGTCATGGCGTAGCCCGAGCCGCCCGATCCCCATCCCCGGGTCTGATGAGGCCCCCAAGGAAACTCCACCACGTCAAACGAGAGGTCCTTGTGCTGGAGGAAGTTCGGAGTATGCCAAATGCCCGATGGCATCATGGCGATTTGTCCATTGGCGAACATGGTCTCGGCGCCAGGCCCGAAGTTGAAGGACTCGATCTGGGACCTGGTGGGGGAGACATGGTAGGTGTGGATCAAGTCCCAGCGGAAACGGAACGCCTCCATGCAGCGCGGCGAATCCAAGGTTAAGAGGGTGGGATTATCCTCGCTGTCCGTGAAATAACCCCCGTTGCTGAAGATAAAAGGGTCGCCCGCGATGTTATAGGGATCCGCCCAGGCCCAGCGGATGGTTTTTCCGGAAGCATCCTTCTTCACCAGTTTTTGGCAAATCGAAAGGAGGGGTTCGGGCCAGGTCCAGCTGGAGGCGGGATAAGGCAATCCCACCTCGTCGAATATTTTCTTGTTGTAATAAACCAATCCGAAGGGGGCGATGTCCGTGGGCAGGGCGAATATTTTCCCGCCCGGGCTGTAGCGCTTCATCACCGGGGCGTAATAGTTTTTGGGGTCAATTCCGTCCCTTTTGGCCAAATCAGTGAGATCCTCGAAGGCGCCCCTCAGGTATAGATCCACGAAATTATTCGCCTCGGTGCTGACCACGTCCGGCGCGTTGCCGGCCGCCATCATGGTCGTGATTTTATTTTGAAAATCGTTGTAGGGAATATTGGCCAGAACCACCTTGAGGCCGGGATGGCGGCTTTCCACCTGCCTCATGGCCTGGTTGAGGATCTTGATGGTTTCAACATCCGAGGTGAAGACCGCGACCCGGACCGCGTCGTCCTTGGCCTTGCAGCCGAATGAAAACAACGTCATCAGCAGAAGGCTTCTTAAAAACCAAAGACCGCCCTTTTTCATGTCGGCTCCCTTATTTCTTGAAATCGCCAAAGGTCCTGGCGCCGGGTTTCCTATTGATCTCTTTTTCCGAAAACAAATAAAATTAAGTAACCTTCATCGGCCATTGATTTCAGCTTCAGCCAAGGGATATTTCAAATTTTCTTGAGCCAAGCATATCCAACATTTGGATCCATTTCCACTTTTGAAGGGAGGTTCCCTCTTTAATTAATTTTAAATTGGCGGCAGCCTTCCCAACGAGAGCAAACTAAAGTCCCGGGCCCTTGTAAAATGACGCAACTTTTCCCGCTTTGTTTCGTTTTTCCAACCGGAATCATTTTCACCGCAAAACCACAGATTCGGAAAAATCCTTTAGAATGCTACTCGATTTTCAAAACCCAACAGGGCCGGTAAAGCATGAGAGCGCGCGTCAATCCTAAAACCCAAATCCCCCGGCAGCGCCTGAATTTCGACAAGGGATGGCTTTTCCACCAGGGCGACCTGGAATTTTCCACGCGGCGGTTCCCCCTCACCCATTGGCGGCACCAATATGCCGGAGTCAAAAAACCGGGGGATCATCCTTCCCGATTGAAAAGGATGGCCCTTGAAAAAACGAATGCTTGGAAAAGTCTCCCCTCCAAAAAAGAGGCTAACCTGCAAAAATCCGGATACAGCTGGTTCAAAACCGCTCTCCCAGAAATCACCGGCCCCGGCAGAACCGTACACTTCACCTCCGTTTCCGACAATTGCACCGTTTACTTGAACGGGGTGAAACTCCAAACCCATGAACGCTGGATCGACGCCTTCGACGTTCCTTTGGATGACGCTTGGAACAAGGGCGGCCCCAACCACCTGATCCTTTTGGTCCACAATCCTTATAGCGGCGCTTATATCGGGGCAAGTGAGCTGGAAACCTTCCCCTCCAAGCCTCTGGGTCCCGCCTTGGAATGGTTCAACGACAGCCATTGGCGGAAGGTCCTGCTTCCCCACGATTTCGTGGTGGAGGGCAAATTCGACGCTCGAGGCGACGACTACAACGGCTATCTCCAACCGGGAATCGGTTGGTACCGTAAAAGGTTTGACCTTCCCTTGTCCGACCAGGGCCTCAGGCTTTGGCTCGATTTCGAGGGGATATTCCGAAACAGCCGGGTCTGGTTGAACGGGCGGTTCCTGGGCCGCCATCGCAGCGGCTATACCCCTTCCCGTTACGACATTTCCGAACTGATCCGGTTTGGCGAAACAAACACCCTGTCCGTCAGGGTGGATGCCAGGGCCGCCGAGGGCTGGTGGTACGAGGGGGGTGGAATTTACCGCCATGTCTGGCTCAACAAGGCCGACCCTCTGCACGTGGAGCCTTACGGGGTCTATGTGGTCGCGACCCCCCATCGGGGCAGGGCCTCCCTTACCATTGAAACCAACTTGGTCAATGAATCATGGAAAGGTGCTTCTTATCAACTGACATCGGAAATCAAATCCCCGGACCATCGAACCGTCCTGAAACTTTCCACCGGCGGTTCCTTGGCCGCCAACGGAAATAAAACCATCATCCAAAAGGGTCATTTTCCCGAACCAGCCCTTTGGTCCCTCGAGAATCCCCACCGCTACCTCCTTGTCACGAGCCTCACGAAGGAGGGGATCCTGGTGGACAGGACGGAAACACCCTTCGGGGTGCGCTCCATCCGGTTCGACGCGGATCACGGCTTTTTTCTCAACGGCAAAAGGGTCCAGCTCCAGGGGACCTGTAACCACCAGGACCACGCGGGGCTCGGCGTGGCCCTGCCGGACCGGTTATTTACCTATCGTTTGGAAAAATTAAAGGCCATGGGATCCAACGCCTACCGATGCGCCCACCATCCCCACGCGCCGGAGCTTTTGGACGCTTGCGACCGCTTGGGCATCCTCGTGGTGGACGAAAACCGGCGGTTGGACGATTCGCCTGACGTTTTGGAACAGGTCAGGACGATGGTCCTGCGCGACCGCAACCATCCCAGCGTGATCCTTTGGTCGATCTGCAACGAGGAACCGCAGCAAGGGACCTTGGCGGGCCGGGCCAGGGCGGAGGCCGTGAAAAAAGTAATTTCGAGGTATGACCCTTCCCGTCCCGTCACCGCCGCGGTGAATTACGCTTTCGAGGGCGGCATCCGGGACGTCATCGATATCGAGGGGATCAACTACAACATTAACCAATACGAGGACTTCCGAAAAAACCACCCCGCCACGCCCCTCTACGGCAGCGAAACGGCCAGCACCGTCAGCACCCGCGGCGTTTACCAAACCGATCCTGCCAAGGGCTACGTCAGCGCCTACGACGTCAACCACACCATGTGGTCCCTGCCGGCCGAGGCGGCCTGGCGGCCTGTCGCGTCGCGCCCTTTCCTGGCGGGGGCTTTTATTTGGACCGGCTTCGACTACCGGGGCGAGCCGACGCCTTACCAATGGCCCTGCGTCAATTCCCATTTCGGCATTATGGATGTCTGCGGTTTTCCGAAGGACAACTACTACTATTACAAGTCCTGGTGGGGCAAGGAAACGGTCCTGCACCTGTTCCCCCATTGGAACTGGAAGGGCCGCGAGGGAAAGGAAATCGACGTCTGGTGCCACGGCAATTGCGACCGGGTGGAACTTTTCTTAAACGGCGATCTTTTAGGAACGAAGGAAATTCCGAAGCTGGGCCACCTGGAATGGAAGGTCAAGTACAAACCCGGAACCCTCCTGGCCCGCGGCTGGAAAAACGGAAAAATCGCCATGGAATCGAAGGTAGAGACCACCAGCGAGGCCAAGTCCATCCGCCTCACCCCTTACGTGGATTCGTTAAATGCTGGCAGGGGGGATACGACGCCGGTCACGATCGAGATTTTGGATGAAAAAGGCCGCTTGGTGCCGACGGCGGACAACCTGTTGACCTTCCGCCTTTCTGGCCCAGCCCAGATCACCGGCGTCGGCAACGGGGACCCCAGCAGCCACGAGCCGGATAAAGCCAAAAAGCGCAGGGCCTTCAACGGCCTCTGCTCCGTTTTCATTCGAGCGGGGGAAACTCCGGGAAAAATTATCCTGACAGCCCTCTCTCCAGGCCTCACCCCGGGCCGGTTGGCGTTAAAATCCCTCAATCCCGGAAGCTAGGCTTAACCCTCATTCCATTATTCACTCGTTTTCCCAAAGCTTTTCGTTCCTTTTCGCGGCGCCCCTCAACACCCGAAAACGACCTTAAACCCATGTAAACAAAGTGTTTTCCGTGTTTCTCATTTAAAGAGGGCCTGTGGTATTATTTGGAGCGCTTAATTGGAGTCGTCCAAACCATGCCATTGATTCCAATCGGCCTAAAATAGTTTTCTCATCAAAACCCGGGGGGTCTTCTTTATGAAGCGTTTTCAACTGTGGTCGAGCCTGAGCTTGATGATGGCAGCCGCCATCGCGATGGTCGCGGGCTGCACCAGGACGATTTCCGTGAATCCAACCGCTCCGGCCTTGGTCTTGACCGCCACCCCCACCATTACCCCTACCGCGGCCGTGGTCCCCTCCCCCACGCCTGAAACCATTCAAGTGGTCCCCGACGGTTCTTCTCCCGGCAGTTCAATCCAGATCCCCGGCGCCACCGCCATTCCCGTCCTGGAAATCAGCGCGACCAATTCCGGCAGTGATCCGGCCAACATGACCAGCCTTAAAGTCACCGCTTCCGGCAGCGGCAATGACGCCAGCGGCATCAGCGCCGTCGCCCTTTACCTGGACGCGAACAACAACGGCATCGTGGACGGACCCGACACGCTCCTGGCCTTCGGCACCTACACCTTCGACAACGGCACGGTGACCTTAAACTTCACCAATACCGTCGCTCCCTCCAGCACGGCCAATTACCTCGTCGTCTATTCCTTCTCCCCTTCGGCTCCCGCTGGAACCTACCAGGCCACCCTCGCCAACAATGGCGACGTGACGGGAACCAATGGAACCACCGGATTATCCGTCCAAGTCAACGGGGCTCCCGTGAACGGCGCGGTGGTTACCATCGTCGGCGCCACCAACACCTTCACCACTACGGCCACCAACTCGCCGAGCAATTCGCCGACCAATACCCCCATTATCACCAACACGGCCACGAGAACGCCGACTAACAGCCCCACCCCATCCATCACCAACACGCCTATCCCAGGGGCCAACACCAACACGGCTACCAACAGCCCCACGAAGACGCCCACCTTGACCGCCACCAAAACACCTACGAACAGCCCCAGCAACACGCCCACCAACACGCCGCTGGTTCTCAACACGCCGACCTCAACCCCTACCTTGTGCACCTCGGTCAATTTCCAGCCCACATACGCCTTCGACAGCAACAGCATCGATTGCTGGCAGCTCAACGGAGCGACCAGCATCGTTACGGCCTTGGGTATTTCATCGACGACAACCCACTCGGGAAGCGCCGGAGCCCTTCAAGTCTCCATCAACAACACTTCCGGAACGGTTAGCACGGCCCAGATCGAACTTGACTACACCGTTCCTCAAAACTTCACCGGCGCCGCCATCACTTTCTTCGTCAATGTCGACGCGGGTCTGTTGGATCTCAGCGGCTTCACCACCGGCATCGCGGTCGAGGATCAAAATACCGGCTTTACGGGCTACGAAGCCAACTACACGGGAATAGGCGGCAACAGCGCAACCTGGATCCAAATTGTTCGAAACACCGGCATTGTGAACGGCTCGGTCATTCAACTCGGTATCCAGCTTTACAACATTCCCGCCGGCGGCTCGGGCAACCTTTACGTGGATGATGTTCAGATCACGTTAGCGGGCCCAACTGCGACTCCCACGGTCACACCCGCCGGGCCAACCGCCACACCGACGAATACTCCGACAAATACCCCGAGCGGCTGTCCCTTGCCCGTCGGTTCCGCCTACAACTTTGACACGGACATTAACTGCTGGTCCACCACCAATGTCCAAGGAAGTTCCTCCATTGTTTGGAACCCCAGCGCGCCAGCCGGCTCAACCAGCGGGGGCGGGGCCTTGGATGCTACCGTCACCTATCCGGACACCACCTCCGGGGCCGCGGATGAGGATTTTGAGATCGCCCTTCCCGCCAATACGGATCTGACGGGAAAGATCATCACTTTCAACGTTTATATCAACGCGATCGGCGGGGCCTCCTACGGCGGATTGCAGCCCTATATTAAATCGGGGGCTTCTTTAACCTTCTGCGACCAAACCTGGCTTCCCGCGCCAAGCTTGGGCGCATGGCATACCTATCAGATCAACTTGAGTAACACCTGCACGTCCTTCGCCAATGACGTCCGCGCCTTTGGTATTCAGGTGTTCACGGGTGGAGGAACCGGTGGAACCGGCCATGTCTTCATTGATGACGTGACCATCACGACGGCCCTGCCGCCAACAGCCACGCCGACTCCAAATAGCTACATCTGGACCTACGAAGACGGCACCAACCAATACTGGACCGGTTTGGACGCGACCGCCACAGGCTCAGGAGGTTGCAACACTTCAGCCGTAACCGCCTTTGGGGAAACAAGCACTTACGGTTTTGATATGATCATCCCCCCCGGAGTCATCAACAACGCGAATAACACCTTCCGGGCCGAGGTCAGCAGCGCCGGCGGAAGTCCCGTTATCGGCGCGGGCTTGGATTGGAACGCCCTAAACCTGACCTCAGTGGTCGTCGATTACTACATCAACGCTTCCGCCGGCTACATGGGGACCCAATATCCTTATGTCATGGCAGGCGGTACTCCGACAAGGTACGGAGGCACCTACGGCGGAGCCCCCTCTCAATGCAATGGCGGTTCACCCGCCTGCAACTATCAAGGCACCGGGGCCTGGTATTCCATCACCTGGAGTCCCAGCGGGCCAAATTGGTCGACGGACAAAACCAACGTCTCAGCGGTCGGATTTGAAGTCAACATTTCCGCCAACGCTGCCTTCCCAGGCGAGGAATACATTTTGGACAATATCAGGCTGCAATAATCCTTAACTTTGTCAAAAGCGGTCCGCCCTTCCGGGCGGGCCGCTTTTTTTTATGCCTGGGCTGATGCTCCTTTTTGATAAACTGGGCCTCTTTCCAAACCATCCGGGAAACCGCCGCAGGACCCGGGAATTTTTTCGATGTTATTGGTACCGGTTACATAAAATGTTTTCATCTGCGTTTAACTTGGCGTCTTGGCGGTGAAAATTTTTCGGAGGTTGTAAATTGAAAGAACATCCCTATTCCCTGTTGAACCATCCGGTCGACGTCAGCCGTTCCTTCTCGAACTTGGAAAACACCATGTTTCTCCCGGAAAAGTTGGACCGTTTCGACGCGAAAAAGGCCTCCGGGGATATCCTCTGGGGCCGCTACGCTTATAAAGTCCGCATGGCCTTTAACCAGGAAAGCATCAACCTGATCCCCACTCAGCCCTGGGAATTCCCCTCCGAATATGGCGGCGAGAAGGAACCCTATCCCTTCTCCATTA
>CAZUXW010000055.1:0-21558 GCA_964624625.1 uncultured bacterium
GGACCTGTTGGGAGATCGTCTAACGGTAGGACAGCAGACTCTGACTCTGCTTATCTTGGTTCGAGTCCAAGTCTCCCAGCCAATAAAGCCCAGCCCCTTTGAAAAAGGGAGCTGGGCTTTATTATTGGAGGGGGTGGGATCGAACCGGATCGATTTTTCCGTTTCGAGTGGATCGATTCGATGCCCATCCTCCGCCAACCTTGCTCACCTAATCAGCAGCAGCCTCTTAACTTTCTTGGCTAAGGGCTCCACCAAATAAACGATGTAGACCCCGCTGGCGCAGAGCTCATTGTTTTTATTCTTGCCGTCCCAATAATAAGGATTGTTGATGGGGCCGATCACCCTCTGAGCGGGAACCAGGTCCCGGATATTCTCGCCCGCCGAATTGTAGATCCTGAGGGAATATTCCCCCGGATAATGGGAATAGCCCACGTAAATGGAAACAGATTGGTCCGTCGCGGGATTAAAAATGTTTTTATTCATGTAAAAGATGTCCACGTTGACGGGCGTGGCGGTGAAGGTGCAGGTGTTGCCGGGATAGCCGCAGGGCGTCAGGGTCGCGGTCGGGGTGGGGCTGTTGGTCGCGGTGGAGGTGGAGGTCCGGGTGAAGGTGGAAGTGTTGGTCCAGGTGATCGTCGGGCTATTCGTCGCGGTTCGGGTGGGCGTGGAAGTGGCGGTGTTGGTCGGGGTGAAGGTTTCGGTGGGCGTAAAGGTGACGGTGGGAGTGAAGGTGCGGGTTGGCGTGGGAGTGGGGGTGAAGCTGTTCGTCGGGGTGAAGGTTAAGGTGGGTGTTTTGGTGGGGGTGGAAGTGAAGGTGAGGGTAGGCGTGGGGCTGTTCGTCGGCGTCGAGGTGGAGGTGAAGGTGGGGGTGAAAGTGATGGGCTGGAGGACGAAATACTGGCGGTACCAAACCGACTCGCAGGTGTCGCTGGAGGCGCCGGAGCTGTTGATGTAAATCGGCGGCAAGGGAACCCCGGTTTGAAGGTCACGGGCGGTCAAACCGAAAATAGGGGAGGTCACCGTCGCCGGGACGGTCCAAGTGCCGGAGGGGACGAAGGTAAGATCAAACCAGTTCGCGCCAATGCCAGCGGGCGGTGTCAGGGCGCAGTTGCCGGGGGTATCCAACGCCGTGTTGGCGGGACCGGAGCTGTTCCCGTAAGCGTGGGTGCCGTCCGCGCAGGAAATGTCGAAGCTCCAGGAGCCCCACATCCCGGTCGGATTCGTGTTGCCGTTCCGGACCGCGATGATATTGGTGCCGGCGCTGTTCAAAAAAGCGGGGTTCGCGATGGAAATACAGGGAACCACGCTGTTGCTTAAGGGGTAATTGCCGATGTAGGAAGAGTTTATCCAGATGTCCCCCGTGTCATCAAATCCTCCGCAAACGTTGATGTTGGTAGGAACGCATTGGGCGCCGGAAGGGGCGGGAAAGGGCGGGAGGGCGCCCCAAAAAAGCGGGACAAAAAAAGACAGTAATCGAAGGCGGTTCAAATGGGGGTAGGTCGGTTTCAAAAGGAATTCCTTGGGGAGTTTCAAAATCAATGGGGCCGGTACAAAAGCCGGCGCACCATGAAATCCGGAGACCTTCAAACGGCTGTCGGACTTGGATTATCTCATGATGGATTTTAAGCAACAAGGGAGGAACCCTTGATTTATCTTTTTGTTGAAAGCGGTACCGCGCTGTAGGTTTCAGGTAAAATGAACAAGGTCTTCGCCGGGGGACTGCCGCCGGCTCCGTAAAACAACAGGGAAACCACGATCTTGAGGACGGGAGGGCTTTTTGCGGAAACAATCGAAAATACTCGCTGCGATTTCCGTGGGCCTGCCCCTGACAGTCCTTGGTTTGAGCCTTTGGCTTTTGTTCTTCCGGATGGGACCCTTGGGGACCTGGCAAGGAGTACTCAATACGGGATTGTCCAGCTTCCGGGTGGCCCTGGTCCTGGAAAGGGACCCCGATGGATCGATCCTGGCCCTTTTCAACAATATCGACGATGGCCTTTACAACCAGACCTTTCAAACGTTTTACGTTAAGGGAAGATATTTCCATGGGGAATTGCCGACCGGTGAAAAACTGGACCTCGCCTTGAGCGGCTATGGGTTCGGAAACCAGCTTTCGGGAACTTACACCCAGGCCCGGGGGAGCTTCCAAAAGGCCGGGAATATTTCCGAATTGGTTTTAAGCAAGGGCGGGGATTATTTGGTCCCCCGATTTGGGAAGGATTCCCGGCCGGAGACGGGGTACGCCTACCGGGAACCCTCCTCCGGTTCTGATGGTTGGGAGGTAGGGCCTGTTTCAGGGGACGCCGTCGTGTTGAACCGGCTCGGTTCGGGGATCCGGCGGATTCTCGACGGTTCCTTTCCCCATATCCATAGTTTGCTCGTCGTGAAAGGAGGGCGGCTGGTGGTGGAGGAATATTTTTACGGTTATGGGCCGCGAGACTTGCATCCCGTCCAATCCATCACCAAATCCATTTCTTCCCTGCTGGTTGGCATCGCCCTCGAGCGGAAAGGATTGGGAGTGGATCAACCGCTTTATCAATTTTTCCCCGAGTATCGATCCCGGCGGGGCTGGGATTCCCGAAAGGATAAGATCACCCTGGAAACGATCTTAACCATGAGAAGCGGTTTCCGCTGTGATGATTGGAGGGACTCCCAATCCTGCTCCTGGGATATGGTGAACTCGCCGGATTGGAATGATTTCACCCTCTCCATGCCTTTGGCATCCCCGCCGGGACATCATTTTGCCTATTGCGGGGCCTGTTTAACCCCCCTGTCCTCCATCCTTTCCCGCGAAAGCGGGATGAGCCTTCCGGCTTTTGCCGGAAAATTCCTTTTCGGCCCCTTGGGGATCACCGACTTCGCTTGGATGGAGGGTCCCAGGGGGGTCACTCCCTTGTCCTTTGGTTTGAGTCTTCGCCCCCGGGACTTAGCCAAGCTGGGCCAGCTTATTTTGGAAAAAGGAATTTGGAAAGGGAACCGGGTGGTTCCCGAGGATTGGCTGGACCGGTCAACCTCGGTCCAGGTCGCGAGGAACCTTGAAAAGGGCGAGGCCGACTATGGTTACTTGTGGTGGATCCGAACCGTTCCCTTGGGGGGTAAAAACATCCGGGTGATCGACGGGTGGGGGGTGGGCGGCAACCACCTTTTCATTGTTCCGGACTTGGGGTTGGTCTGCGTGATAACCGCGGGGAATTACAAGGACGGGAAATTGGGCGCCAACTCACTGAAGCTTTTTCAGGACTGCGTCTTGGGTTTGTGAGCTTGAACCGCCACGAACATCGAAGGGCGCCGGTTGCCCTTTAGGCAAGTCCCCTCAGCCATTGGACGAACCGCCGAGGGGATTCGAACCTCAAATCGCAATAACGGTCCGGGATCCGGCCGCCCACGGCGATCCTCAGCCCCCTTCCTTTTAATACCCTTAAAACCGAGATGTCGCCCAGGTCGTCCCCCGCGTAGAGGGGGAAGTGGCCGGGGAACTTTGCCAGGATTTTCAAGACCGATTTTCCCTTGGAGAAGCCCCTTGGCATGGCCTCCAGCATTTTCTTGCCGTCGTGCAGGGCCCAAAGCCCGCGGGTGGTGGATTGGCGGAA
This sequence comes from uncultured bacterium, assembly GCA_964624625.1. GTDB lineage: Bacteria > Oederibacteriota > Muellerivitia > Muellerivitales > Muellerivitaceae > PALSA-1180. Next base: position 3,588 of record CAZUXW010000055.1, read on the forward strand.
GCGTTTCTTGAATTCCGCCGCCAGACGCCTTTCCTGGGCCGGTGTAAAATCCGCCCCCCGAAAATGCAAGGTTGAGGAATAGGGTTTTTTTTCGATATGGATTCCGGGGTAATTTCCCGGGAGACCCTGAAGGGACAGCCATAGGGATTCAGCCTCCCTCTTGAAGCGGCTCTGGAGGGAAGGGGAAGCGAAACGGATTTGATGAGGAAGGTTCCTGGCCTCAAACCCATGGGTTCCCACGATGGGGATGCGCCGTAATCCTGATACTTTTTCCAGGCTGTCCGCGTACCGGCCCGTGACCATGATGAGTTGGTGCCTCCGCCTCAGGCGGTAAAGCAGGGACCTGGTCGAGCCGGAAATACGGGACTGTTCCGGATTGTTCTTGAAGTCGGTTAAGGTCCCGTCGTAATCCAAAAGAATCAGGAGGGGCATATGGGCCAGTTTACGGGTGATTTCCCTGGGTGAGTTCGGCCGGGAGCTTTTCATGAGAAAAGTATAGCGGACCGGCAGGCCTGGTCAAAACCCTTCCTTCGGCCTTGGCGATTATGTAAAATCTTACCCCGGCCGTTCAGACGCCGGGGCCGCGGGGTTTGCCGCGGCGCCGGCGCGTCCTTTTTTTCTTTCTTTTCGCCGGTTGAAACCCAAGGGGATTTATGCCTTTAACGCCGTTTCGCAAAAAAATTTCCTGTTGGATTTTGGCCCTCCTGATTCCGGCCGGTGTTTTGGCCTACACGGCCGCCGACTATACCAACGCGGGCCTTCAGTTTTACGCCGCGAGGAATTACGCCCAGGCCGTCCTCTATTTCTCGGCGGCCTTGGGGATGAATCCCTCGGACAACCGGGCGCTGCAGGGCCGGGCCAACAGCTATTATTTTTTGGGAAAAAACCAGGAAGCCTTGAACGATTATGAGAAGTTATTAATGGCCAGTCCCTCGGCGCCCCTTTCCCAATTTGCCCAGGCGCTTCGGTCCAAAATCGCCTCCCAGGCCCAGGTTCCGGGGGCCGCCTCGGTTCCTGTTTCCGCCAACGGCGCCGCACTTCTCGCGCCCCAAAAACCGGCGGGATTGGGTCTTCGATTGGAAACCTCTTATGGAACCCTCAATTTCGCGGATTTCATCGCGGATTCGGAAACGGGTAAGAAGGATGCGTCCCAAATCCAGCAAAGCGATCCGAGCTTTCAATATGATTCCACCGTGCCCTCCGGTTACGTCATGGTGGGGGTGGAGCCGGTGGCCCAAGTGGGTTCCAACCTTGAGATCGGGCTGCCCTTCCAGATCATGCCGGCCGGCACCTTTACCGTCTCGTCCCAAGATAATTCAGGTTACAGTGATTCAACCGCCTTCTCGATCAACGCTTTTTCGGTGGGCTTGACGGGGAGGCTCTTGTTCGGCCAGGGACCGGTCAGGATCTTCGCGGCGGCGGGGGGGCTGCTGGCGCCTGTCGGGATTAATTACAGCGACTTTCTGAACATCCAAACCCCCTCTCCCGTGAACTATTCCCAAACCGGGAGTTTTTCACAAATGGCGTTCGGCGGCCAGGGCCAATTGGGCCTGGACTTTCACGTGGGGGACCCCTTCGTGGTCTCCTTGGCCGGGGGTTATACGGCCCTATCCGCCAGCGGTTTTAAAGGGAGCGTCACCACCAGCGGAAATGTCCCGACTGCCACCGATCAAGGCCGATTGGGGGTTTATGACAGCCCCAACGGCAAAAAAATCATTTTTTTGAAGGATGGAGATCCGGAACCCCTCAATTTTCGTCCCTTGGTGGTTGATTTGAGCGGGCTCTTGGCGGGAATTCATTTGTCGGTTTTCTTTTAATTACCGTGGTTGCCTCTTATAATTGCCCTGTTCGATTTTGGGCGGGAGGAAATCAGATGGCAAAAAAACAATCCATCCTGTGGTTATTGGTCGGAACCATGCTTCTGGGCTGGGCCCCCTCCGCTTGGTCGAAGGGGTCGAAATCCAAAGCCGGTGGGACCCTGGCGGGGCATTTGTCCGTGACGGCGCCCTACCGAAAACCGGCGCCCACCGTACCCCAAGGCCATGAGGGATACGGCTACAGCCAGGCGGACAAGACTGGCCACGTCCTCCCTGAACAAGTGGTGGTTTATTTGGAAAAGGTTCCGGGAAAATACCGGCCCTCCCCAAAACACGCCCAACTGGATCAAAAATTCCTACAATTCACCAGCCGTGTTCTTCCCGTTCTGAAGGGGACCGTCGTGGATTTCACGAACAACGACCCTGTTTACCATAATGTTTTCTCCAACTCCCAGCTCAATCAACTGGAATTAGGGCGGAAAAAAAAGGGGGAAACGGTCTCGGTCAAGATGGACAAGGTGGAAGTTCCGGTCAAGGTCTATTGCGAGATCCATTCCTCCATGAAGGCTTATATTCTTGTCCTGGAAAATCCATTTTTTACCACCGTCGGTCCGGATCAAACCTTCGAGATCAAGGGGATCCCCCCGGGAACCTACAACATGGTGGCCTGGCATGATTTCTGGACGCCGGTTCAACGGAAAGTGGTGATCAAAAGGGGAAGAACGACAAGGGCGGATGTCGTTTTGGACAAGGCGCAAAATTGATCAACGTCAAACCCCGAATCCGCCTCAGGGACAAGCTCCTGATCGCCGTCATCGCCCTGGTGGTGCTGTTGGTATCGGTGGTCCTTTACACGTTGAACGAGAGGCTCCAAACCGTCGCCAGCGACGCCCTGAACAATGACTTATCCCGAACCCTCACGGTGTTTGACCGCATTATAAGGGAGAGCACTTCCAGCCTCTTGTCCAAGGCGACCCTGATCGCCGACGATTCCCACTTGAAGGCCTCGATCGACGTTCCCAAACCGGATGTGACGACCACGACGGATGTCTGCCTGGGACTCAATGACACGGCCCAAACACCCCTGTTCCTGGTGGTGGATAAGCACGGCAAGCTCCTGTTTGACTCCAAACATATCCCCGAGATCAATTTGGCCTTGAGGGAAGGGCGGGAGCCGGATCCGAAGAAAATCGGGCCAGCCGAGGTTATTTTCGCCGACGCCTGGCCCAACATTAAGCAGGCTTTGAGCGGCCAATCCGTCAGTGGGGGATTTATCTATCCCCTGCCCCTTAAGGAGAACGGCAAGGACGTGAAACGCGCCTTCCAAACGGTGACGGTACCGATCCGGATTAAGCAGGAAATCCTGGGAGCCCTCGTCCTCGGGTCGTCTTTGGACGACGACCTCTCCCTGCAGCTCAAGGGAATGACGGACAGCGAAATCGCCATCTATATCGACCGCAAGGTTTTCGCCTCCACCTGGCCCGAGGAAAAACGTCCCTTGGTCGAGAAGAGCCTGGCCACGGTCGCGGAGGCGGCGGAGCAGGGGATGAAGGAAAAGGGGCCGGCCAAATCCTTCTCCGTTTCCTTGGGGGAGGAGACGTATCTTTCCCTTTTCTCGCCCTTTAAGGGAACCCAGGGGCAGGCCATGGGGGATTATGTCATCCTCCGGTCCTTGGATAAGGCCCTGGCCTTTCAGCGTAATATCCAGAGATCGATCGTGGTGATCGGGACTTCCGGCGTAGTTTTCGCCATCATCATGGCCGTCCTCATCGCCCGCCGGATTACCGAGCCCCTCAACAGCCTGCTTTTCGGCGTCCAGGAGGTCGGGAAGGGTAATTTGAACGTCCAAGTCCCCATCAAGACCCATGATGAATTGGGGGTCTTGGCCTCTTCCTTCAACGACATGATCCAGGGCTTAAGGGAAAAAGAAAGGGTCACCAATATCCTCGGGAAATATATCTCGCCGGAAGTGGCGAAAAAGGTCCTGGCGGACAAGGAGGGGATCGCGCTCAAGGGCGAGCGGCGGGAATGCGTGATCATGTTCACGGACATCCGCGGTTTTACCGCCATGAGCGAGAATGCCCCTCCGGAAAAAATCGTCGCGGACCTGAACGAGTACTTTACCCTGATGGTGGACGTGGTCGTCAAGTATGAGGGGACCCTTGATAAATTCATCGGGGACGCCGTCATGGCCGTCTGGGGGGCGCCTATACCCTTCGAGGACAAGGAACACCGGGCCGTAAAGGCAGCCATGGAAATGCAGCATGTGCTGGGGCAATATAATAAGCAAAGGATTGACCGCAAGCTCCCCCCCTTGACCATGGGCATCGGCTTGAACAGCGGGATTGTGGTCTCGGGAAACCTAGGCTCGGATAAACGCACCGATTACACGGTCATTGGGGAGGAGGTCAATTTGGCTTCCCGGCTTTGTTCCAAGGCGGCTCCGGGGCAGGTGCTGATTTCGGAGGGGATGTACCGCAAGTTAAAGGGTTTGGTGGAAGTGCGCCAGTTGGAGCCCATCAGCCTGAAGGGTTTTACCGATCCGGTCAAGGTTTATGAGGTCACGGAACTCACGAAGGTATGACCCCGGCGTCGGTGGAATTGGGACTTCCTGCGCCGTCCCAGTTCGTTTGGTTTTTCCATCCCAAACAAGGAAGTTGAAGCCATGAGGCCGAAGACGAAAGTCCTTTTGGGGGCGCTGGTTTTGGTTTTTTGGGCTGCCCTTTCCCAAGCCAAGGGCAGGCCCTCCGATTCCTTGGGATCCCTCGAGGGGACCCTGAGGGTCACGGCGCCAGCCCGAAAAGCCTCCCTCCCCAGCGAACCAGCCGATAGCCATTCTTTTTATGACGAGGACAATGACCGCCCCGCTTTCCGGCACTCCCTCCCGGAGGAAGTGGTGGTTTATCTGGAGGGGGTACCGGGAAATTACACGCCGGGGGATCAGCATATTAAGCTGGACCAAAAATTCCTCCAATTTACCCACCGAGTCCTGCCGATCTTGAAAGGGACGACCGTGGACTTCACGAACCACGACCCGGTCTACCACAATGTTTTTTCCAGCTCGAAATTGAACAAGTTTGTTTTGGGGAAGAAGCGTCGGGGGGAAAAATCATCGGTCAGGATTTCCTGCTCCGAGGTGCCGGTCAAGGTTTACTGCGAAATTCACTCGGACATGAAAAGCAATATCCTGGTCCTGGACAATCCCTTTTTCACGACGGTTGGCCCGGGGCAGAAGTTTAAATTGGAGGGGATCCCGCCGGGAACCTACAAACTCGTCGCTTGGCATGACTACTGGGCCCCGGTGGAGGAGGAAGTGACCATCCAAAAGGGGACTGCGACGATGGTGAATGTGGTGATCAGTAATCTTCGGAATTGATCCGGAATAAGAACCGCTTTCGCCGCCAAGACGGCAAGACTCCAAGGCTGCCTTTTTCAGGAATTTTAATTTTGTTTCCTTATGACTAACTGGGTCCTTGGAGTCTTGGCGGTGAAGGGGGGCTGACGGCTAGAATCCAAAAGCCCATTGGGACGCGATTTCCACCGCGTCAGGGCTGTCGCTTTCACGGGTGAGGCTGCCCTCCAGCTTCAAGCAGGAAATCTTCGGGACGATCTCAAGACGGCAGCCGGCCAAATAGAGAGCCTTGTTGTTTTTTTGAAGGGCCCGGAAAAAGGGATCGGATCCGTCCACCTTGAGGCTTTCCACCCGAAGGTAGGGAAGGAGATTTTCGGTTACCCGGTAGTCCGTTTGGGCGTAAAAAGCCATGTTGTCCGCGCTTCCGGAGATGGGCATGCCCGCCACTTGATCGTCGAAATCATAAAATTCGAACAGAAAATCGAAATGATCATCGGTGTAAATTGCTTCGCCCTCGAAAACGATTTGCCCCAACCCTGAAAAAAGAAATGGACCCATGGCCGGATTGGCGATCAGATCCGGGGTCGCTACCACGTCATAACGGTTCCAATCAGCCGCGATCCCTAAGGTCAAGCCGCCGTCGGACCAGGGCTTGAAAACAAGCCTTCCCACAACGGACTTGCCGCTGGTGGAATCGCCGCCGGGGTTGTTTCCGAGTTTGGCCTCGGCGATGGAGCCCCCGCTGCCGGTCAACAGGATATTGTCGCTATTGCCCAGATTGAGCTCGTACTTGAGGGCGGAGCCGCCAAGATCGAAAGTGCCGTCCGCCGTGAGCCCGGTCATATGGGAGGGGACCACTCCGCCATCGTCCTCGAAGGCCAGGAAGAAGGGCCGGTGGATGGTAGTTTGGAGCTGGGCAGCGTAATTGTGGGTGCGGTTCCAATGTCCGTAAGCCGTATGGTCCCTGCCGCCGGCTATCCTCAGCTCGTCGCCAACGGTGTAAGACACCAGGAGGCGGTCGACGCTGAGCTTGGCGTCCTCGCCCTCAAATTCGATGACGTTTTCATCGATGAAACGGATGTGATCCCCGTATTGCCCCTTGACCGCGAGGGCAGCGTCCCCCATGGCAAAGTCGTTTTGGGATGGAAAGGATCCAGCGTTCCCGAGGACCCGGTAATGAAGGTCCCCGAAAGCGCCCAACCGGACCCGCAACTCATTCTCGCGGATTTGGGAAAGTTTTCCCTCCAGGTCCTTTCGAAAGGCCTCCATGTCGTCGTTGGGGGAATTTTTTTGGGTTTCCGCCGCCACCGCCGTTAGGACGCCGAGGCCCAACCAAAACCAGCCAAGGGCTGCCATTGTTTTGAAGCGATTGGATCCCATGGGGCTCTCCTTGATCCGGGGGTTTGTGATCGGTTTTAAGTTAATCCTCAAGTGAAAAAAGACGGCTCCGGGGATCCTTCGTGTGGAACGGGCAAGAAAAGGTCCGAGCGGGGGCTCATTAGATTACCATCGGCCCGGGTCTTTTTTAAGGGGGACTTTTTGGGTTCTGCGGCGCTTTGGCGGCGGAAATTAAAACCGTTGATTTCACGTAAAAATTTATCAAGAGAAGGGGCGGTTTTCGGCCCTTCCTGTTATATAATCCTTCCGCTTTGGCTGGATTTTAGCCTCTTCAAACCGGGGAAACCATGTTCGTGATCCATAAAACTAAAACCGCCCTGGCGCTGGCCGTCCTGGGATGGATGGTACAAGGATGGGCTTGGCCCGGGGAAACCAACGGGAAAGCCGCGTCCCTGTCGCTGCCGGTAGTCGAAAAAATCCTCAAAAACGGTTTAAGGGTGCTGGTGGTGGAACAACCGGGGGTTCCGGTTGTCTCTTTTTCGTTCATGCAGCCCGTTGGGGCCCAGGACGCGCCCAAGGGCAAAACGGGCCTCCCCCATATGCTGGAACATATGATGTTTAAGGGGACCGAGACCATTGGAACCAAGGACTATAAGAGGGAAAAGCCGCTTCTGGAAAAAATGGACAAGGTCGCGCTGGAAATGAACGCGGAGAAGGGAAAAAGCCAACCTTCCCCGGACCGCCTGAAAGAACTGGTTGGTGAAATGAAAAAGCTTCAAGAGGAACACCATAAAATCATCGTCAAGGATGAGCTCTCCTCCATCTACACCAAGAATGGCGGGCAAAGCTTAAACGCCTGGACCAGCCAGGACGCGACGAATTATCACATTACGCTGCCGGTCAATAAAGTGCTGTTGTACGCCACCGTGGAAAAGGACCGCCTCTCTCACCCCGTATTCCGCGAGTTTTACTCCGAGCGGGACGTCGTCGCCCAGGAAAGGCGTTGGAGGACCGAGTCAAGCCCTGATGGAAAGTTAGAGGAGGCCCTGGAGTCCACCGCTTTTTCAGCCAGCGCCTACAAGGACCCGACGATCGGTTGGATGTCCGACATCATGAAGTTAACCCGGCGGGACGCCGAGGAATTTTATAAAAGAACCTACCGGCCTGACCGCGGAGTCCTGGCCGTGGTGGGCGGCGTCAAAGCGGCGGAAATCATCCCCTTGCTGGAAAAGACCCTGGGTACCGTCCCCAACCCTCCCGTCGCTCCGCTGGTCCAAGAATGGACGAAGGAGCCTCCCCAGGAGGGGGAAAAGACCGTCCGAGCCCAGTTCGACGCGGACCCCATCGCGATGCTGGCCTGGCATAAACCGAATTTTCCCAGTCCCGAGGCTGTCGCCCTGGATGCCCTTTCCACCATCCTCACCAAGGGAAACACCTCCAGGCTAATCCGGGACCTGGTTTTTAAGGCCAAGGTGGCGACATCCGTTTCTTGCGACACGGATTTTCCGGGGGACCGGAACCAGAATTTGTTCGTCATCCAATTCAGCCCCGCTCCGGGCCAAACCGTTCAAGCGGTGATCGGGGCCATTGACGGGGAGTTGACGGAACTCCAAAAGAACGGCGTGACGCAAGAAGAACTGGACCGGGCCAGGCGTGACGCCGAGTCCTCCTTCCTTTGGGGGAAGACCTCCACTCATGGCCTGGCCCAGGATTTGGCCTACAACCAAGCCGTCTTCGGGGATTGGCGCCTGTTGTTGAAATATCCCGAAATGATCAAGGCTTTGACCTCCAAGGACATTCAAGAGGCCGCCCAAAAGTACCTGGTTTCCAAAAACCGGACCGTGGCCATCCTGGAAAGGCCGGCGCCTAAATGAAAAAAACTATTCAGCCGCCGTTGAACACCGATAAAGAAGGATCCGCCAATGGATCGGGGAAATGGCTGGGGGTTCCTCTGTGTTTATTGATTTTCATTTGCGGCTATTTATCCGTTACTCCGAGTTTCGCGAAGCCGCCGAAGGTTTCGGAGACGGGTCCGCTGGAAATCAAGGTTCCGGAATTCCATTCGAAAACCCTTCCCTGCGGCATCAAGGTGATATTTCTGAAGGATGACCGGATGCCCCTGGTTTCGGCCCATTTTGTCACGCCCGGGGGGCACTCGGCGGACCCGGAAGGAAAAGAAGGCGCGGCGGCGCTTTTGTCGTCCCTGATGAGGAACGGGGGAGCCGGCAAACTCTCGCCCGAGTCCTTTGACGCGGCTTTGGAAAACCGAGCCACTTCCATGTCCGCCTCGGAAGATATTGAGGATTTCACGGCGGATTTCAAATGCCTGTCCCAGGACCTGCCGGAGGTGCTGGGATTATTCGCCGACATGATCCAGCGGCCCCAGTTGGAAGCGAAACGCCTGGAGTCGGAAAAGACAAGCATGATGGATTCCCTGAAGCGGCTGGAAGACACCCCGGATACCCTAACCAGGGTCCTTTTTTACCGTACCCTCATGGGACAGAGCCCCTATGGACGATGGGCATCCCCTCGGAGCGTAGCCCAGATTACCCGGGAAGATTTGGCCCGGTTTTACCAAACGAGCTACGGGCCCCAAGGGGCCGAACTGGCCTTGGCCGGCAATTTCGACGAGGAAAAGGTTTTAAGCCAATTGACGGAATTATTCTCGGGTTGGAAGGGAAAGGCCAGGCCGGCGGCCCGCGGCGACGCGAAGCCGTCGGGTCCGACGATATATTTTTACCCCAAGGACGTCACCCAGGTTTTTGTGAGATTCGGCCTTCTGGGGCTCCAACGGAAGGATCCGGGTGAAATTCCGCTGCAGGTCGCCAATTATATTTTAGGCGGTTCCGGTTTCACCTCCCGGATGATGCAGGAGATCCGCTCCGATAGGGGATTGGCCTACTTCGTTTACAGCTACTCCCTGCCCTTGAACATCCGGGGGCCTTACCAAATTTTGGGAGGGACCAGGCCTGACTCGGTGAAGGAATATTTGACCCTCCTGTTTCAATTGATAACCGATTTCGCCCAAAAGGGACCGACGGAATCGGAGATGTCGGACGCGAAACAATCCCTGATCGAGGAATTCGCCTATAATTTCGAGTCGCCCTACAGTTTGGCGGGCTATAAGGCATCCTTGGATTTTAACGGCTATCCGGAGGATTACCTGGATCACTACCGGTCATTCGTGAGGGCCGTGACAAGGGATCAAGCCGCTCAGGCCGCCAAGTCGATCCTTTCCCAAAAGGACTGGGTATTGGTGGTGGCGGGTCCGGCGGATTTGGAGCCGGTGCTCTCGGCTTTTGGAAAAGTTCATAAGGTAAGCGGAATCTTTGACCCTCTGGGGAAATAAGCTGGTTTTTCAAAGTTGCAAAAAGAGGGATTTTCTCTTAGAATCCCCTCTCTTTGGTTTTGTTTTGGGGTTTAATTCCTCATTACTAATTCCGAATAACTCATTGATGAGTGGTAGTGGCCCCATCGTCTAACGGTCAGGACGGATGGTTCTCAGCCATTAGATCGGGGTTCGATTCCCCGTGGGGCTACCAAATATGAAACCCGCTTCGAAAGAGCCGGGTTTGCTTTCTGCGGGTTGAGTAAAAGATACCCACCGCGCCCGTTTCGACCCTCTTTTGAGACTTCCGAAAATTGCATCCCGGCCAATTAAAGCTCTTTTTGTCTAGATTATTGGCACGACTGTTGCCATATTCATTAGGCATCGATTCAATATACCTATGTCCTGTCCGGTCCGTCCCGCGAGGCTAAAATAGTCAAAGGAGCCAGTATGAGACTTATGCTCAATTTCCGAAGATTGGTGAAAATCCTGCCGCTCTTTCTCGCGGCGCCAGGTTTAATGTTCATTCAGGGAACCTCATGGGCGCTTCCCGGCGACCAGGGCAAGGCGGCAACCGAGGCCGGTGGCTCGGAAACGAAAAGCGGCGGGGACTTGACCAATGCGAGCCTGGAAAGCCTGATGGGGATGGACGTGGTGGTCACCTCCTCTTCCAAAAAAGCCGAGAGCCTGAGGGACGCGACGACGGCCATTTTTGTCATCACGCAGGATGATATCCGGAGAAGCGGGTTCAAGCACCTGGCTGATTTGATGAGAATCGTCCCGGGCGTGCAGGTCTCCAGCCAAAGCGCCAACGAATGGGCCGTCAGCGCCAGGGGATTCAACAGCCAGTACAATAATAAAATGCTCGTGCTGGTGGATGGCCGCAGCGTTTATGATCCGATCCTGGGGGGAGTCTATTGGAACCAGTTGGATTACCCCCTGGAGGATATCGACCATATCGAGGTCATCCGGGGTTCCGGCGGAACCCTTTGGGGATCCAACGCCGTGAACGGCATCGTCAATATCATCACCAAGGACTCCAAGGTGACCCAGGGCCTTACCCTTTCGGAGGCGGCGGGAAGCGAGGTGGAAAACCTCTCGTTCGGCCGTTTTGGCGGAAAACTCGCGGAGGACATCTATTACCGGATTTACGGCCAGACGGAAAAACACGCGCCCAACCAAAATCCCTCAGGCGGGAATTGGAATGACGGTTGGTATGATTTCCGGGCAGGGTTCCGGGCCGATATCCACGGGGACCAGGATCAATTTACTTTTGAGGGGGGAGCCCAAAAGGGCTATTTTGATTTCACCCGTTTGAATGATTCCAACAGCCCCAGCGTCAACCCCTTCACCTTTGAGGTGCGGGATGAGATCAACACCCAGGTCAACCAAAATGCCCACCTATTGGGACAGTGGAAGAAAAGCTTTGAGGACAGCTCGGAACTTCAAATCCTCGCCTATTACGATTACGTCAATTTAACTTACCTCAATGACAACCGGATCAATAATACGGGAACCGCGGACCTCGAATTCCAGCACCGATTCGGGTTGAATAGCTGGAACGAAATCACCTGGGGAGGAAGCTACCGCAACATTACCGATCACTTTTATAATCCCACCAGCTGGATTTACGTTCCCGAGGACCAGGATTTGAATATTTATGGGGGGTTCCTGCAGGACCGACTGACCCTCCTGGACGACCGTCTCTATTTGACGGGCGGCGCTAAGCTGGAAAATAACCCTTACACCGGCACAGAATTCCAGCCATCGGGCCGTCTTTTGTGGACGCCGAACACCAAGGATAGCATTTGGGGGGCCGTTTCCAGGTCCGTCCGCATCCCCACCCAGACCGCCGAGACGGCCAACATTTTTTTAATCGGCGTTCCCGCCGGCTCCTTGGGACCGGGGAATCCGCCCTCCAATCTTTACGGGGGCGCCATTCCCAATCCTGGTTTAAAATCCGAAATACTGGTTTCCTATGAAATGGGGTACCGGACCAATCCCACCAAGGAAACCTCCTTGGACATTGCCGCCTTCTTGAACCACTATGATCAATTAATAAGGTTTGGATATCCCTTGGGGCCGATCGCGACTCCGGCGGGGGGCTATTTCGACAATTCCATCGCCTTGTACCAGCAGCAAAACAACGGCAACGGGGATATTTTCGGGGTGGAATTGGCCGCCAAATTCGATCCCCAGCCTAATCTCCACCTGACGGCGGGCTTTACCTACCAAGATTATGATCAAAACATGATTGATTCCTCGAACATTGAGCTGGGGGCTGTTCCGCCCCACCTGATGGTGGTCGGGAACGTTACTTATGAACCGGTCCAGGGATGGGAGATTACCACGGCCCTTTACTTCACCGACAAGACCTTCCTCTACGATCCCAATACCATCGTCAATCCCACGGAAGCCGTTGTCCGCTGGGACTTGGGCACTTCCTGGAAGGCCACGGACAACCTGGAAATATCCGTTTGGGGCCAGGATTTGGATGGGACGGACTCGGAAACCCTGCGGTCCTACGGGATTTCGCCGGTCAATGTGCCGCCCAGCTTTTACGGACAGTTAACCCTTAGGTACTAACGAAGGAAACGGCGCTGGAATGAAAAATATAAAAATAATCCTTTTGATCGCTTTCTGGGGAAGCCTCCGGCCCTCCTTTGCCGGAGAGGTGTCCGAATACGGCGTCAAGGCGGCCTACCTTTTTAATTTCGCGAAATTCGTTGTCTGGCCCAAGGGAACCTTTGCCGACGACAAATCCCCGCTTGTCATCGGAATATTGGGGGATGATCCCTTCGAGGACGCCTTGGACGACGCGGTGGAGGGGAAAGTCATCAATCAGCATCCCATCCGGCTGATGCGATTCGGCAATTACGAGGCTTCCCTCGCGGGAAAAATAAGGGGCTGCCAAATTCTATTCATCGCCTACTCGGAAAAAAACCGGCTGAGGGATATTTTGGGAACCCTCAAGGGAGCCAGCGTCCTGACGGTGTCGGAGATCGATAAATTCCCCCTGCTCGGCGGGGAAATATTGTTCGATCAAGTGGGGAAAAAAATCGGCTTGGTGATCAATCCCAAAGCCGCCTCCCGCGCGAACCTGGAAATCAGCGCGAGATTGCTGCAAGTCTCCAAAATCTACAAGTCGGAGTAGTGGGGATGAAATTAAATTTTAAAGACATGCTCTTAAAACAAAAAATCATCCTCGTCGCGGTGACCTCCGCCTCGATTTCGCTGCTGGGGGCTTGTTTGATGTTTATCGTTTACGAGAGGGTGACCTATCCGAGAATCATGGTAAAGGATTTGGCCAATATGGCCCGATTGATCGGGGACAACAGCACCGCCGCACTGAGTTTCAACGACCACAAGACTTCCCAGGACATCCTGGATACCCTCCAGACCAACCCCCACATTTTCCTGGCCTGTCTTTACGACGCCCAGGGTAAAATCGTGGCCCTTTACCACACGGACAACGGATTGATCCATCCGACCCTGCCGGCCAACCCCCAGGAAGGCAGCGAGTTTACCGGGGATTCCATCCGCTTGTTTCACGTGATCCTATCGGGGCGGGAGAGGGTCGGGGCCCTTTACCTGGAATCGGATTTGACCGACATGAGCTCCCGGCTGGCCAGCTATACCGCGATGACTTTTCTCGTCATCGTCTTTTCCTTCCTGGTTTCGTTCCTGGCCGCGTCCAGGCTCCAGCGTTATGTCTCCGATCCCCTGCGCCACGTGGTGGACCGCATGAAGGATATCGCCCGCGGGGAGGGTGACCTCACCAAAAGACTGGAGGTGATCGGGAAAGACGAGATCGGGGAGGTGGCGGAGGCTTTTAATACCTACGTGGGTAAACTTCAAACCGTGGATGAAATGAAGTTGGACCTAATTTCCGTTGTTTCCCACCAACTCAAGACCCCGGTGGCCGAGATCAACGGCTATATCGAAAATATGCTGGAAGGCCTGGCGGGTGAATTGACGCCCAAGCAAAAAAAATACCTGGAGAGCATGAGGCGGATTGGCTGGGAGAACTACCAGCTGATCTCCGACCTTTTGAGCGCCTCCAAAATTGAGCGCGGCGTCATCGCGGTGGATTTAAGGCCGCTTTCGGTGAAGCATTTGGTGGAACTTTCCATCCGTGATTATCAGGAACCGATCCGCAAAAAGGGATTAAGCCTATACCTGGAGGGGTTCGACCAGGATATCAAGGTCGTTGGGGACCAGGACAAAACCGTGGAGACCCTGCGCAACCTCATCAACAACGCCCTCAAATGCACGGACAAGGGCTCCATCACCATCCGGGTATTGGCCGAGGGGGAAAAGGGCGTCGTCGAGATCCAAGACACCGGGATCGGCATGTCCCAGGAGACCCTGGACCGGTTATTCACGAAAAGCCGGGTGATGGGCAAGGAAGCCGGCAGGGCCGGCGCCGGGCTCGGCCTCTACATCGCGAAAAATTTCATGAAGCTTCAAAAGGGCGACATCGAGGTAAAGTCCGAATTGGGAAAGGGAAGCTGCTTCCGGCTGGAACTTCCCAAATCTAAGGCGTTGGAAGGAGCGGCGACATGAGCGTAAAAGGAACCATCTTAATCGTTGAAGACCAGGAAGGGTTTAGGAATGTTTATGAGGATGTCCTGTCCAATGACGGCTACGCTGTTTTATTGGCGGAGGATGGGCAGGCGGGGTGGGATTTGGCCAAGGAAAAAAAACCCAACCTGATTTTATTGGATCTGGGATTGCCGAAAATGGACGGGTTTGAGGTGCTCCGCCGTTTAAAGGCCGATCCGGAGACGAAGGCCATACCGGTCATTATTTTTTCCGTCATGGGGGAGCAAAAGGACATTAAAAGGGCCCTGGATATGGGGGCCAATGACTACACCGTAAAGGGCTTTTACACCCCCCGGCAGATCCTTAGCAAAATTAAAACCTTGGTGACCCAGGTGGAAACGAAAAAGGGACTCAATTCCTACAGGATCCAAATAAAAGAGGGAAAAACCGACGCCCTCAAGCTGCAGGAGGAAATAGGTTTGACCGGCGGCTACCAATGCCCCCAGTGCGCCGTGGAATTGGAATTGGAACTCTTCCCGGATTATGTCCGGGAGGGGGGCCATTGGTTTTCCGGCCGCTTGGTCTGTCCCTCTTGCGAGAAGTCGTTTTAGGCGGCTTCCTGCGGTGATCCCTAAATGAAATCCCCGTGTTAAACTCATTCCCATGACCTCCCCGTCCTCCGCCGTCATTTTCAACCGCCGAAAAATACAGAAAACCGTGGAGTGGGTCGCCTGTTCCGCGGCCGAATGGCTGATAGGCGAAAGGGCCGGGTCCCTTCTCCTGATTTCGGTTCTGGAGGGCGCCAAGCCCTTCACCCGGGACCTGACCCGCCTCCTGAAAAGGATGTTCCCGAAAATGACGGTTAAGAAGATGGAAGTCCTGGTGCAAGGCACGAGTGGGACCAAACTTCTGAAAAGCCGGAAATGGGAGAGGGGCATCCTGACGGCGGGCGCCATCCGGGGCCAAAGGATCTTGGTCGTCGACGACCTGGTGGACTCGGGCAAGACGTTGAAAGCCTTGCGGACGCGGCTGTTGGCCCTTGGGGCGGAGGAGGTCAAAACCGCTGTCCTGATCCGAAAGTTCGGGTCCGACAGCGGCCCTGTGGATTTCTGCGGGATCGACCTGAATCTTGACCGGAGGGCCATGGCCCGGAAAGGCTTGAGGGATTATTGGCTGTTCGGCTACGGCATGGACCTCAAGGGGAAACACCGCGGATTGGCCCACATTGGGTGGGTTGAAATACATGAAGATGAAAAGCTAAAAAACCTTTAACCGCCGCGAAGGCGAACCGTACACCATTCCACCACAGGTTCTCTTTGAGAACCACAGAGGCACAGTGAAAGACTAAATCTGACGACTATTTTTAAATCATCATTTCCAGAAAAGAATTTGGGGTTGATCCTACCTGTGCCTCTGTGGTTTGCGAAGCAAACCTGTGGTAAATGGTTAACTGTTCGCCTCGCTGGTGGTTCAATTGGGCCGTCAGGCTTCCGTGACGGTGTAGGTGACCTTGGGCAGGTAGCCTTTCTCGATTTCCCAGCCGCTGCCGCGCTTGGTCACGGCCAGGTTCCTGAGGATATTGTCCTGGGGCAGGGCCAAGAGGCCCCGGGAATCAATCGAAGCGCCGTAAATCTTCAGGTCGATTTTGGACCAGTCCATATCCTTCGTGGATTGGGCCAGGGCTAAATGGGGGATGACCGATCCTCCCTTGACGAGGATCACGCAGGGAATGGTCCCTGCCTTGATTTTGTGCCATTGTCCGCCCCGGTAAATATTCTTGGTTTGATAATCCACCCAGCTTCCCGGGGGCAAGTAAACCTCCCGCTCCATCACTTCCTCCATTAAAGGAGCCACTAACAGATCCGACCCAAACATGTACTCGTCCTCAATCAACCAGGATGTTGGATCGCCCGGAAACTCGAAAAAGAGGGTTCGGATCATGGGAAATCCCTTTTGGGAGCTGTCGACCGCCTGGGCGTAAACGTAGGGCATGAGTTTGTATTTCATTTCCACCGACAGGCGGAACTCGTCCTGGAATGATTTGCCGTAAGTCCAGGGTTCCCGGGGAAGCATGCCGTGACAGCGGGTATGGGAGGTCAGGGCTCCAAAAGGGGTCCAGCGCCGGTAGAGTTCCTTGGAGGGGCCCTGGACAAAACCTCCAATGTCGTGGCTCCAGAAGGAAAAGCCGCATAAGCCTAGGGACAGCCCCCCCCGGAGGCTGGAGGACATCCCCCCGAAGCTGTTCTCGGCGTCGCCGCCCCAATGGAGGGGGAAACGCTGGCTTCCCGCCCAGGCGCTTCTGGCCCAGATGATATTTTCGCCAGTCAAGGCCTTGGTGACATCCGCCGCGGCTTTGTTGTAGCGAAGAGGATAGTAGTTATGCTCGGCGAAACCTGTTTTGCCATTATGAAAAACACCCTTGAGCGGCGCGGCTTCGCCGAAGTCCACCTTGATGGCGCCGACGCCCATTTTCAAAAGGCCGGCCAATTTTCCCTGGTACCATTTGACGGTTTTGGGATTGCTGAAATCCAGCGTGGCGTCCTCGGTCGGAAGATTGCCCTTGCCGTCGGTGACCGCGAGGCCCTTGGCCAGGATTTCCTTGAAAAGGCTGTTTTTGGGGTTGAAATAGGACAATTGCCAGAGGCTGATCTTGAAACCCTGTTTCGCGAGGTCCTTGATCATCTTGAGCGGATTCTTGAAACGGGTGGTCGAAAATTTGTAGTCACAGCGCCAGTCCTCTTCGAACCAGCCCGTATCCAGGTGAACGACGTCGGAGGGGATTTTATTCGCCCGGAGTTTTTTCGCCACATCCCTGGCTTCCTTCTCGGATTTGTAGGTGCAGCGGCTCATCCAAAGCCCGAAGGACCAAAGGGGCGGAACGGGGCTGCGCCCGGTCAAGGCGGTGTACTCGGAAAGGATTTCCTGAGGGCCGCCCAGGAAAACAAAAAGGTCCAGGTTTTCGTCGCCGGTGAAGAGGGTCGTAGCCTCGCCGTAGGAATGGCCAAAGTCGAAAGTGGCGGGAGCGGTGGTATGGAGAAACATACCGTAGCCCCGGTTGCTCATGAAAAAGGGGACCGGCTTATACATGCCGTCGTGCTGGACGCCGTGGGCGTCGTAGGTCCAAAGCACCACCTTCTGTCCCCGCTTGTTCAAGCGGGTGAAAGACTCCCCGCAGCCGTAAATCTTCTCGTCATGGGCAAGGCTGAAGGTGGCCGCGAATTGCCGACCGTATTCGGGCGTGGGGCGTTGGAAGCAAAAGGGCAGGGGATCGGTATTGCGCAGGCTCCGGTTATCCTTCAGATGCTGGGTTTTGGTGAGGAGTTTTCCGGAAGCGTCCCGAATTTCCAGGGACCAGGGATTTTCGACGATCGTAATGGACCCGGCGGGGCCTTGATATACAATGCGGCCTTTTTTTCGGGTCATCTTCCAAGGACTGGTGGGTTTGGGTTCCTTGGCCAGCATCAGGGAAGGCTCGGCGGTACGGGGGTTCTTCCGGCCTTGGAAACGCAGGCGCAAGGTGCGGTCGCCGTAAAAGGTAATGGAGAAGGGATAGGGTTCCTTCTCGCCGCCATATTCGGAGGGGAATTCCCA
>CAZUXW010000056.1:0-17029 GCA_964624625.1 uncultured bacterium
GTGAAGATGTCCGTCGGGATTCCCAGATAGTGGTAGGTTGATGCCGAATAAAAATCCACGTTGGGAAGAAGCTTCTTTTCCTTTTGAACGACCCCGTCAATGACGCGGGACATCTCGTACCACTTGGTCTCACCCTTAAGCTTACCCATAGCCTCGGACAATTTCATCAAATGCTTGGCGCGGGGATCCCCGTTTTTGTAAACCCGGTGGCCGAATCCCATGATGCGTTCCTTCCGGACCAGCGCATCTTTGATCCAGGCCTCCACCTTCGAGGCGTCGCCGACCTTTTGGAGCATGATCATCACCTGCTCATTGGCCCCGCCGTGCAAAGAACCCTTTAAAGTCCCAATGGCGGAAGTGATGGCGGAGTGGATGTCGCTGAGGGTGGCCGCTGTGACCCGGGCGGAAAAGGTGGAAGCGTTCAATTCATGGTCAGCGTGCAGGATCAGGCAGACGTCGAAGGTTTTCACCGAAACCTCGTCCGGCTCCTTGCCGGTCAATTGATAGAGAAAATTCCAAGCCTGGGACTTGCCTGGTTTCTGGTCCAGGATTTCCTTGCCGTTGCGCAGACGGTCAAAGGCCGCCACCAGGGTGGAAATCTGCCCCGTCAGACGGACGGATTTGCGTAAATTCGCCTCATTGCCGTTGTCCTTGGCGTCCGGGTCATTGAAGGAAAGAACGGAAACCGCCGACCTCAGCCAATCCATGGGCGGCACGCTTAAAGGAAAGCTCTTGATGATTTTCCAAGAAGCCTCGGGAACCTTGGAGCCCTCGACGATGTCCGCCTCAAGTTTTTGCAATTGGGCTTTGGTCGGTAATTGGCCGAATAAAAGGAGGTTGGTCACTTCGCCGAAGGTGGCCTTCTCGGCCAGCTCGTCGATATTGTAGCCGCGGTAAGCCAGCACCCCATTCTCAATGGAGCAAACCGAGGTGCTCGTCGCGATGATATCCTCTAAACCCGAATCCGCTTGCGTTGCCATGGGAACCTCTCACGAAAGTTGTCAGGCCCCAGGTTCCAGGTCCCAGTGGTGATGGACCCGATAGGCCGATCCAAAAACTGGAACCTTGCGCCTGGCGCCCGGTACCTGCTATTTACTTCTGCGCCTGAACGTCGAAGAAAATCTTTTCCTGGTCCGGATCATTCGTCCGGACGATGATCTGGTCCTTGCCATCGCTGTCCTTGGGCAGGTTTTTCACCACCGAGACAATCAAGGAGTAGAGGTCCAATCCGTTCCCCCCGCGGGTCTTCTTGATATAGGGCCTGGTCAAATGCTTCGTCGATTCCACCCCGCGCACCTCAAAACCCTTGGGCGGGTCCACCGTGAACTGGACCGTGACCGGGGCTTCCTGGTTCGGGGTAAAGGTGAAATTCTTCGGGTTGAATTGCACCCGGCCCGTCACCTCGCCCAAAACCTGGATGCGCACTTCCGGCTTTTTGGGGTTGTCGGTCTTGACGAGGATCTCATCGGTAAAGGTCCCGATCGCCTGGGTTACGGGCAAGTTCACCACAATCGTGACCCCTTCACGCTTGTCCGGATCGTTCAGGATGGGCGAAACGCTGGTGACGCTCACGACCTTGTTCACGCTTTCCACCGACAGGATGCTCAAGGGCATGTCAGGCTTCCCCTTCACGGTGACGGTGGTCTCATGGGGCTGCTTGTAATGGATCCCGTAGAGGTAAACCCGGTCCGGTTGGACGTCAATGTCCCGCACGACCGTCATATCGAGTTTGAGCTGGTAGGCCGCATTGACGGGGTCGTTGCTGGAAATGGTGATGATTTTGGTCGCGTGGCCCGGCCTGCCGCTGGTGTGGTAGGTGGCCTTGATGGTGCCCTTGCCTCCCGCTGGTATTTCAACGGGAAGAGTCGCGGCCTCATCTTTTTTCGACCCGACTTTTTTCAAGACCGCCGCCGTGCAGCCGCAGGACGTCCCCACATTGGTAATGGTGAGGGGCCGGTTGCCCTTATTGACGATTCGAAACTCATGGATGATGTCCGGGCCCTCATCCACGTTTTTAAAATCGAAATTCGGCTTGGCGCTGAAAATTTTAGGCGCGTGCTTCAAATCCACCGAAGGAGTGGGGCTGGGCTGGACCGCTGGAGGGACCGCGGCAGCCGGGGCGGTTTGAACCGAGGGAGCCGAGGGCGCTGGCATTCTCGCCGGCGAGGGCGCTCCCCCTTCCGACCAAGCCAATGCTGGAAATCCAAAAACTGCCAATAGGGACAGGACCAATTTCATGGGAAGCCTCCAATAAATACCGGAAAAACACCCGGAGTTTACCATAAATCCCGGCCAGAAAAAGCCTTGAAAAGCTGAACCAGGAATAAAAAGTACAGTTAAACCCAAACGAATATCCGCTTAAACTTACAGGGAAACGGCCTGCTGTTTCAAGGCCTCCGGGAGTTTCCAATTGGGAATCAAACCGGCTTGACTTAAACCATTCCCCAAAACAAGGCTAGGCCTAAAGCGAACCAAACGGCACGGCCATGCCAGGTCGGATCCATCAGGTCCCGGCGGAACGATTCCCAGCCAAAACCCGCGGAAAATACCAAGACCCATTTCAACAGCTCCAACCGTTGGGGATCCCAAACCGCCGTTGGCCAAAAAATGAACCCGAGCGCCAAGGCGAACATCGGCGTGAGGGCGTAGCGGAAGGTACCTTTCCGGGGAAAAGAGATCAATCCCAGCCACCCCAGCATGAAAAAGGCCGCGTAGCGGCTGGAGGCCAGAAAATCGAATAGGCTGATCCAATCAAACCCAAGGGTTTGCCACCCCCTCAGGCCCGCGATGAGGACGAAACCCGCGAGAAGCCCTCCCCATTTGGTCCAGGGGACATTTTTAAACCTGTTCGAAGGCGCGAAAATAAATCCCAAGGGCAGGAGCAGCGAGACAGGTGATAACCAAGCCAAGCCGGTCCACAAGGGGGCCAGGGCCAACAGCAGTTTCCTTCCGTCGTGTATCGAAAGGATCGCCATCTCGGAAAAAAGGAAAAGAACCAGCCACAGCCAATAATGAAAATCTTGGTCGGCGCAAAGACTCCATTGGAACCGGGACAGGGCGAGCCAAAGCAGGGGGAACATTCCTAAAAACGAGAAAATTTTCTTGGGCGCCGAAAGTTGGTAGGCCGCCGCGGCGGCGGCGGTTAACACCAAACCTTTCAAAAAAAAGAGGAACGGAAAAGCCACCGACGGGTCGTGGAGGCGGATGGTCTGGAGGGTCCAGGCGGCACCCGCCAAAAGACCCCACACCAGATTTTCCCTAGCGGAAAGAACCTTCCTCAAGCGGGCGAAAGGATCAGGTTTCTTTTTTTTCATGGGCCGATTGTAGCAAGCCGGCCTACCATCCCAAAGGGTGAAAAACAGGCCCTTGGCCCAAGGGTCCAGGTATCCGTTTCTAACACAACCTTACCCTTGCTTCCTTCACCTCCGCCGGGTGTTGCCGGATAAATCTTGAACCAGGCGCCATCCGACTGAGTTTATTGATTTTGACCGGCTCCAGCGGTTAAACTAACCCCATGGTCCAAAGCCCCTCCACCCCAAAAGCCAACAGCCGGAGGATCCAACAGTGGTTATCCGCGGCGTTATTCCTCTCGTTGGCCGTCCCGCTTCAAGCCCAGGAAGCCCATAGTTTTGGCATCGCCGGCGCCGCCACCGCGGCCCCCATGGAGATTTACGGTTTTTATTGGAATCCCGCCCTCCTAGCCGTGCCGGGCGGCAACAACCTCTGGTCCGTCGCAGCCGGCGGCTCCTTCTTCGACACCAGCAATACCGGGTCCCCGATCCTCCGCTTCACGCCGGAGAACGCGGCCCTTTCCGCCCAGGACCCAGTCCAGCGCTACCAACAATACCTCGGATCTTTCGCGGTCAAATATTCCAACGCGACGGGGGGCGTCATCTACAACCAAGAGCTGAAATCCACCGAATCCCAGGGGGCCCTGGCCTTCTTTAACGGGAGGAATCAAGGAACGATTCCGGTCAGCCAGGCCTACAACCTGGACTTCCAAGAAACCCGCCAGCAAATCAGCGACTTGATCCTCAGCTATGGAACTCCCCTCCCGATCGGCAACTTCCCCTTTCTCGCCGTGGGAGGAAGCCTGAAGTATCACGATGGAATTCAATATCAACAAACGGTCCTCAGCGGGGTTTACCAGCAAGGCTCCACGGCGGCCGGTTACCAATACACTAAAACCACTTCCAATTCGGGATTGGGGCTCAGCTTCGATGGAGGGTTCCTGGTCAAAATCAACGACACCCTTTCCGCCGGCATGATGTTCGTGAACCTCCAGTCAAATTTCAATTGGCAGGCGAAGCAGCAAACCTTCGTCCTGGATCCCTCGACCGGCGCCGAAACCCCCGTTGGGTTGCCGGTTGACGTGACCGTCCCGGCGAATTTTCCCTCAGCCACCAAATTAGGGTTGACGGCTTGCCCCCCGGAAAAGAATATCGCCTTGGAAGGGGAGGTTTCCTGGACCCAGGGACAGGTTAATTGGAGGGGCGGGGTGGAACGCTGGTATCCGGAAAACCACCTGGTGGTCCGCCTTGGAACCTTTAATGACCGCGTATCCAACTCGCAATTGTGGACCTTCGGGGCAGGCTTTCAACTCCCGGCCTTCAACATCGACGCGGCCTTCGTGACCCGGAGCCTACCGGCCGTGCAGGATTCCATCTCGTTCGGCGCGGCTCTCGACGCGGAATGCCGCTTCTAAGGCCGACCTCCCCGCCGTTTCACCGGCCGTTTGTTCCGATTTATCTTCTTCGTTTTTTGTACTTGTCCCAAGGATTGGGCTTGCCGGGCCGGCTCGTGTACTTCAAGACGAAATTCGGCCGGGGTTGATTCGATTTTCCGGACATTTTTTTCGCGTAAAACTTCGACTTATGCGGGTCCGTTTGGGAAAAGCCCGAAGCGCTGGCCAAGAAAATGACGGCCAGGAACAAAATCCATATCTTTTTCATTTCCTTCACCTCTATCCGGCGGTTGACGCCCTTCATCCGTGATTCCTTCGGCTCAGCTTTAATCAACCGCTTATTGGAAATTACCGACGCCGTTCTTGATCATCGCGACAACCCCAAAGTTATTGATCGCCACATACAGGTTGCCCGGTGGATCAAACGCCAGAAACAGGCATTGGCCGAAATTTCCCTGGCCCGGGGCGACATATTGTAAAAAGGCTCCTGCGGTCGTCGCGTTGACTACGCTCCCGGCGCCAGGATCGCAAATGACCAGGTTTCCCGCCTGGTCCAGCCCAATTCCAAAGGGGGCCACCAACGCCTGAGTCCATCCGGATCCGTTAAAACTACTTTGAACGGTAAGGGTTGCCGAGTCATATTGCACGACTTGGGCGTTGGCAAGATCGGTCACGTACACATTGGTTCCCGTCGCGTCCAGCACCAGACCCGCGGGGGCGATGGATCCGCTGTTGGAACAAAGGGCAATCACCGTGTCGGTGGCGGGGTCGATTTTGGCCACGTAACCGCCGCCGTAATCAGCCACGATTAAATTACCCGAACCGTCCAGCTTGACGTCATAGGGGGCGTTCAGGAATGTCACGGAATTGTTGTTGGATCCCCAAAACATGTTTTCCAGGGCGCCGGAAGCCGCGTTGAATTCCAGGATCTCGCCGATTCCATTCCCGTGGTCAGCGACAAAAAGATTTCCGTTGTTGTCCAGGGTCATTCCCAGCGGTTCGGGAAAATTACCCCAGGGGTTCGGATTCGGCAGGGTGATGGTATAGAGGGGATCGCCGTTAAAATCAAAGACGCCGATATTGCCGGCGCAGGGGTTCGAAACATAGAAGGTTCCCTGGTTGTCCACCGCCACACCGACCGGGCAGGGGGCGCCAAAGGACCAGATGTTGTTGTTGGCGAGGATGGGCGTCGGCGTGGGCGTGGGCGGACAGGGATTGTAAATGAAACGGACGTTATCCATGTAAAGGTTTCCCGTTCCAGCCCCGTCCGTATTCCAAGCCAGGACAATATCGGTAATTTGGGAGTTAGCGTTGAGGGTCCCTCCATAGGAAGTCCAGTCCACCGTGAAGGTCACCGATTGGGTCCCAGCGGCGATATCCACCGAAGCGGAAATTTGCTGCCAGAAAACAGGGATAATGGTGTTTTGAACCGCGAGATAAAGCTGGTCATAGGTACCCGAGATCAATCCCGGATCCGCCGTCACATCCATGACGATTTGCAAAACGTTGGTGAGGTTTCCTGGCGCGAATCCGCTCCAATCCACGAGATTGGCGCTTCCGCCGGGATTAATGAAAGCGTCCAGGGCGTTCGTTCCAACCGTCGCTCCGCTGTTGGTTTGGGAAAGTCCGACCGAAGTCACCGCGAATGGAACGGCCACCGACCCATTTTCAGTGTTGTAGGGTCCGGTTCCCGTGAAAGTCTCAAAACTGTTCTCCAAAAGGCCGCAGGATCCGGGAGGAACGGTTGGCGTAAAAGGAACAGGAGGGGTCACCGTCACGCTGGGGGGCTTATTGGGGGTTAAGGTTATCGTCGGGGTATCGGTCGGCGTCAAGGTCGGGCTGTCGGTTAAGGTGTTGGTGGGCGTATCCGAGGGAGTCTTTGTCGCGGTAGCGGAAAAGGTATCCGTGTAGGAAGCAGTCCCGGTTGAGGTGGGCGTGGGGGTGGGGCTATAGGTGGCCGTGTAAGAAGCCGTGGAGGTAGGGGTTCGGGTGGGGCTGTTGGTCGGGCTGGCCGACGGCGTTTGAGTCGTCGTGGGAGTCGGGGTAAAGAGGTAGATCGGGCTGGGCGATACCGCGATTTTTCTCTGACAGGCGCTGAATGCGGCGATCATCAGGAAAAAAACGGCTAAAGTCATTCTTTGCTTCATCCGAACCCCGAAATCGTTTTTGAAATGGGCGAAAAGCCCCCTTCTTGCGGCGGGTTAATAATACCACTTCTTGAATAAAAGTGAACCATCGACCCAAGGGAAATGGGTTTGTTTACCGTGGATTGATGCCGGCTTGGATCGAACGAAAGCTCTCTTTTAGCCGGGGATATAGTTTTTTGTATTCCCCATACCAGCGGTCATAGATCTTTACGGATTTTTTCCGAGGGCTGGTCCTCGTCACCACCCTAACCAATTTTGAGCAGGCGGCCGCCACATTCGGGTAAAGCCCCACTCCCACCATCCCCAGAATTGCCGCCCCAAAGGCGGGCCCCTCTTGGCTGTTGACCGTCACGACTTCCGCCCCATAGATATCCGCCTGTAACTGGCGCCAAAAGGGATTCACCGCCCCGCCCCCGGTGGCCACCACCCGCCGGATTGGAATATTCAACTCACGGAAAATCTCCAAGGAGTCCCTCATGCCAAAGGTGATTCCCTCAAAAACGGCCCGGGCGAAATGAGCCCTGCCATGCCTGGCGGAAGCGCCAATAAAAGCGGCCCGCGCGTTGGGGTCTTTGTGGGGCGTCCTCTCCCCCATCAAATAGGGCAGGAATAGGAGCCCCTCGCTTCCCTCCGGCACTTTTTTCGCCAAATCGCTCAGGACGTTATAAGCGTCCCTACCCGTCTTTCTTCCGGTTTCCTTTTCCGTCAAGCCCAGGGTATCCCGATACCACCTTAAAGCGAAACCCGCCGAGAGCATGACTCCCATGAGGTACCATTTTTTCGGCACGCTGTGGCAAAAGCTATGGGCCCGGAGCCCCGGATCCACCCTGACTTGGTCCGAGTGCGCGAAAAAAACTCCCGAAGTCCCCAAACTGGCCATGACGTCGCCGGACTTAATGATGCCGTTCCCCAGGGCCCCGCAGGTATTGTCCGCCCCTCCCGCCACCACCGCTGTTCCAACCTTCAGCCCCAGGGCCTTGGCCGCCGCGGGAGTTAAGTTCCCGCAAATCTGCTGGGATTCCACCACTTGGGGGAACCAAACCAGGGGGATCCCCAGCTTGCGGAGGATTTCCTTGGACCATCTCCGGTTTTTCACGTCGAAGTAAAGGGTCCCAGCCGCGTCCGAAACATCCGTTCCCAAAACCCCGGTCAGCTTAAAGCGCACGTAATCCTTCGGCATCAAGACCTGGGCGATCTGTTGGTAAATTTTAGGCTCGTTTTTTTTGACCCAGAGAATTTTGGGAAGAGTAAAGCCTTCCAAAGCCGGGTTCGAAACCCATTTGCGCAGATTATTCTCGCCAACTTTTGCGGTGATCTCCCGGCATTCCTGGTGGGTGCGGGTGTCGCACCAGAGGAGAGCGGGTCTCAGGACCCTGTTGTTTTTATCGAGAAAAACAGAAGAGTGCATCTGTCCGGAAAAACCGACAGCCTTCACGTCCTGGGCCCTCACGCCAGATTTCCGGACAGCTCCTGCGACGGCTTGGAAGGCGGCCTTCACCCAAGCATCCGGATCTTGCTCCGCCCAGCCCGGATGGGGCGTGGACATGGGATATTCGACCGTCACCTTGGAAAGGATCTTGCCCGACTCCGAAACCACAATGGCCTTGGTTCCTGATGTGCCGACATCACAGCCGATGACATATGACATAAATCCCTCCAGAATTTTCACCTCAGAGACGCGGAGCACGAGGAGGAAGATTAAATTTCGTTCAGTTTAAAGCAAGATTTTAAAATTTATTCTTTTCTATTTTCTTTCGTCCGGGCCCTCTGCGTCTCGACAACCAGCATTATCCTTTTCGCGTCATTTCAGCCAACGACATCCAACCCAACCCCGTCAGCTTTTCCTTATGATACTTTCCCTTTTTCCAATAGACCCGCCAGCCGTTGGCGCCAGGCCGGGAGGTAATAATCCGGCCCTTGTCCCCCACCACTTCCAGGGCCGCGCAATTGTCCATGGCGATGGCCACTCCCGGAGTGGTCTTCATCATGGCTTTTAACTGGGGCTCACGGTCCTTTTCCCCGTCGTAATGGGGGCATCCCAAGGCGCCCAGAAAACCAAGTCCCGCAACCCGTATCAGCGGGGCCTTGGGATTGTAGTATTTCCAAGAATCAGAATTGCCTTGCCGGAACCAGCAAAGGGCTCCGGCGCTGGTGCCGCAAAGAACTTTCCCCTTGGAACGGGCTTCCCTGAGGGCCTTGTCCATTCCCAGTTTCTTCCAGCGGTTCATCATCATCAGGGTGTTGCCGCCGCCCACGTAAATAATGTCAGAAGCCAGGACTTTGCGCCGGATTTCGCCCCCGCTCGGGGTTTCCTTGTGGAGGTACATTGTCTCCACCCGGCAGCCCATCTTTCGGCCAAAGTGGTTTTCCGCGAGCCGCACGTAGGCCCGGTCATCGGAGCTGGCGGTCGGCACAAAGAGAAACCGTGGATTTTTCTTTCCGGAAAGTTTAATGATTTCCCGGGAGATAGCCGCGACTTCCGGCTTCTTCCCGCCCCAGCCGATGCTTCCCCCGCCAATGGCGATGATTTTTTGCTTCATGGAAACCTTTCAGCAAACCCATTAGAACCAGGGCAGGCCTCAGTTGCAGGGGCAGGCATACCTTGTCCCTACGAAAACCTATTTTCTAACCAAAATATCTGGCCGCGAGTATTTCTTGCCGCCATACTCCATCTTCACCATGGGCCAGTGAGGCGTCGGGGTCAGAAGTTCCAATCCCTTCGAAGTCACCAACAGCGTGTCTTCGCTCTTGGTTCCCGTTATGGAGGGATTCCAGGCTACCGCTTGGTTCTCCACCCATTTTCTTTTTTCACCCATAGTCGCCAAGTAATCCCGGGTTTCATAACCGGTCGGGCCGCCCTGGTGGTGTTTCTTCCACTCTCCGGGAAAACCCTGCAAGGAATATTCGCCCGCCCCGGCGCGGAAAGCTAATCCCGCCTCGACCCCCGGGCGGCTGGCGGCCCACAAGGCGCATTCCACGCTTAAACAAGCCCTGTGGCGGAGCTTTAAATCCAGCGAGAGTGGTCCGAAATGGATCAGCCTCGTCAGGTTGGCGATCAGGCCCTGGCCTTTCGCGCAAATGACCATCATGACGGTTTGTTTGATTTTATTGGCGGTGGGCAGGGGATGCCGGAAACGCCTCAGCCTTTCATCCGCCGCCACCAATACCACCGAAGGTTCCAATCCCCTCAGAACCAATTCGCGGGACAACTCGGCGGCCACTTGTTCCTCTTGCCAACCCCGTTTCAGCTTATGCCCCACTATTTCCATGGCCTGGCCCGAGAGAAGGCCCACCTTCCGATAACGGGCCGCCTCCTCTTGGGTCAGGCTCCAACGCAGTTCGGCGATTTCATCCTTTAAATTCAAGGTTCCGAAAGCGCCGTCATCGGACGCCGTATTAAAACCAAATTCCTTTTTGGCGCCTTGGTGTCTTGGGGGTGAAAATTTTTCGTACCAGGGATGAACCCGGTATTCAAAAGGCAAACCCTTGGCCTCTTCCCCGCGGAACCTGTTTTCCTCGATGTTATTGCACCAAAGTTCGACAGATCGCTGGGTCACCCAAAGGGACGCCACTCCCTTTTCGATATCCGACCGTATTTTGTTGGCGCGGCCGCAGGTGAGCCACGAGTAGTTGGCGCGAGTGGAAAGAAGGACGCCTTGGAGTTTGCGGACTCTCAGGAAGCCGCGGAGCCGCTGTAGTTTAAGTTTAAATTCAGATAGATTCATAAACACCTTTAATTCAACCTCTTCCCTTCTTCTTCCAGGGGAGAAGGACGGGATGAGGGTGACTTTGAAAAAAACCTCACTTCTGTCGAACAACCTCAATGGCGCAGACCTTCGCGTTTTGAACCGACGCCACGAAGCGCACCTCTATTTTACCGTCTATGTCCGGCTGGATATTCTCAAAGGTCTTATCGAGAGCCTTATCCATGCCTCCCGCTTCTTTGAAAATATCAAAATTGGCCAGAATTTTTTTGCCGTTGATGAGTATGTCGAAGATCCTTTCACCAGGGTTCTTCACGTAGGTCTCCGCGAACTTGAGCCGGACCCTATACTTGCCAGGCAAAACCGGAAAGGTGTATCCGAAATCCGCTCCCCAGCGTTCAACCGTATAAAGAAGAGGGTCTTCCTTCGCCTGAATGGGCCGTCCCGTCCAGGCCGTATCCCCGGCCATGATGCCCCTTTCCCGTGACCAAACCACGCCTGCGTGGTCGGTAAAATCATCCCCTCCCGCCCGGATCCGCCAAGTGTCTTGGGGAGGCTGGGGGGTGGGAGTGGGCCTGGCCGCGAACTCTACCGGATCCGGCACCAAGTCCGGCAATATTTCAAACCAAGCGAAATCCGCCCAGGACTTGGATTCCCGGCCATTGGCGCTGGCGTAGAGGCCGATAGCCGTTCCCGTAAAACCACCCGCCTTCTCCCGGGAAAGATCCGCCGAGGGCGAGGCGGCCAGGGTCTTCCAGGCTTTTCCATCCACCGACCAGGCGAATTGGTAGCGGTCTTCGGCGCCGGAAATTTCCAACCGGACCTTGCCGCCGCCAAAAGGAGTTTGAGCGACCATGTAGCTTTGTCCCTTAACATGGTTTCGCACAAAGAGGAGGGTTTTCCCGTCGAATTGGCCAACCGATATCTCGTAATGGTTATCGTCGTTGGCCCTTACACAAAGGCCCGCCTCTTCCCCATCCTGAGTTGGGGTGAATTCCATTTCGGTGCGCGCGCTCAAACGAAAGGCCGGCTGGCGCTGCCCCACGAAAGCTGGTTCTTCCATCTTCTTATCCAAGCAGTCCTTGGCCGCCTTGATCCTTAAAAAACCTTTCCGTCCGGACAGGGAAAAATTCGCAGGGTCATAGTTACGAACATGGAGCCATTCCGGTCCCAATTGGGGGGCGGCAAAGAGGGTTCGGGCGGGAGACGCGGGAACCAGAAAAGGCTTTAGGTTAGGCAATGGCATCTCCAGGGCCACATGGTGGTCGCCGTTGACCACGGGCCAACCGTCCTCCGTCCACTTAACCGGAGCCAGGAAAGTTTCCCGGCCCAGCACCGACCTGCCGTCATGGGGCCTGGTGCCCAAGAAGACCGCCCACCAGCTTCCATCCGGCGCGTCAAAGATGTCGGCATGACCCGTGCATTGGATAGGGCTTTGCGGGTCATCCCTCTCCGTCAGGATGGGATTGTGGGGGCAGGGGTCAAAGGGACCCCAGGGGGACTTGGACCGGCCGATGGCTACCATGTGCTGGTCGCCCGTGCCGCCTTCGGCCAGCATGAGATAGTAGGCCCCCTTGATCTTGTAGAGGTGGGGCCCCTCATTCCATTGTTCATGCTTATCGTTCCAAATGTTTTTGAACGGCGTCGTCAACTTTCCCGCGACCGGGTCCAACTCCGCTTGTTGGATCCCCGCCCTCTCCCCGCCGCCTTGGCAGGTGTAATAAACTTTTCCATCGTCATCGAAAAACATCGAGCCATCGATGTTGTGGTCGTTGATCCAAAGGGGTTCGGACCAGGGCCCGGACGGGTCCTTGGCCGTGACAAAGAATTCGCCTCCGCCGCTCACGTTGCAGCACATGAGGTAAAAAAGGCCCTTCCAGTAACGGATAGTCGGCGCGTAAAGCCCTCCCGAATCCGTGGCGCCCTTCAAGGGCAGTTGGCTGGGCCGGTCAAGCGCGTTGCCGATCAATTTCCAATGAATGAGGTCACGGCTGTGGTAAATGGGTAAGCCCGGGAAATACTCAAAGGTGGAATTAACGATATAAAAGTCATCCCCCACCCGGCAAACACTGGGGTCAGGATGGAACCCGGGAAGAATAGGATTTTGGAATGTCTTCGCCATGACCGTCACTCCTTTTTTCGTTTTCGCCTCCACCGGCAACACCATAAAGGCTATCAAACCCAAAGCCAAACCCAAATAAACCCAACGATAAAACCCCATAAACCCCTCCCCAAAATCAAAATTCATTCTCACCACCAAGGCACCAAGACACCAAGTAAACGAAAGAATGATTTATCAATGAATTCTTCCAAAAACTAATATCTTTCCTTTTTTCCCACTTGGTGTCTTGGTGGTGAACATTTGGTTTCCTTTTTTCAATTCCGCCAACGCCAGTAAAAACCCAGCCTTGGGCAGGGCCACCGTGATCTGCCAAAGGTTTCCCTTGGCGTAATTACCGCAATCCCCAAACCAATTGAAGTTCGTGGCGTACCATTGTTCCGACTGACCCCCGTAGGGGATGCCCTTGGGCAATTGCCCCTCCTGCACCAGTTGGGTGGATGCTTCCAGGTGTTGCTTGGCGCAATCAGCGTAAAAAGGATCCCTCAACCATTGGCTCAATCGAAGAAGGTAGACATCGGCCAAGGTATCCCAATTTTGGATGTGCTTGTTGGAAACCGATGCCGGGGACATATGGAAGGTTTTAACCTTTTGCTTCCGGCAGATGGTTCCGTCCGGAAACCGCGCGTCATAGAGGTAACGCCAGGATAAAAGATGATCCCCCACCCGCTTCGCGGCCCTCAGCCATTTTTTATCGCCGGTCGTTTGATATAACTCCCCATAAGCCAAAAGCAGGTTGTAAGGATCCTCCATATTGGGGGCCATGTAGGTATCGTAGGGCCCGCCGATGTAGCGTTCTTTATCCACGTAATTTTTCAAATAATAGGCCGCGGCTTTTTTCGCGGCGGATAAATAGCGCTTGCCCCTGACTTTGTCCTCGTCCAGCCGGGAATAAACCGCCAAAGCGCCGACCCAGGCGCCGGAAGTGGCCCCAACCCAGGACAGGGGCTTGCCCGTTTTGCCGTCAATTTCATGGGGAATCGCGCCATCGCGGCGTTGGAGCCCAAGAACGGCCTCTAGGTTGGACCTCAAAGCCTCATCCCAAAGGGCGCGGTATCTTCCCCTCCGCCTCTCGTATTCCAGGATGAGGGCCAAGTAACAGGAGCCCTCCGAAGCGTTGCGCATGTGAAGGCCCGTTCCCTTGCCCCAGAAAACCTTCTCGAGCCATATCCCCTTCACGTTTTCCGAATAAAAAACACCGGAAGGCGAAATCCCCTCCCGGCTGATATAGTCGCACATGGTCTCGCCCATGCGGCGGAACCGGACATTTCCCGACAAGTCGCCCCATTGGATGGCCGCGTAGGCGGCGGCGAAACCCCCGCACCAACCAGTGAAAATCTCGGGAATATCGTGCCTGTGGGAAAACCCCTTGCCCTGCAAGTAATGGCTTTCCATCAGGCAGTGGGTGAAAAGTTCCGCGGTTTTATCCAGCAAGGCCGGGCGCACCGCGTATCGAAAAGGCTTGGACAGCCTCATACTATGGGCCAGCCAAACTTTGGAATGAAAGGCCCTGTCCGGCCGGGAAGCGGAATGGTAAAAGAAAAGGGT
This sequence comes from uncultured bacterium, assembly GCA_964624625.1. GTDB lineage: Bacteria > Oederibacteriota > Muellerivitia > Muellerivitales > Muellerivitaceae > PALSA-1180. The sequence continues at coordinate 14,203 of CAZUXW010000056.1, forward strand.
GAGGCTCTGTCCCTTTTTCCAATCCTGGCGGGGCTCCAGGGGTTTTTTCAATTTTTGTCCAAAAGGATAACTTTGAGGAATCTCCTGTGCGGGAAAAGTGAAAACCGCCTGGGGCCGGTCCTTCATCCGGGCGAATCCGATTCCGAATACATCCTCCAAACCGGCTTTTTTCACGGGGAAGGGAACGGAAGGGTCCGTGGCCACGGCGTAGGAGGATTGGGGCGTGGTCCAAACCACCGCGGGGCAAGAGGATCCGTCCGCGCCGAAACTCCAGTCCTTATCCAGGCCCTTGGGATAAAAAGCCTTGTGGTTCCAGCTTTCGTTATCGCCGTACCAGAGGGCGGGAATGACGAGAAAACCATCCTCCGGCTTTTGAACCGGTTGCAAAAAATAACGGACCGTTAGGAGGGCTTTCGGAATGGCGCGGAGGGCCCGATAGGTTCTTTTTTCTTCCAGGACGGCCATGGTCCCGTAAAGGCGCTTGCGGAAAGTGGTTCGGATGTAAAGAAAAGGGCCATGCTCATCGCTTAATCGCCCTGAAAATTGTTGACCCGAACGCGAGGTCCATCCGCCCTTAAAAACCCGCCCCTGTTTTTCCATTTCGAAGGGCCGGGGAGCGATGGAAACGGCTTTGGCGCCGTCGAAAAGCGCCCATCCACCGTCCAATCGGGGCTTCAGTTGTAATGAACCCATTTCATTTCCCGAAAAATGATTTTTCACCACCAAGACACCAAGGCACCAAGTTTATAAACACAAGACACCGAAAAAGAAAACCATAAAAGGGGTTCGTTTTAAACCACTCATAAAATTAGCTTTAATTTACCCAAAAGACATTCTTGGTGTCTTGGTGGTAAAACCAGGTTAAGAATTTATTTTTTAAAGAATTTCTTGTTGATTTCCTTGGAAACCTTCGGAAGAACCTCCTCGGGCGTCTTGCTCCCCAGCCAAACGGGGTCGAGCGCCGGGGTCAATGTCCCGTAGTAGATTTCCCCCCAATTGGAAAGGAAGGGCTGGTAGGTGGACTGGTCCGGCATATTGAGCAGCATGGCTTTATTGGCGGGTCCGGGAGACTTCAGGTAGACATCCGACTCCGCCAGTTTTTTCAAGGCTGGCTGGATCATTCCGGTAGCGGCCAGGCTGGTGATGGAGGCTTCCCCGGTAATGGCGCGGATGACCTTCCAGGCCATCTCCTTCTGTTTCGAGCTTTTGCAGATGGCGTAGCCCGATCCGCCCGATCCCCAGCCCTGCTGGCCCTTGGGGCCCCGTGGGAATTCCACCACATCCCAATCCAGGTTCTTTTCCTTCAGGAACTTGGGGGTGTACCAAATGCCGCTGGACATCATGGCGATCTGGCCGTTGATGAACATCTGCTCTACTCCCATCCCATAGTTAAAGGACTGCATCTCGGGGATGGTGGGAGCCACATGGTACTTGTGAATCATGTCGTATCGGAATCTTGCCGCCTCAATTCCTTCAGGGCTGTCGACCGTGAACTTAGTCGGGTGGTCAACGTTGTCCACCCAATTGCCGCCGTTGCTGAGAAGGAAATTCTCGATGTTGATGGGATTGGCCTCGGTATAGGCCCAACGGGTGGGCTTTCCCTTGGCGTCCTGTTTCGAGAGTTTCTTACAGATGGAAAGAAAAGGCTCCGGCCAGGACCACTTGTTCGTTGGAAAGGGCAAGCCCGCTTCCTGGAAAATCTTCTTGTTGTAATACATCACACCCATGGGAGCCGTGTCCTGGGGAACGGCGAAGAGGTGCCCGTCGGGGCTGAAGCGGTGGACCACGCCCTGGTAATAGGGCTTGAGATCGAACTGGTCCTTGGCCACGTAGGGGTTCAGGTCCTCCAGCACGTTGCGCAGGTAAAGGTCGACGAAGTTATTCACTTCCACGAAAAGGATATCCGGCGCGTTGTTGGCCGACATTTGGGTGGTGATTTTTTGCTGGTACTCGTTATAGGGGGTCGTTTCCAACTGGATCTTCAAGCCGGGGTTTTGTTTTTCGATGTCATGCAGGGTGTTGTTGAGGATTTGGATCAGGACCGGATCCGTGAGGAAGTCCGCCACCCGGATGACCTGCCCGCCGTTTTTCGGACCGCATCCCATCGGACCCGCCGCGAGCAGAATCAAGCCCAGGAAAATGAACGCTTTTTTCATAGCCTTCTCCTTTTTCGTTTTAGACTAACCCGGACCTTGATTCGTTTTTCTCGGACAGCGGACGACGGCCTTTAAGCGCTTTCCCTGACGACCAGGTGCGTCTTCAACTGCAAAGTCGACTGGTTCTTCTCGTCCCCCCTGGACACCCGCAGCAGTTTATGGACCGCCTGCTTGCCGAGGTCGTAAAGGTCATAGCCCACGGTCGTGAGCGACGGGGTCACGTAAGAGGCCATTTCAATATCGTCAAAACCCATGACGGCGAAAGTGCCCTCTTTTTTCCGCTCCCGCAAGGCCTCCAAAACACCGATGGCCATTCCATCGTTGGAGGCGAAGATGGCGGTGGGAGGTTTGGGCATTTCGAGGAACTTCACCGCGGCTTCCGCCCCGGACTTGATGTCGTATTGGCCAGGAAGCATAAGATTTTCCTCAAAAGGAAGGCCTGCCTCCTTGAGGGCCAGCCGGTAACCGTCCAAACGATCCGCCGAATCGCTCATGTCGTCGCGTCCTTTGATGAACCCGATACGCTTGTGGCCCTTGCCGATCAAATACTCGGTGGCTTCCTTGGCCCCGTTAAAGTTGTCGATGACAACCGCGGGGAGGATGTTCTCATAGCGCCTCTCACTGGCCACCACCATGGGAAAACGGCGCTGGATCAGGGCGCGGATGAGCCC
>CAZUXW010000056.1:17129-21517 GCA_964624625.1 uncultured bacterium
GGCGAAGCGGTGGGGGCGGTACTGCATCTTTTCCATGATGGCTTTGACTTTTTGTTCGGTCTCGTACTTCACGGCCAAACCGTTCAAAACGCGCGAAACCGTGGCCTTGGACACCCCGGCCTTCACGGCAATCTGTTGGATCGTCACGCCCATTTTCCGCTCCGCGGAATTAGGAATGAGGAATGCGGAATTAGGAATTTAATCCTAAAGCCGTAATTCCCAATTACTAACTCCTAATTCCTAATTTTACTATCGGATTCCCATCAACAACTCTTGGACGCGCTGGTCCAGTTCCTCGTAAGGCAGGCGTTTTTTGGACAGGGCCATGGGGTCGAATTTATGGGATTGCAATTTCTTGGCGCCTTCGCTGGAGAAGTGCCGCATGATCCCTTCCGTGACCGGGTCCGAGTTGTGGATGGTTTTCAGGATCTGCTGGATTTTCTTGTCCGAGTTGAATCGCTTCACCTTGTCCCAAAGGATCAGGTAGGTCCTCATGCTTCCCTCGACGAAATCCCACACGCCCTTTTCATCCTCGGAGCGGTAGGGGTGCTCGTCAAAGTTGCGGGTTCCCGCCCAATTGTTGTCCTCCAACAGCTTGACGACGAAGAAGGTTTCCTTGATGTCTTCCGACCCGAACCGAAGATCCTGGTCGAACCGTCCCGGTTTCTGCGCGCCAAGGTCCACGTGGTAAAGCTTGCCCGCTTCCATGCATTGGGCGAAGTCGTGGTAGGTGTTCATGTTGGCCATGCGGGAATGCTCGATTTCCGGGTTCACTCCGACCATTTCCGGGTAGTCCAAGGTCTCGATGAAGGCCAGGACGTGGCCCGCGGTGGCGAAATAGATATCCCCGCGAGGCTCGTTGGGCTTGGGCTCGATGGCGAAACGGAAGTTATAGCCCTGGTGGCGGGCGTAGGCGCAAAGGTAGTTCATGCATTCCCGGTAGCGCTTGATGGCCTCTTCCGGCGTCTTGGCCGCGTCCACCTCGGCGCCTTCCCTGCCGCCCCAGAAGACGTAGGTGCTGGCCCCGAATTCCGCCCCCAGGTCCATGTTCTTCATGACCTTCTGCAGGGCGTAGGCCCGGACTTTCGGGTCATGGCTCGTGAAGGCCCCGTCCTTGAAGACCCGATGGTAGAAAAGATTGGTCGTGGCCATGGAACAGATGATGTTGTAGTCCTTCATGGCCTGCTTGGTTTGCTTGATGATCTTGTTGCGCAGCTGGAGGCTGGCGCCGAAGGGAATCAGGTCGTCATCGTGGTAGTTGAAACCGTAGACGTTGCGCTTGCCCAGTTCCTTGATGTTGGTGATGGGGTCCAGGCGGCTCCTGGTTTCCTCGCCGAAGGGATCGCGTCCGCGGTTGGCGGTGCACCAGAGTCCGAATGAGAAGCGGTGTTCTTTCTTAGGCGTGAAGCTGGACATGAATTCCTCCAGGGGCTTGAATGTAACTTTATGGAACTAGTTGTAACCGGTTACAAAAATAACCGTAAAAGAGGCTGTTGGCAATGGAATAAAAGGGGATCTATGACCCAAACCGTCAATTTTCGTTACCGAAGTTGCCCCTTCATTTTTGCGGTCTGAACTTTATGGATTTATTATCCAACTCCATTAATTCCAATGCCCTTTCCCAGGAAGTCCTTTCGGGTGATTCAAAATGGGTGGATTGGAGGAGAACCGTGATGAAGCGGGAAACCTTCATGGCTTCCAGGTGGGACCCCGAGGTGGTGTATTGCCTCATGGCCGACTCCGATTCCCACCCCGATAGGGTTCCATAAGTGAACAAATCGAATGTTCGGGTCTCCGTAAAAATATTGCCGGGGGCTTTTCGAGCCTGGGCGAAGGCTGGAATGCTTTTCATGAAAAAGGGGATGAGATGCCAGAAGCTTTTGACTTTAAGTTTTGTGACGGAAATGAACACCTAAAATGCTCCCAACTCAATGGTCCCTTTCAAATCTTGTCCGGCGTAGCTTCAGCGAAGCCAGGTCAAGGAAGACTAGAATAACCAGACCTAGGGTCCATCATTTTTTGAGTTTCATTAAATCTTTCGCCTAAAACAGTCCAACGTATGGTCGTTGGCCATGCCCACGGCCTGCATATGGGCATAGAGTACGGTCGGGCCCAGGAACTTAAATCCCCTTTTCTTCAAATCTTTCGCCCAAGCTTCAGCCTCGGGGATCACCACCGGAATCTCCCCCATCTTTTTGATTCTGTGGACGACGGGCTTACCGCCCACCCAAGACCACATGTACTTGGAAAAAGTCCCGAATTCCTTTTGGACTTCCCGGAAGAGCCTGGCGTTTTCGATGGTGGACTTGATCTTGAGCCGGTTGCGGATGATGCCGGCGTCCCTCATGAGGCGGGCGCGGTCCTTGGCCGTGAACCGGGCGATTTTTTTGTAGTCGAAATTCCTGAACGCTTTACGGAAATTCTCGCGCTTGTGAAGGATGGTCCTCCAGGAAAGTCCCGCTTGGAAGGCTTCCAATACCAGGAACTCGAAAATCTTCCTGTCGTCACGAACCGGGACGCCCCATTCCTTATCGTGGTATGAAATCATAAGGGCATCTTCAGTTCCGGGCCATGGACAGCGTTTTTTGTTTTTCATCGACTTACACCCTCCTCAACAAAAAACTAAAGAATGTTTTGCCACAGATGAACACGGATGAACTCAGATGTTTCAAATCAAAATATTTTGGACATTTCAAAGGAATATCCGTGTTAATCCGTGTTCATCTGTGGCTAAACTTATTTTCTTGAGACTCTTATCACTGTTTCGTAATCTCGATCGCGCAGACCTTCGCGTTTTGGACGGTGGCGACGAACCTGATCTTGATCAAGCCCTTGGAGTCGGGCTGGATATCCTTAAAACTTTTATCAATTCCAGCCAAGGACCCCTTGGCCTCGTCCAAAATGTCAAAATTCGCCAGGACTTTTTTATCATTGATGATGATGTCGAAAACCCTTTGTCCCTTTTCCTTCACGTAAGCTTCCGTGAACTTGAGGCGCACCTTGTATTTGCCGGGCTTGACGGGAAACACATAGCTAAAATCATCTCCCCACCTTTCGGTTTGGTAAAGCTCATGGTCTTCCTTGGCCGTGACCGGCTGAACGGTTTCGACCGTTTGACCTCCCTCGAAATCCTTATCCTCGGACCAAACCTTTCCTGAATGATCGGTGAAGGCTTCTCCTCCAGGACGGATTCGCCAAGTGTCCGAAGGAGCATCATAGGTGGGCAGGTCTTCCCGGAGCTTCAAGAGCACCGTTCCGTGGGGTAGCACACTGACCGAATAGCCTTTGTCAAAAACTCCCAGATCACGGCGGGCCCACAAGTCGCGGACTTTCATTCGCTCCTCTTTCAATCCCAAATCAGCCCAAAGAACTTCCACATTGGCCGATGTTGAACCCCGATTGAATAGACAGACAGCCCAGGCGCCGCCGCTGAGGGGCTTTGCCCAAACTTCCCGACCATCCCCGAAACTCTTGATTCGGGTCCCCTCTTTCCCGAGTGGATCCTGATCCACCGCGATGGCTTCCTGGTTGAGTAGGATTTCCCTCACTTCTGGTTTCATGTGGGTCAATTTATTACCCGCGATCAAGGGAGCCGCCAAAACGCACCAGAGGTTGAAGTGCGAGCGGGACTCTTCCAAGGTTAAAGCACCATTGCCCACTTGAAGCATGTCAGGATCATTCCAACCACCAGGACCTGCATAGGATTCCAGGCCAATTTGCTGGTCGAGAATCGAGATAATACCGCTGCCGCCCCAATCGGTTTTGCAGTCCCAACAGGGCAAGAGGTCTCCGGTCGTCCGCCAAAGCTGGCCCATTTGGCGTCCCCAAAGCGAGGGCTTGTCCACGCCCCAGTTGCACAGGGACAGAATCATGGGACGGCCGCTGGCCTTGATGCCGTCCCGGAAGAGGGCATATTGGGTTTGGGATTTGAGTCCATCCGTACTGCACCAGTCGACTTTGATGTAATCCACGCCCCAGGAAGCGTAGGTCGCCGTGTCCTGTTTTTCATGGCCCTTACTTCCCGGCCTTTTGCCGCAAGTCAGATCCCCCGCGCAGGTATAGATACCGAACTTGAGACCTTTGGAATGGAGGTAGTCGCCCAGAGCCTTCATACCGGACGGAAATTGATCCGGCGCCGCCTGGATTTCACCCTTCGCGTCCCGGCTGATCTGCCAACCGTCGTCCAGGTTGAGATAAACATAACCAGCGTCGCGCATGCCGTTGGTGACCATCTGATCGGCGGTTGCCTTGATGACAGTCTCATTGATCCCCATATTGAAGGCGTTCCAGCTGTTCCATCCCATGGGCGGGGTCAAAGCAAGACCTTCGGCCCTGGCCTTAACGGGAGAAAAAAGGATCAAAGAAAGAATTAAGAACAACTTGAGATG